>DASXYE010000406.1:0-13882 GCA_036502695.1 Jatrophihabitantaceae bacterium
ATCCGGATCGTGGTGGTCTTGCCCGAACCGTTCGGCCCGAGGAAGCCGTACACCGAGCCGACCGGCACCCGCAGATCGACGTGATCGACCGCGACCTGCCCGCCCCGGAACCGCTTGGTGAGCCCGTCGCTCGCAATGGCCAACGCCGACGACGAACTGTCCACAGTGGACTGACCACGCGATGAGCGCTTGCGCGAAGAGCCCGCCGGCCGCGATGCGGGCGCGACGGAGTCGCGCTCGGATCCGAGATTGCCCCCGAGCGCCAGCGAGTGGGGCGAGCTCGGATCCGAATCAGGCGGATGAATCAGGGTCATTATTTGTGCGCGCGGGCGGCGGAGATGAGGACGTTCTTGTCGACGGCGCCGGCGTAGATGCTGCCGTCGTCGCTGATGACGGCCGTGACGAGACCGGAGTTCGTCTCGAACAGCCGGCCCGATCCGCCCGGCCAGGTGATACGGGGCAGGTTCTTGAGGTACGAATTCTCAGCCGTGCTGGCTTTCAGGTCGGCCGAGCGCACCCGCACGACGGTGGCCCAGCCCTGCCCGATCGTCGTGAACTCGCCGCCGGGCAAGCTGCCCGGGATCACCGACGTCTCCTTGACCTTGACGGTCTTCGCCGGGTGGAACGTGAAGTTGTCGTGATCCGGAACGCCGTACTTGATCCGCGTGTACGCGACGTCGACGGCCGGCGAGCGGCTGCCCTTGGCGTAGACCTGAACACCCAGCGGGATGCTCGTCTTACCGTCGATGGCGATGCGCACCGACCCGACCCGCGACGTGGCATCCCGCGGCGCCAGCACCAGCTCGTACGCGGCGCGACCGGCCACCCGGCGCGCGGAGTCGGTGCTGACGATCGTCGTCGGATCGATCGAGCGCAGCGCCTGCTCGGCGGCCTGCTCGGGAGTCAGGGTCGGCGCGCTCGTCGGGGCCGGTGCATCGTTGAGATCCGAGTCGGGCGGCAACGTCGTGTGGGTGGCCGCGTGCTGCGCGCTGTCGTAGGTCCACAGATCCCGCCCGTTGTGGAACACGTCGGTCTCGCTCAGCGTGTCGATCATGGCGAACCGTTGCAGCTGCGGACCGGCGTACCAGACCCGGGCGGTGTGCGACCCGGACAGCAGACCGAGTAGCCCGTCGCCGGTGGACAGCGAGTCCGGCAGGCCGCGAATGCCCAGCGAGGACTTCGCGACGATCGTGCCGGACACCCCGTCGACGTGCGCGGATTCGACGTCCGCGAGCAACTGGGCCGCCGTCCGATCGGGCAGGTTCGGGCTGGCCTGCGCCGTCAGCACGCCACTGGCGATCACCGCGACGACGGCACCGACGCCGACCGGCACGACCCACCGCAATACGTGGTGACGGCGGAAAATTGAACTAACACTCACCTAGACGAGGATGCGCCGCATGCACTGTGATGGGGCTGAGCGCTCCTGATACACGACTCACCGTGATGGCACTGTGTCACTAACAACTGTGTCACTAACAACTGTGATCAGCGACAAGCGAGATCAGCCGTGCGGAGCGGCACATCTCGCGTGATGAGAAGGGACGAACGTCGTGCGGCTGTTGATCGTCGAGGACGAGGTGCGTCTGGCGTCAGCGCTGCAGCGCGGCCTGATCGGGGAAGGGTTCACCGTCGACGTCGCCCATACCGGGCCGGACGGTCTGCACGCCGCGCAGGAAAGCTCGTACGACGCGGTCATCCTGGACATCATGCTGCCGGGTCTGTCCGGGTATCGGATCATCGAGCGGCTGCGCGCCGGGCAGAACTGGGTGCCGATCCTGATGCTGACCGCCAAGGACGGCGAGTACGACGAGGCCGACGCCCTGGACCTCGGCGCCGACGACTACCTGACCAAGCCGTTCTCGTTCGTCGTGCTGCTCGCCCGGCTGCGCGCGTTGCTGCGTCGCGGCGTCACGCCGAGGCCGGCGGCGCTCACCGTGGGCGACCTCGTGCTCGACCCGGCCGCGCACACGGTGACCCGGGCCGGGCGCAACGTCGAACTCACCCCGCGCGAGTTCGCCCTGCTCGAGTTCCTGATGCGCCGGGCCGGCGAGGCCGTCTCGAAGGCCGACATCCTGCACCACGTGTGGGACGCCCACTACGAGGGCGACGCCAACGTGGTCGAGGTGTACGTCGGCTACCTGCGCCGCAAGATCGACACCCCGTTCGGCCGGCAGAGCGTGCAGACCGTGCGCGGCGCCGGCTACCGGCTGGCCGCCGAGAGCGGCAACCCCGGTGACACCGGCGCGCCGCGGGTCAGCCCCGGCGCATCGGCCAATGCGTCCGGGTAATCTGCCGCCACAATGATCTGGCCGCGATTTCGCTGGCTGGGTGAGTGGTGGCGCGCCCGGTCGCTTCGGGCACGTATCACGATCGTGGCCAGCACGCTGCTCGCGATCGCGGTCGTGGCCGGCACGGTGGTGCTGATTGCGGTGCTGCGCCTGTCGCTCATCCGCGGCATCGACTCGTCCGGTAGCAAGACCGGCAACGACATCGCCTCCGTGGTGCGGCGCAGCGGTGACCAACCGCCGAACGCCCTTCTCTCCAGTACCGGCGACTACGTCCAGCTGATCGACGCGGACGGTGCGGTCGTCTCCAGTTCACCGGGCGCCGATGCGATAACGCCGATGCTCAAGCCCGCCGAGCTCGCCCGGGTGCGCGACGGTGGCCACTTGACCATCAACGGCGCTTGGGCCGGACTGGACGCCCAGCTCCGCGTGACGGCGGTGCCCGTGCGCGACAAGACCGTCCTGGTGGCCAGCAGCCTGGGACGCGTCGAGCAGAGCGTGCACCTGCTGCGCAACGTCGCCCTGGTCGGCTGCCCGCTGGCGGTCCTGGTCATGGCGCTCACCACGTACTGGATCGTGGGCCGCACCTTGCGCCCGGTGGCCGGCCTGCGCCTGGGCGCCGAGGAGATCACCGCAGCCGGGCTGGCCGAGCAGCGACTGCCCGTGCCGGACGCCCAGGACGAGGTACAGCGCCTGGCCGTCACGCTCAACGCGATGCTCGACCGCATCGACGCCGCCACCACCCGGCAGCGCACGTTCGTCGGCGACGCCGCGCACGAGCTGCGCTCGCCGATCGCGTCGCTGCGGGTGCAGCTCGAGGTGGCCGAGCGGTTGCCGCCCGAGGACTGGACCCCCGTCGTGCAGGATTCCCTGGTCGACGTCAACCGCCTGGAACTGCTCGTCGACGACCTGCTCGCCACGGCCCGGCTCGACGAGGCCGGCGGGGCGTTGCGCCGGCGCGAGATGGTCGAGTTGGACGTCCTGGTCGACCGGACCGTCTCCGGCTACGTCCAGGCCCGCGTACCGGTCAGCGCGCACACCGCGCCGATGATCGTCGACGGCGATCCGGACGGGCTGCGCCGGGTGGTGGTGAACCTGATCGACAATGCGGTGCGCCACGCCCGGACCGGTGTGGCCGTGGCCGTCATCGCCGGACGGCACACCGCGGGGCAGGCCACCGTGCAGCTCGAGGTCACCGACGACGGCCCGGGCATTCCGGCCCACGAACGGCAACGCGTATTCGATCGGTTCTACCGGGTCGGCGGATCACGCTCGCGCGAGTCGGGCGGCACCGGGCTGGGCCTGCCGATCGTGCGCGACCTGGTCCGCGCGCACGGCGGCACGGTGCGCCTGGCCGACAATCAGCCCGGCCTGCGGGCGATCGTCACCCTGCCGGTGGCCGTCGAGCTCCCGGGCGCACCGTCATCTCGGGACTCGCGCTAGCGCTAGCGCTAGCGCTATCATCGCTGCATGGTTGCGATCCATATTCGGGATGTGCCGGAGTCTGTGGCCTCGGCGCTGCGTGAGCGTGCGGCCCGCCATCAGCAGTCGATGCAGCAGGAGTTGCTGGAGATCTTGCGCGAAGCCGCGGCCGAGCGGGTGGCTGGAGAGACGCCACCACCCATTCGGCTGGCCACTGTACGTACGTCCGGTGAATCCACGTGGCGACGCGAGGAGCTGTATGACGACCAGGGCCGTTGACCGAGTAGTGCTCGACACCAACGTGCTTCTGGCGGCCACCGACGAGGGACGCGCGGATCACGTCGCTGCCCTCGCCGTGCTCGACGAGTGGCCGGGCCAAGGCACGACGCTCTACGTCAGCGGCCAGATCGTTCGCGAATATCTCGCCGTGGCCACTCGCCCGCCGGCTAGCAACGGGCTCGGCTTGTCTCTGAGCGACGCGACAACGAATGCCCGAGCAATCCGGGAACGGAGCCGCTTCGTCGGCGAGGACCACAAAGTCAGCGGCCGGTTGCTTGAACTGGTGGAGCAGAACCACTGCGCCGGCAAGCAGGTCCATGACGCGAACATCGTTGCCACGATGCTCGTGCACGGCATCGAGGCGATCGTCACGCTCAACACCGCCGACTTCGCACGGTTCGACGAGCACATCCAGGTCATCAAGCTTTCACCCTGAACCGGCGCTCGGTACCGCAACCGACGATCGACTAGGTGCGCGCACGGCGGCACGGTGCGCCTGGCCGACAACCAGCCCGGGCTGCGGGCGATCGTCACCCTGCCGGTGGCCGTCGAGCCTCCGACTGAACCCGGTCGACCCGGCTAGGCCGGGACCGCCCTGCCCCCTAGTGGCAGGGGGGCAGGGCGCTGCCGGAACCCGTGCCGGTACCGGTCGGTGGAGCCAGGTTCTGCGGTGTGATCGGGAAGCCTGTGTTGGGCGGCGACGTCGGCGACGATGGCGAAGTCGACGGCGACGTGCTCGGCGAGGTGCTCGGCGACGTGGGCGGTGTCGTGCACGTCGGGGGCGGAGCGCTGTACTGCCAGACCGTCAACGTGATCAGCTGGTCCTTGGGGTAGCTGGTGCCCGGCGCCGGGAACTGATCCTCGACCACGCCGTTGACGCTCAGGTCGTGCGTCGTCTTGTAATTGACCTTCGGCGGGGTGGTCCAACCCTGCTGGCTGAGCAGCTGTTGGGCAGCATCGAGCTGTTTGCCGATGAGCGTCGGCACGCCGGACTTGCCGTTGGACACCGACAACGTGATGGTTTCGCCCGCCGCGATGACCGTGTACTCCCTGGGCGCCTGGGCGATGACTTCGCCCGCCGGCTTGTCGCTGTTCACGTCCTTGCGGACGGGCTTGAGGCCCTTCGAGGTCAGCGTGCTGGCGGCCTGGGCGTACTGCAGACCGATGACCGGAGGCACCTGCACCGTGGGCTTCTTGTAGAGCTTGAAGGTGATCTTGGTGTCCTTGGTCTGCTTGGACAGCGCGGCCGGATCCTGCGTGCAGACCCGCCCCTCAGCCACCCGGCCACCCGTCACGCCCGGGCACGACTCGCTGGTGGTACCCGGATCGTTGTCCGGTGCGAAACCGAGCTTGGTCAGCGCCTGGTTGGCGGCAGCGGGAGTCTGGCCGACGAGCGAGGGCACCTCGATCGTCTTCGGCTTGTCCGACTTGCCGAGCAGCACGATCGCGTACGCGGCGCCGCCGATGACCAGCAGCAGCACGGCGACGATGCCCGTCCAGATCAGCCGCTTGCGCCGGCGCTCGTCCTCCTCGCTGCGCAGATCGTCGTCGTCGCCGGGCGGCAGCACGCCGCCCCCGGTCAGATGCGACGGTGAGCGCGGGATGAACTGGGTGCGCTCCTGGTCGGTCATGACCGCCTCGGCGGACACCGGCTGATCGGCCAGGGCCCGCTGCAGATCCGAGCGCATCTCGGCCGCGGACTGGTAGCGGTTCAGCGGGTTCTTGGCCAGCGCCTTCATGACGATCGAGTCGAGCGCGCGCGGCACTTCCGGGCTGAGGGACGAGGGCACCGGGGCGTTCTCGCGGACGTGCTGGTAGGCCACGGCCACCGGCGAGTCGCCCACGAACGGCGGCTGGCCGGTGATCAGCTCGTACAGCAGGCAGCCCGTCGAGTAGACGTCCGAGCGCGCGTCGACCGGCTCGCCCCGCGCCTGCTCGGGCGACAGGTACTGGGCCGTGCCGATCACCGCGGCGGTCTGGGTCACCGTCGCGGCGTTGGATGCCATCGCCCGGGCGATGCCGAAGTCCATGACCTTGACCGCGCCGGTCGGCGTGATCATCACGTTCGCCGGCTTGATGTCGCGGTGCACGATGCCGTTGCGGTGGCTGTAGTCCAGCGCACCGCAGACCTCGGCGGTGATCTCCTCGGCGCGGCGGATCGGCAGCCGGCCCTGCTCCTTGAGCACGTCGCGCAGGGTGCGGCCCTCGACGTACTCCATGACGATGTAGGGGACCTCGCCGTTGCCGTTGAGGCCGGGATCCTCGCCCGTGTCGTACACCGCGACGATCGCCGGGTAGTTCAGCCCGGCGGCGGACTGGGCCTCGCGGCGGAATCGGATCAGGAACGCCGGGTCGGTGGCCAGGTCGGCGCGCAGGATCTTGATGGCGACGTCGCGGCCCAGGCGCAGATCGCGTCCGCGGTGAACCTCGGCCATACCGCCGTAACCGATCAGCTCACCGAGCTCGTATCGGTTGCCAACTAGGCGGGGAGTCGCGGTCATGAGGTGATTAGCCTTACACGGCGTCCGGGGTGCCGGATCATCGAGGGGTCCTTACTGGTCTGACTCGTCTTATCATCGGTTGCTCATGTCGTCGAGATAGGCCTTCATCACGTCCCGGGCCAGCGGCGCCGCCTGCTCGCCGCCCGCGCTCTCGTTCCCGGTCACACCGGCATTTTCGAGAACGACCGCCACGGCGATCGGATGTGCCTTGTCCGCGGCGTAGCCGGTGAACCACGCGTGCGGCTGCAGCTGGTGCCCCTTGGCATCCGAGTTGTCGGCCGTGCCCGTCTTGCCGCCGACCGTCTCCCCGGGGATGGCGGCCTTGGTCCCGGTGCCGCGCGTCACGACGCTTTCCATCATCGTCTGCAACTGCGCGTTCAGGTCGGCCGGCAGCACCTGGTTGAGCTCTTTGGGGTCGGTCTTGCTCAGCACCGACAGGTTCGGGGCCAGTTCCTGGCTGATCACGTACGGCTTCATCAGCGTGCCGTCGTTCTCGACGGCCGCCGCGATCATCGCCGCTTCCATCGGCGACATCTGCACGTTGAACTGCCCGATGGAGCTCTGCGCGAGCTGCGAGCCGTCGTTGATCTGGCCCAGGGTCGAGCCGGTGACGCTGAGCGGCACGGAGAAGTCCTGGCCGTCCATCCCGAACAGATCCGCTTCGCTCTGCAGGGCCGACTGGCCGACCTGGATGCCGAGCGCCCCGAACGCGGTGTTGCACGAGATGGCCAGCGCGTTGATCAACGTGGTGGTCTTGCCGTTGCCGCAGGATTCGCCGTTGAAGTTGCGCATCGTGCCGCCGGCGGGCAACTGCAACACGTTCGGCGCCGGGATCACCTTGTTGGGCTTGTACCCGGCCTTCAGAGCCGCGGCGGCGACGACCACCTTCATGATCGACCCCGGCGGGTAGCTGGCCTGGAACGCCCGCGGGAACAGCGGCTGGTTCTTGTCGTTGGTCAGCTTCCCGTATTCCTCGGTCATGCTGTCGATGTCGTGCGAGCTCAGCTTGCTGGGGTCGTAGGACGGGCTGCTCGCCGCGGCCAGGATCGCGCCGGTCTTCGGGTCGAGGGCGACCACCGCACCGCGGCGTCCGTGCAGACCGTTGAACGCCGCCACCTGGGCCGCCTTGTTGACGGTCAGCACGACGTTGCCGCCCTTCGGGGTGCGGCCGGTCAGCAGGTCGGTGATGCGGTTGCCGAACAGCCGGCTGTCACTGCCGGACAGCAGGCCGTCCTCGGTTTCCTCGATGGCGTTGTGGCCGTACACGAGCGAGTACCACCCGGTCAGGTCGGCATAGGTCGGCCCGTCCGGGTACTTGCGCAGGTACTTCAACTCGTCCTTGGTGGCGACCGACTCGGCGATCAGCGTGCCGTCCGACGTGGAAATCGACCCCCGGGGTTTGGCGTACTCGTTGAGGATGACCCGGCGGTTGTTCTTGTTGTTGCGGTACGAGTCGCTCTTCACAACCTGGACGTAGTTGAGGTTCACCAGCAGGGCCGCCATGAGGATCCCGACCGCGATCGCCACGCGCCTGATTGGGAGATTCACGCCGGCACCACCGCGGGGGCTGGGGCGGCGCCGGCACCGGCGTCGGGGGCGGCGTGGCGGCCGGGTACCGGCGGGCGGCGGGCCGCGTCCGAGATGCGCAGCAACAGAGCGAGCAGGGCGTAGTTGGCGAGCAGCGACGAACCCCCGTAGGACAGGAACGGCGTGGTGAGCCCGGTCTCGGGCAGCAGCCGGGTCACCCCGGCAACGACCACGAACAGCTGCAGGCCGATCGAGAACGACAACCCGGTGGCGAGCAGCTTGCCGAACGTGTCGCGCACGGCCAGCGCCGCGGCGAAGCCTCGGGCGATGAACAGCACGTACACGACCAGCAGGGCGACCAGCCCGAACAGGCCGATCTCCTCACCGAACGAGGAGATGATGAAGTCGGTCGCCGGCAGCGGAACGATCTCGGGATGGCCGCCGCCCAGGCCGGTGCCGAACAGCCCGCCGGTGCCCAGCCCGAACAGCGACTGGCTGACCTGCAGGCCGATGCCCTGCGGGTAGTCGAACACGTGCAGCCACACCGTGACCCGCGTCTGCACGTTGTCGAAGAGCTGATACGCGAGGTAGGCGCCACCGGCGAACAGCAGGACGCCGACGATCACCCAACTGACCCGCTCGGTGGCCACGTACAGCAGCACGATGAACAGGCCGAAGAACATCAGCGACGTGCCCAGGTCGTGGCCCCGCACGAGCACGGCGATGCAGATCAGCCACACGACGAGCAGCGGCGCGAAGTCGCGGCCCCGAGGCAGGTCGATGCCGAGAAAACGCCGTCCCGCAAGGGAAAGCACGTCGCGCTTGGTCACGAGGTAGGCCGAGGCGAAGATCGTCAGCAGGATCTTGGCGAACTCGCCGGGCTGGATGGAGAAGCCGGCCACCTTGATCCAGATGCGCGCCCCGTTGACCTCGCTGAACCGCGCCGGCAGCACGGACGGCAGCACGAGGAAGAACATGCCGGCCAGCGCCAGGGTGTACGCGTAGCGAGACAGCACCCGGTGATCGCGGATGAACCAGATGATGACCAGGAACAGCAGCAGGCCCAGGGCCGTCCACACGATCTGGGTCGGCGCGGCCGGGCCGTTGTAGTCCGGACCGCCGTTCTTGGACCACTGCTTCAGCCCCAGGTCGAGGCGGTGGATCATCACCAGGCCCAGCCCGTTGAGCAGCGTGACGATCGGCAGTAGCAGCGGGTCGGCGTACGGCGCGACGCGGCGGATCACCAGGTGCGCGATCAGGCCGGCGCCGAGCGGCACGACGCTGTCGATGAGCAGGTGGCTGTTGATGCGACCGTCGCGAGTGGCCTCGACGATGGCCTCGGCGGCGAACACGATGCCGATGGCGAACACCAGCAACACCAGCTCGGCCGCGCGCCGGGTCGGCATGCGGATCTCCCCCGTGTGGTACGTCACCGGCAACCCTCGCCGGACGACGGCGTGGATGTCGGCGTCGACGCACCGAACGGCGGGCTCGGCGTCGTCGTGTTCGGTGGGGTGGACGACGCCGGGCCGGCCGAGCCGCGCGGTTCGAGGACGTGCAGCGCAGCCCGGTGCGTGGGCGTCTTCTTCGGCGTGGTCTTCGGCGTGGTCTTCGGCGTGCTCGGCCGGACGTCGCTGGCCCGGGTCGGCGGCGGCGTGGACGGCGGGGCCGTACGACACACCGGCAGCAACTGGTTCTTGAGCAGATCCTCGACGATGCGCAGGGCGCCGGATTCGCTGTGCGCCGTGATGCCCGACTCGACCGCGCCCCGCGCCGTCTGGGTCAGGTCGTTGATCTTCAGCGTGGTGTTGCGCTTGAGCTTGTAGAACTTCAGTGGCCCGAACTCGGTGTTGACGCCTCGGAAGACGGCCACCTCGTCGCCGGAACGTCCCACGAAGTACTGGCTCTGCGTCCATGCGTAGAAGCCGCCGGTACCGCCGATCAGCACGATCAGCACCGCCGCGGTGATCAGCACGCGGCGCAGCCAGCGCCGGCGCCGCGGCGGTGGGAGGTGCTGCGGCGCGTCGACCCGGGTCATCTGCGCGGCCCGCTCGGCCGGGCTGGATTCCGACGGCGACGGGTCCGGGTCGGTCGGGTCGACGAACGCCCCGCCGATGACCGGCACGTCGTCGCCCTGCTCGGCGTCGACGACATCGGCCACGATGCACGTCACGTTGTCCGGGCCGCCGCCGCGCAGGGCCAGCTCGACCAGGCGGTCGGCGCACTCCTGGGTGTCGCCCTCGCTGAGCGCCTCGAGCAGGGTCGTCGCGGTGACGACGTCGGTCAGCCCGTCGCTGCACAGCAGGTACCGGTCGCCGGCGCGGGCCTCGCGGATCGACACGTCCGGGTCGACGTCGGCGCCCATCAGCGCCCGCAGGATCACCGACTTGCGCGGATGGTGGCTGGCCTCCTCGGCGGTGAGCTTGCCCGAGTCGACCAGCGACTGGACGTACGTGTCGTCGTGCGTGATCTGGGTCAGGTTCTCGCCGCGCAGCAGGTAGGCCCGCGAGTCGCCGACGTGCACCAGCCCGACCTGCCCGCCGGCGAAGCGCAGCGCGGTGAGGGTGGTGCCCATGCCCTCGAGCTCGCTGTCGACCTTGATCGAGTCGGCGATGCGCTGGTTCGCGTCCTCGACGGCCCGGCGCAGCGCCGCGAGCAGGTCGCCCACCGGGCGGTCCTCGTCGAGATGCTCGACGGCGGCCACCGCGATCTTGCTGGCCACCTCGCCGGCCGCGTGCCCGCCCATGCCGTCGGCGACGACGAGCAACCGCGGACCGGCGTAGACCGAGTCCTCGTTGTTGCCTCGTACCAGCCCGCGGTCCGACCGAACCGCGTAGCGAAGAGCAAGCGTCACGAGCCCAGCCTGCCTGAGCGAATCGCGCGAGCGCTCATCGGAGCTCCATCACCGTGCGGCCGATGCGAATGGGGACGCCGACCTCGAGCGGGGTCGGCCCGCTGAGCTTGTGCTGGCCGAGGTAGGTGCCGTTGGTGGACCCGAGATCCTCGACGAACCACACGCCGTCCTGCTGGCTGATCCGCGCGTGCCGGGTGCTGGCGTAGTCGTCGGTGAGCACCAGCGTGGAGTCGTCGGCGCGGCCGATCAGCACTGGCGCACCGGTCAGGCCGATCCGCGTGCCGGCGAGGCCGCCCTCGGTCACGACGAGCACGCTAGCCCGTCGTGGTCCGGGCGCCGGAGCCGGTGCCCGACCCCGGCGGCGGGCCGGTGGGGGCACGGCGATGCGCGGCTGGCCGCTGGCCCGCAGGTCGGCCCGGACGACGCGCACCGACGCCAGGACGAACAGCCACAGCAGGACCAGGAAGCCGAACCGCATCAGCTGGATCGCCAGCGGTGAGTTCACCGGCTCACCCGTGTTCTTGCTGGTACACCAGCCGGGTATGGCCCGCACGGATCACGTCGCCGTGACGCAGCAGCTGGCTTTTCACCTCGTGGCCGTTCACCGACGTGCCGTTCGTCGAGCCCAGGTCGTACACGGTCGCGAAACTACCGTCGAACTGGACGTCGATGTGGCGGCGCGACACGCCCTGGTCGAGCAATTGCAGGTCGGCGTCGGTACCGCGACCGATCAGGTTGCTGCCGTTGCGCAGCTCGAAGCGTCGCGTCGTGCCGTCGACGAGCAGCACCCCGCGCACGCCGGTCTGCGTCGGCCCGGACGGCGGCAGCGGGTAGCCCTGCTGCTGCGTCGGGGCCGGCGGGGGTGCCGACGGCTGCGTCATGGGCGAGCCGTCCGGCGAGTACGGCGCGGCCGGCAGGTACGGCCCGGCCGGCACCGCAGAATCCACACCGGCCACCGCGACCCCGTACATCGGCACCTGCGGCGGCGCAAGCGTCGGCGGGGGCGCCGCAGCGGCCGGTGGGGCCGGGCTGAGGAACGGATCCGCCTCGTGCGGCGGCGGGCTGCCGTACGGCGATCCGTAGTCCGGCTGCGGCGCGCCGCCGTAGGGCGACCCGAAGTCCTGCTGCGGCGGCTGCGGGGGCGGCGCGCTGCCGAACGGCTGCGGATACTCACTCGGAGAGTGGCCGGGCACGGCGGGCAGCGACAGCGAGTCGTACGGACGGCGCCGCGGCCCGACCCCGGACTCCATCCGCGAGGCCACGCCGAACACCCCCGTGTGCAGGCTGTCGTCGCGGGCCAGGTAGACCTCGATGTCGCCGGCGGTGCGCCAGCCGTTCTCGTCCAGGTGCTCCTGGATCAGCTCGGCCAGCGAGTTGGTCAGCTGCAGTTCCCAGGGCACCAGCCGGTCGTAGTCGGACGGGGCCAGCGTGACCCGGTACCGGTTGGGGGCGAGCACCTCGCCGCTGGGCATGACGTTGCGCTTGTCGGTGGCCTCGCGTTGCAGCGCGGTGCCGATCTCGACCGGCTCTACCTGCCCCTTGAACACGCGCGCGAACGCCGTGCCCACGACACCCTCGAGACGCCGCTCGAAACGTTGCGCCAAACTCATCGCTGCCCTCGCTTCCCACAGTCGCAGGACGCCGGCCCGTCACCTCTCGGGGTGCGCGCGCCGACGGCTGGCAGCCGCATGCTGCGCCCGTCCATCGCGGTCCTCCTGCTGCAGGTGTCGCGGCCCGCACGCGGGCCTGGTCTCTGCTCGCCTCTCTGCCCAACGCGGCGGCGTCACGGCATGCCAACTCGCCGCGCTGTCGTCGCGCGTTCGAATGATGGTACTTGCGTGCGGCCTGGGCTGACCCGTGCCCACCGGGACGAGCTGCCCAGCGTGCTATCTTTCAGTCTTGCTGCAGGGGGTCAACCTCGGCGCCGCGGGCAAGTGGCGGAATGGCAGACGCGCACGGTTCAGGTCCGTGTGTCCGTAAGGACGTGGGGGTTCAACTCCCCCCTTGCCCACACTCGGAGGCCCGGATTCCCGGGCCTTCAGTCATTTCCGGGCCGAGTGATCAACCGTCGCCGCCCTTGCGTTGAGTGGTGACTTTGCCGTCGAGTGGCGACTTGTAACGCACCACTCGACGCGTAACGCACCACTCGACGGTTGCCACCCAGCGCCGGCTACCACCACTTCCGTTCGAGAGCTTGGTCGGTACCGCCGGTGCGGTCCAGGTCGTCGAGTTGGGCCAGGTCCTCGTCGGACAGCTCGAAGTCGAACAGCTGGCCGTTCTCGACGATGCGCTCGCGGTGGGTCGATTTCGGGATGACGGGGATGTTGCGTTGGACGCACCAGCGCAGCAGCACCTGGGCCGGCGTACGGCCATGGCGCTGCGCGATCTGGATGGCGGTGTCGCTGGTGAGGTGCCGCCCCGTGCCGAGCGTGCTGTAGGCCTCCAGCGCGATGTCGTGCTGACGGCACGCGTCGAGCAGCGCCGCGCGGTAGGCGTACGGGCCGAACTGCACCTGGTTCACGACGGGTTGGATGTTCGCCGTGGCCGTGAGCTGTTTCAGCTCGGCGGCGTCGAAGTTCGAGACGCCGATCGAGCGGGTGTAGCCGCGCTCGTGCGCTTGCTCCATGGCCGGCCACGCCCACGTCGGGCCACCCTGCGGCCAGTGAATGATGTACAGGTCGACGTGATCGATACCGAGGCGCTGCAGGCTCTGCTCGATCTCGGCGACCGGATCGCGGTGCGCGGGATAGAACTTCGTCGTGATGAACACGTCCTCGCCCGGGACGCCGCTGTCGCGCAGACCTTGCCCGACGCTGCGTTCGTTGCCGTACGCCTGCGCCGTGTCGATGTGCCGGTAGCCGACCTCGAGCGCGGCCCGGACGGCATTCACGCACTCGGGGCCGTCCGGCACCTGCCACACCCCGAGCCCGACCAGCGGGATCGAGTTGCCATCAGCCAGCGCGCGCCGGTTCGCACCCTGCGCGGCAAGGTCCATCGTGACTCAGCTCCTT
>DASXYE010000407.1:0-3025 GCA_036502695.1 Jatrophihabitantaceae bacterium
GGCTGCCGCAGGTGATCGGAGCCGGCGACGACGGGATCTACCGCTCGCAACAGCGGTTCGGCATGTACCGCTGGCATGTGCCCGACCCGATCCGGTTCGCGACCGACCTGCGGGTCACCGTGCAGGCACTGGGCTGGCGGCAGGGCCGGCGGTATCTGCCGCTGCAGGACGACATCGCCTCGACCGCGTACTGGTATCAGGCCGAGCCGCACACGCCGTACAGCGAACTGCCCGATGCCGACGTACTCGAAGTGATCTGACCGCCCACCCGAGGAGACCGAGATGCCGTTGTTCGACATGACCCCGGAGAAACTGCGCGCCTACCATCCGGACCGCACCGAGCCGAGCGACTTCGACGCCTTCTGGCAACGCACCTTGGAGCAGGTGCGGAGCCATCCGCTGGCCGCGCAGTTCACGCCGTACGACGGTGAGCTGAGCACGGTGGACACCTTCGACGTGACCTTCGCGGGCTGGAATGGCGAGCCGGTGCGCGGCTGGCTCATCCTGCCGAGGCACCGGACCGAGCCGATGCCGTGCGTGGTGGAGTACATCGGCTACAGCGGCGGGCGCGGGCTCGTCTACGACCACCTGCTCTACAGCGCCGCCGGCTACGCGAACTTCGTCATGGACACCCGCGGGCAGGGCGGCGACACCGGCGACGCCCACGCGCAGCCCGGCAGCCCGCACGTCGCCGGCTTCATGACCGACGGCGTCCTCGACCCCGAGACCTACTACTACCGGCGGCTGATGAGCGACGCCGCCCGCGCCGTAGAGGCCGCCCGGTCACACCCCGCGGTCGACCCGGGCAAGATCGTGGTCGCCGGCGGCAGCCAGGGCGGCGGGCTGACGCTCGCCGCGGCGGGGCTGGTGCCCGACGTGCTCGGCGCGCTGCCCGATGTGCCGTTCCTGTGTCACTACCGCCGGGCCAGCGAGATCACCGACAAGGCGCCGTACGAAGAGATCGTGCGCTTCTGCGCCAAGCACCCACAGCGCACCGATCAGGTGTTCCGCACGCTGTCCTACTTCGACGGCGTCAACTTCGCGGCGCGCGCCAACGCGGCCAGCCTCTTCTCGGTCGGGATGATGGACGAGATCTGCCCGCCGTCCACCGTCTACGCGGCCTACAACCACTACGCGGGGCCGAAGGACATCCGCGAGTGGTGGTTCAACGGCCACGAGGGCGGCGCGATGTTCCAGGCGGAGGCCCGACTGGGTTTCCTGCGCAAGCTCCTCGGCTGAGTCCGGATCGGGGGCTGCGACCTCAGCGGTCGCAGCCGCCGTCCCGGTCCTTGCGCAGGTGCGGACGCTTGACGTCGTCGACGCCCTTGTAGGCGTAGGGATCGCGGCCGGCGACGAGCACGACGTCGCGGTAGTCGGCTTTGGCCATGTGGATGTCCTGCGGCGGACGCGCCCAGGGCAGCAGCGACTCAGCGCTCATGTAGTGGTTGGCCAACGCCCGCCGGTAGCCGTGCCGGCCGCTGTTGGGCATCGACTTGTGCAGCAGGTAGCCGTTGAAGATCAGGGCCGAGCCGGCCTTCATCTCCACCGGTACGGCGTCCTCGTCGCTGTAGGGAAAGTCGTAGGACATGATCGAGCAGTCGTAGCGCGGGTCGTCGTGCTCCCGGTCGGGGTAGATGATGCCGGGGCGGTGTGAGCCGGGCAGCACCCACAGGCAGCCGTTCTCGATCGTCGCGTCGTCCAGCGCGATCCACGCGGCGGTGATCGAGCGGTCGCGGCTGGGGATGAAGTACTCGTCCTGGTGCCAGGCCTGGCCGGGCTTGCCCTCGGACTTGATGAAGAGCATCGACTGCATCGCCTTGACGTTCGGCCCGATGACCTGCGTCAGGGCGTCGACGATCACCGGGTGCGACAGCGCGTCGTGCATCACCGGGGAGACCTTGTGCGGGAAGTGCACGCACAGGTGCCGGCGCAGGACGTCGTCGTCGGACTCGCCCGGGCGGGCCGGCTCCGAGCCGGAGATCGCGCCGAGCTCCCCACGGCAGATCCGCACCGTCTCGGCCAGGATCTCGTCGATCTCGGCCTGCGACAGTGCCTGCTCGAGAACGACGTAACCGTTGTCGGCGTAGTTCTGCGCGAGCGTGTGGTCGGGGGAGCCGACGGTGGTCGGCGTGGTCGTGGTCATCGCATCCCTCGGGATCGGCGGGTCACTGCCGTCGACCATGCCTCGGCGGCGGCCCCTGGGCAATGGACCGACGGTGCGCAAAGATGTCTGATCATGACCTCCGGACCGGCCGCGTACCCCCAGGTCGCCGCCCGTCGGCCGGCCGTCGCGGAGTATCCGGCGGGCGCGACGTTCGGGCCGCGGCGCCTCGACGACTTCGAGTTCGTCTGGATGCTGCGCGGCGCGGCGACCTGGAACGCCGACGACGGCCGTTCGGTGTCGCTGCGGCCGGGCGTCCTGCTGCTGGTGGGTCCGGGTACACGGGACCGCTACGCGTGGGATCCGGCCGGCCCCTGCCGGCACGCCTACGTCCATTTCCGGGTCGACGCCGACGCAGACCCGACCGGCTGGCCGGTGTCCCGCCGCGCCGACCCCGACGGGCCGCTGCCCGGGCTGCTCGCCTACCTGCTCTGGCTCGGCAGCCGGGCGCCGGGCGGCTGGCAGCGTCGGGTGGACGACGTCCTGGGCCTGCTGCTCGCGACCTACGTCGACGGTCCGCTGCCGGAGCCGGATCCGCCGCTGTCGGCGGCGCTCGGCGCCGTCGTCGACCACGTCCGGACGGTGTGGGGCGACGGGCGGCTGCGGCAGGTCTCGCTGGGCGAGTTGGCGGCTGCCGCATCCGTCTCCACCGGCTACCTCGCCCGGAGCTTCCGGCGGCAGTACGGCGTGGGTCCGGTGACCGCGTTCGAACGGCTGCGACTGGCCCGCGCGGCGTCGATGCTGCTGCGCAGCAACTATCCGATCACCGTGATCGCCGACGCCTGCGGCTTCGCCGACCAGTACCACTTCAGCCGGCGGTTCTCGGCCGCGTACCGGATCCCGCCAAGCCATTACCGCAGGCTC
>DASXYE010000408.1:0-11618 GCA_036502695.1 Jatrophihabitantaceae bacterium
CTGATGCCGGCCGCACTCGCGCTGGTGCTGCTCGCTCGCAGCCCCGCCGGCCGTGGACTCGGCATCGGTCTGGATCGGCTGCACGTGCGCCGCGACGTCCTGCAGGGCATCGGGTTCACGGCTCTGATCGGCATCCCCGGCCTCGGGCTCATCTGGGCCGCGCACGAGCTCAAGCTGAACGCCAGCCTCGCCGTGGTGAACCTGCCGGACGAGTGGTACCGGATCCCCCTGCTCGTACTCGAGGGCGCGCAGAACGGCATCCTGGAAGAGATCGTCGTGGTCGGCTACCTGCTGACCCGGCTGCGCCAGCTCGGGTGGTCCGACAACCGGGCACTCGGCGCCAGCGCCGTACTGCGCGGTACGTACCACCTGTACCAAGGCTGGGGCGGGTTCGGCGGCAACCTGGTCATGGGGCTGATCTTCGGTTGGTGGTTCCAGCGCACCAGACGGGTCCTGCCGATGATGATCGCGCACTCGCTCATCGACACGATCAGCTTCATCGGCTATGTCTACCTGCACGGCCACCTCGACTGGATCTAGCGCAGCTGCGGCCGCATCGCGCCGATTGCACCGCGGCTGCGGCTACGATTCACGTCGATGCCCACCTACAAGCTGCGAGCGGCCGCACAGTTCCTCGGTGTCAGCGACGACACGCTGCGCCGGTGGGTGGACGCTGGGCGGCTCGAGGCCAGCCGCGACGCCAGCGGCCGGCACGTCGTCGACGGCGTCGCCCTGGCCCGGCTGGCCGAGGAACTGGCCGCCGCCGCGCCGCGTCCGGACGTGCAGCCGATCGGGCAGTCGTCGACACGCAACCGGTTCAGCGGGCTGGTCACCCGGGTCGTGCGCGACTCGGTGATGGCTCAGGTCGAGATCCAAGCCGGGCCGCACCGCCTGGTATCACTGATGAGTCGCGAGGCGGCCGACGAGCTGGGCTTGGAGCCCGGTGTCGCCGCGGTCGCGGCCGTGAAGTCCACGAACGTCGTCGTCGAGATTCCGAAGGGGTGATGGCAGTGCGTTCTCGCCTGCTGCTCGTCAGCGTGCCACTGGCTGTGGCGTTGACCGGGGCACTAGCCGGATGCGGGTCGTCCAGCAAGGGCCCGGGCCCGGACACGGGTGGGGGCACGGCCGCAGGCACGGGCCAGTCCACGACGGGTGGCGCGAGCCTCAAGGGCAGCATCACCGTGTTCGCCGCGGCCTCGCTGACCGGGACGTTCACGACGATCGGCGACCAGTTCAAGGCCGCCCATCCCGGCACGAAGATCACGTTCAACTTCGGTGCCAGTTCGGCGCTCGCCACCCAGATCAACCAGGGCGCGCCGGCCGACGTGTTCGCGTCGGCCGCGCCCAAGAACATGGACCAGGTCAAGGACAAGGGCACGCCGAGCACGTTCGCGACCAATACCGCGGAGATCGCCATCCCGCCGAGCAATCCGGGTCACGTCACCCGGCTGTCCGACCTGGCCAAGTCCGGGGTCAAGGTGGCGCTGTGTCAGGACCAGGTGCCCTGCGGGGTGGTGGCCGCGGCGGTGTTCAGCAAGGCCCACGTCACCGTCAAGCCGGTCACCCGCGAGGCCGACGTCAAGTCGACGCTGGCCAAGGTCACCGCCGGCGAAGTCGACGCCGGCGTCGTCTACGTCACCGACGTCAAGGCCGCCGGCAGCAAGGTCAAGGGCATCACCATCCCGAACAACGTCAATGCGAGCACCGACTATCCGATCGCCACGCTGACCGGCACCAAGAACTCCGACCTCGCCGCGGCATTCGTCGCCTACGTCGAGTCGGCTGACGGTCAAGCCGTGCTGACGGCGGCCGGCTTCGGCAAGCCGTGAGCCGTCGGCGGACCGGGGCCGGCGTACCTGCGCTGCTCGTTCCGCCGGCCGCCGTCGGCGCCGCGTTCCTGCTGTTGCCGACGATCGCCCTGCTGATCCGGATGCCCTGGAGCGGGCTGCGTGACCTGTACGCCGACTCCAGGGTCTCGTCCGCGCTGACCCTCTCGCTGCAGTCGGCCACGGCCGCAACCGTGGCCTCGCTGCTGTTCGGGGTGCCGTTGGCCTGGATGCTCGCCCGGCTGCGCATCCGCGGCCTGGGCCTGATCCGAGCCGCCGTCACCATGCCGCTCGTGCTGCCGCCCGTGGTCGGCGGGGTCGCCCTGTTCCTCGCGCTGGGCCGCTTCGGCGTGGTCGGCCGCTATCTCGACCAGTGGTTCGGCTTCACGCTGCCGTTCACCAAGTATGGGCTGGTGGTCGCCGAGACGTTCGTCGCGATGCCGTTCCTGGTGATCACCGCCGAGGGGGCTTTCCGGGCCGCTGATCGGGGCCTCGAGGAGGCGGCCGCCACGCTCGGCGCGTCCCGCCTGACCGTCTTCTGGCGGATCACCGTTCCTGGGATCGGCCCGTCACTGGTCGCCGGGACGGTGCTGTGCTGGGCCCGGGCGCTGGGCGAGTTCGGGGCCACGATCACGTTCAACGGCAGCTTGCCGGGCCACACGGAAGTCATGCCGACGTTGATCTCCCTGGCCTTGGAGACCAACCCGGAACAGGCCGAGGCGCTCAGCCTGATCCTGATCGGCATCGCCCTGGTCATCCTGACCGCACTGCGCGAGCAGTGGCTACGCCCGGCCGTCAGCTCATGAGCACCCAGCTCGATACCGAGCCCGATGCCGGGCTCGACGGCGGGCTCGATGCCTCGGTCGAGGTCGCGCGGGGTTCGTTCCGGCTCGAGCTCGACATCCAGGCCGGGCCAGGCGAGATCGTCGGTGTGCTCGGGCCGAACGGCGCCGGCAAGACCACCCTGCTGCGCACGCTGGCCGGACTGCTGCCGCTGTCCGGCGGGTACGTCAGGCTGAGCGGCGCCGTGCTGGACGACCCGGCGACCGGCGTCTATCTCGATCCGCCCCGACGGCGGATTGGCGTGGTCTTCCAGGACTACCGGCTCTTCCCGCGGATGCGGGTGCTCGACAACGTGGCGTTCGGACCCCGGTCCCGCGGCGTGGGCCGGGCCGCGGCGCGGCGTACCGCCCAGCAGTGGCTGGATCGTCTCGACATCGGGCAGCTGGCCCGACGCCGTCCCGGGCAACTGTCCGGCGGCCAGGCGCAGCGGGTGGCGCTGGCCCGGGCGCTGGCCGCCGAGCCCCGCCTGCTGCTGCTCGACGAACCGCTCGCCGCCCTGGACGCGCGCACCCGGGCCACCGTGCAGGGCGAGCTGCGCGAGCACCTGACCGGGTTCGCCGGCCCGACCCTGCTCGTCACGCACGACCCGCTCGAGGCGCTGCTGCTGGCCGACCGGATCGTGGTGCTCGAATCCGGGCGCATCGTGCAACAGGGCTCACCGCACGACATCGCCGCCCGTCCGGTCACCGACTACGTGGCCACCCTGGTCGGGGTCAACCTCTACGCCGGAGTCGCCGCCGGCGGTCGCGTCGAACTGGACGGCGGCGGCACGATCGTCATCGGCGACACCGCGCTGACCGGGCGCACGCTCGTGGCGGTGCGCCCGTCGGCGATCACGGTCTACACGTCGCGGCCGGATCCGGGCAGCGCGCGCAACCTGTGGCCCGGACGGATCGACGCGCTGGCCCCGTTGGGCGATCGGATCCGGCTCAGCGTGTCCGGTTCGCCCGGCGCGCTGGTCGACGTGACGCCACCCGCAGTGGCCGACCTGGACCTGGCCCGCGGGCGCGAGGTGTGGCTGGCCACCAAGGCCACCGAGGTCGACGCGTATCCCGACCAGCCGTAATACCTCTCCAAACTCGGCTGCGCGGGCGCCCCGCCGATGAGACCCTGAGCGGCATGAGCGTCGAGATCGTGCACCCGGTACCCGTCGAGGACCTCCCCGGCTGGGCCAAGACGATGACCGTCACGTTCCTCGGCAACCCCACCGGCGACGCCCACGAGAAGTGGCTCGACGCGCAGCGCCGCGACTGGCTGCCCGACCGGTTCTGGGGCGCCCGCGACGGGGCCAACTGGGTCGGCACGCTGGGCTCGTGGCCGTTTCGGCTGAACGTCCCGGGCGGCGAGGCCACCGTGTCCGCCGACGGCCTGACGATGGTCACCGTCGCCGGTACGCACCGCCGCCGCGGCCTGCTCACCACCATGCTGACCGCGTCGCTGCACGAGGCGCGTGACCGGGGCGACGCCGTGAGCATTCTCTGGGCGGCCGAGTGGCCCATCTACTGGCGGTTCGGCTACGCCCCGGCGACGACGACCGCGTACTACGAACTGAATCCCCGCTCCCCCGGCGCGTCGTTGCGTGTGGCCGGCGACGGCAGCCTGCGACAGGTCGACGGCGCCGAACTGGCCACGGTGGGGCCATCCCTGTTCGCCCGGGCGGTGAGCGGCATCGCGGGCAACATCGACCGGCCGCAAGCGTGGTGGCTGCGCCACCTCGGCCTCGGCGGCTACCCGGACAACCTGTACGACGGCAAGGAGCGCAACCACATCGTCCACGAAGGATCCGACGGCGTGGACGGCTACGTCAGCTGGGTGCCCGGCGCGGTGGACCCGGGCGCGGAGGAGCCGGCCGTCGAGGTCCTCGACCTGTGTGCCGCGACGGACACGGCCTACCGCGAGCTGTGGGCCTACCTGACCTCGCTCGATCTCGTGCCGCTCATCAAGCTGCACCGGCGCCGGGTGGACGAACCGGTGCGGTGGCTGCTGCCCGACGCCCGGGCCCTGCGTCCGACCTACGTCGCCGACGGGTTGTGGCTGCGGCTGCTCGACGTTCCGGCGGCGCTGTCGGCGCGCCGGTACGCCGTCGAGGATCGGCTGGTGCTCGAGGTCGTCGACGACGACGCCGGCGGGTTCGCGGCCGGACGCTACGTGCTGGACGGCGGTCCGGACGGCGCCAAGTGCGCACCGTCCACGGTGGACACGCCCGACCTGCGGGTGCACCAGCGCGCACTAGCCATGGCCTACCTCGGCGGCACCAGCCTGCGCAGCCAGCTGATCGCCGGCCGCGTCGACGAACTCACCCCGGGCGCCCTGCGCCGGGCCGACGCCATGTTCCTGACGCCGACCGCCCCGTGGTGCGCGACCGGGTTCTAGTCGTCGAGCGCGGGCGCGGCCGACCACCGCTCCTCGATCCGGCCGTAGTGCCAGATCAGCCACGAGATCGCCCAGGTGGCGACGAACACGCCGACCACGATGTAGCCGGTGTACTGGAAGTCGCCGACCGTGCCGAGCAAGGTCCACAGCCCGCCGTGCAGATCCAGCTTGTCCGAGAGCAGACCCAGCAGCTCGATGCCGCCGATGACCATGGCGACCAGCACGCTCAGCGTCGTGACCGTCATGTTGTAGTACACCTTGCGGATCGGCTTGGAGAACGCCCAGCCGTAGGCGAAGTTCATGAACGACCCGTCGACGGTGTCGAACAGGCACATGCCGGCCGTGAACAGGATCGGCAGGCACATGATCGCGTACCACGGCAGGGCCAGGGCGGCGCTGGTGCTGGCCAGCACGAGCAGCGAGATCTCGGTGGCGGTGTCGAAGCCGAAGCCGAACAGCACGCCGACCGGGTACATGTGCCACGGCTTGCGCACCGCCGCCGTGGCCCGGCCGAGGATCCGGTTGAGCAGGCCGCGGCCGGCCAGCATGTGCTCGAGCGTCTCTTCGTCGTAGTGGCCGGTGCGCATCTCCCGGAACACCTTGACGATGCCGACCAGGATCACCAGGTTCACGATGCCCAGCACCATCAGGAACCCGCCGGACACGCTGACCCCGACCGTGCCGGTGACGTCGTGCAGCGTCGAGTTGTCGTCCTTGACCTGGCCGACGATCGAGCGCACACCCAGGCTGAGCAGCACGCACATGGTGAACACGATCGTCGAGTGGCCGAGGCTGAACCAGAACCCGACCGACAGCGGCCGGGTGCGCTCCTCCATCAGCTTGCGGGTCGTGTTGTCGATGGCCGCGATGTGATCGGCGTCGAAGGCGTGCCGCATGCCGAGGGTGTACGCGGTGATGCCCAGGCCGATGCCGAACGTCTGGCCGCCCAGCTGCAGGTGCTGCGGGGCGATCACCATGATCAGCAGCCCGAACCCGACCGCGTGCAGCGCGAGGATGAACGCCGCCATGCCGGCCAGCCGCCGCCACTCCTGCGGGGTCAGCGCCCGGCGCAGTCGACGAAGCGGCGTCGCCTGGCTGTTGACCACGGTCGTCATGTCTCGCGTGCTCCCTCGCGCCGCCGACTATTTATTGCAACCCTATGGCAATAGGGATCGGCACCGCGAGGGGCTATCGCGAGCGAGTCGGGCCCCGGCGCCTCGGCGAAGTTGTTCGACGCGCTCCGGGCGCTCGGCGACGCCCGAGAAGGTGATCTTCCTACCTATGGCGCCCTATGCGGCAGGGTGCGCAGGAAGATCCGGCCGGCACCGCGATCTTCCTGCGGACAGCATCGAGCGCCGGCGGTCGAACAACCTCCCGAGCGCGGTCACCTGTCCATGATCAAGAGGGAAAAGTGGTCGCTGTAGCAGCCACTTCTTACTCTTGATCATGATCTGCGATGCCAAGTACGACAGCGGTTCGGAGGTGGTGATCAACAGCCCGTCAGCCGGCGGAATCGCGAGCCGGCGGGCTGTTGATCAACGTGCAGGCCGCTGCCAGAAGTTGTTCGACCCTCAGCGCTCCATCCGGCACCGTGGGTCGAACAACTCGGACGAGCCGTGCCTACGGCTGGGGTGGCGCGGGCGGAGCGCCCGGGTCCGCCGTCGGGTCGGCGGGCGGCGCGGGCGTGGGGTCGAGCGGCGGCACCGACGGGCTGCCGAGGGACGGGCTGCTCAGCGTCGGCGGGCCGAAGTCGGCGGCCGGCGGGATGCCGACCTGGGCGGAGATCGAGTCCGGATCCAGGTCAGACGCGCGCAGGTTGGCCGCCTCCGGCTGCTCGCTGGCCGGGGGCAGGTTCGAGTCGAACCAGTCGCTGGTGTCGAGCTTCTCGCCGGTGCCCTTCGCCTCGCTGGTCGCGTCGAGCCAGGACGGCTTGTCGTCGCCGGTGCCGTCGCTGCCGGCCAGCCGGGACAGGCCTTCCAGCGCCTTGCTGAACTCGCTCGGGATGATCCACATCTTGTTCGCGTCGCCCTGCGCGATCTGGGGCAGCGTCTGCAGGTACTGATAGGCCAGCAGCGCCGGATCCGGCTTGGCGTCGTGGATCGCGTTGAACGTCGTCTCGATGGCCTTGGCCTGACCCTGGGCCGCCAGGTAGCGGGCCGCGCGCTCACCCTCGGCCCGCAGGATCCGCGACTGCCGCTCGGCCTCGGCGGACAGGATCGCCGCCTGCTTCTCACCCTCGGCGGCGAGGATCTGCGATGCCTTCTGGCCTTCGGCCGTCTTGATGGCCGACTCGCGCTGTCCCTCGGCGGCCAGGATGACCGCGCGCTTGTTCCGGTCGGCGCGCATCTGCGCCTCCATCGCGTCCTGGATGGACGGTGGCGGATCGATCGCCTTGATCTCGACGCGGGCCACCCGGATACCCCAGGGGCCGGTGGCCTCGTCGAGGACGCCGCGCAGCTGGGTGTTGATCGAGTCGCGGCTGGTGAGCGCCTGTTCCAGGTTCAGCGCGCCGACCACGTTACGCAAGGTGGTGATCGTCAGCTGCTCTACAGCCTGGATGTAGTTCTGGATCTCGTAGGTGGCCGAGCGCGGGTCGGTGACCTGGAAGTAGATCACCGAGTCGATGGCAACCGTGAGGTTGTCGCTGGTGATGACCGGCTGCGGCGGGAAGCTGACGACCTGCTCGCGCAGATCGATCAGGGGCCGCATCCGGTCGACGAACGGCACGAGAACCGCGATACCCGGGCCCTGCGTGCGCACGTAGCGGCCCAGCCGCTCGACCACGGCGGCGCGGGCCTGCGGCACGATGCGCACGCTGCGCAGCAGCACGATCAGGGCCACGACGGCGATAACGATCACCGCGATCAAGATGGCCATCAGCTAGTTCCTCTCCCAGGATGGGTGTTCAGGGCTCTTCCCACACGACCGCGGTCGCGCCGTCGATCTCCATGACGCGCACTCTCGCGCCGATGGCCAGCGTCTGTGTCTGGTCATAGGTCCGCGCCGACCACTCGGCCCCGTTCAGGCGCACCCGACCGTCGTGCGCGTCCACCGCGCTCAAGACGATCGCCTCCTTGCCGACCAGCGCCGCCGACCCGGTCTGGTGCGTGCCGATACCGACCAGGTGCCGCTTGGCCACGGGGCGGACGAAGCCCAGCAGCAGGCCCGCGCTGACGATCGCGACGATCAACTGCAGCACGGCGCCGCCGCCGGCCGCGGCGGTAATCGCCCCGGCGGCCGCTCCCCCGGCGCACATGATCAGCACCAGATCGAGAGACAGCGCCTCGGCTCCGGCGAGCACCCCCGCCGCTATCACCCAGATCAACCATGCCGGCACGCAGCCATCGTGGCACGAACCGATCTCGGATGTGTCACGCGGTCACGAAATCGATCAATTCCTCGACAGCGCGTAGCAACGGCACCTCGACGTCGGCGTAGCTGTCGACGCTCGCGAGCACGCGTCGCCACATCTCGCGGGGATCGCTCACGCCGAGCGCCGAGCAGATGCCGTCCTTCCAGTTCACGTGGCGCGGCACGTCGGGCCACCGCTCGATGCCGAGCGCCGACGGCTTCACGGCCTGCCATACGTCGACGTACGGATGACCGGTGACGTGGACGAAATCGCTGCGCACCGGGTCGACGATGCGGCTCTCCTTGCTGCCGGCGACGAGGTGGTCGACCAGGACGCCGACCCGCCGGTTGGCGGCCGGGCCGAACTCGGCCAGCCGCTCCGCCAGGTGGTCGATGCCGTCGAGGGGCTCGACGACCACGCCCTCGACGCGAAGGTCGGCGCCCCAGATCCGTTCCAGCAGGGCCGCATCGTGGATGCCCTCGACCCAGATACGGCTGGCCCGGGCCACGCGGGCCGGCTGGTCGGCGACGGCGAACGACCCCGAGGCCGTCCGAACGCGTGCCTTCGGCCGGGCCGCGACCGCCGGGCGGACGAGCGTCACCGGCTGCCCGTCGAGCAGGAACGCCGCCGGCAGCATCGGGAAGACCCGCCGCTTGCCGTGCCGGTCCTCGAGGGTCACCGTGTCGCGCCGCTCGCCGGCGTCGACGGCCCGGCCGGTTTCCACGACGGCACCGCAGAACCGGCCGTCCGCCGTCTCGACGACGACGTCGGGCTCAGCCGCGACCTCGGGCACGCTGCGGCGCCGATGGTGCGGCGAGGCGCTGGCCGCGAGGACGTCGCGGCGGTAATCAGGCACGTCCGGCGACGTTAGTGCGCGCCGCGGTGTGCCGCGGGTAAGCCACGCGTGGCCGTGTCGGAGAATCACCCTGTGCCGAATTCGCGACAGCGCGCTGGGGTGCTGGTGGCCTGGACGTCGGCGTGGCTCGCCGGCCAGGCGGCATCCGACGAGGTGCTACGGGCGACCGTGGGCAGCGACTCGCCGCATCAGGTGACCGGGCTGGGCGAGGGCGTGGTGCCGCTCAGCGAGGCGCTGATCAGCTGGCGGCGAGGCGGCACCGGCGTGCGCCTCGTGTTGCCCGTGGCCGGCGACGTGCGGGGGCTGCCCGGTCCGGCCGAGTTCCGCAGTGCGGCCCTCGAGGTGGGCGAGGCGGCCTACGGCGGTTCGCTCGGGCTGGTGCCCGACGTCGTGAATCGCCATCCGAGCAGCGCGCCGATCGCGGTGACCTGGCGGGCCTTCGAGGTCGACGCGCCGCCGCCCGATCCGCTCTCGGTGCCCGACGCCCAGCACGACCTCACCACGGCGATCCGCGAGGCGGCGAGCGCCCTGGCCGAGGCCGACGTCGCCCGGTGGATGGACGACGTGACCGAGGCGCTGGCCGACGCCCGGCGGGCCGGTGAGCGGCTGAACCTGCCCCCCGGCTTCCCCGGCCCGGCGGTGCGCCTCGTCGCGCAGGCCGAGCGGCTGCAGGCGGTGCTGGACGTCGCCGCGCTGGACCCGATCGGCGGAGCCGTCGACCGCACCGGCATCACCGCCCGGGCCGACGCGCTACGCCCGCTGGCCACCGCCGTGCGCCGCGCCCGGCTGGCCGGCTACAACGCCGCCTCCCCCGCCGAGTGACGGATTCAGCCGCCGGTGACGGCCAATCGGTCCGTCACTCGACCCTCGGGTCCGTCACTCGGCGGATCGATACCAGGCGCCCGCAGCGGGGCGGCCACGAGTGTGCCGGCGACCACGAACGCCGTCAGGATCGGCAGTAGGCCGAGCGCGACCGGAAGCGAGGTCAACGCGGACAGGTGGCCGATGAGCGGCGGACCGCAGACGAACCCGGCCCAGCCGCACGCGGACACGGTGGCCACCGCGCGGCCGGGGTGCAGACCCGGGATGCGACCCGCCGCGCTGAACACCGCCGGCACGACGGAGGCCAGACCGATGCCCAGGCACGCGAATCCGATCAAGGCGGCAACGAGGTTCCCGGCGACCAGCGCGATCGCGAATCCCCCTGTGGCAACGGCCGCAAGGGCCGGTAGCAGGCGGTCGGGACGGAAGCGGGCGAGCAGCCGATTACCGGACAGCCGGACGGTGACCATCGCGGCGGAGAAGGTCGCGTAGCCGAGGCCGGCGACGGTGCGGCTGGTGTGCAGCGATCCGGACAGGTAGACCGATGCCCAGTCCGCCGCAGCTCCTTCGCAGAGCATCCCGGCGAAGGCGATCGCGCCGAGCAGCACCATCCCGCCGGACCACCTCGACGCCGACCCGCTCGACGCCGACCCGGTCGACGCCGGCCCGGGCGCCTCCTCGACGGCGACGTCGGACGTGCGGTCGGGCAGCATCCGCGTCGTGAGCAACCCGACCGCGAGCAGACCGGCGGTGCCGAGTACGAGCAGCTGCACGCTCAGCGAGATACCTGCGGCGACGGCAAGCACCCCGATCCCGGCGCCGGCGAACGATCCGATGCTCCAGCTGCCGTGGAGCCCGGACATCAGCGGTCGGTGCTGCGCCCGCTCCACGGCGATGGCCTGGGTGTTCATGGCGACGTCGAGCGTGCCCTGGAACGCCCCCCAGACGAGCAGCGCTCCGGCCAGTGCTGCGACCTGACCGCTCAGGCCGATGAGCGGGCCGGCAGCGCAATACCCGACCAGCGCGATCTGCACGACCCGGCGACTTCCGATCCGGGGCAGCAACCAACTCGCCGCCACCATCGCGCCGACCGATCCGACCGGGGCCGCGAGCAGCGCGAAGCCCAAGGTTCCGTCGCTCAGCCCCAGATGCGCTTTGACGGCGGGAATGTGCGCCGTCCACGAGGCGACCAGCAGGCCGTGCACGACGAAGACACCCGTGACGGCGACCCGGGCCCACCGCGTGCCGTGCCTCGCCGTCGTGGCAGCTGGTGCCGGGGTAGCCGGCTCAGACACGATGCACCTGGACGCCGGCCGTCTCCAGCCGGGCGACGACGCCGTCCGGAGCGGTGTCATCGGTGACGACGATGTCGAACGAGGCGAGCTCACCGACGACGGCGAACGCGCCCCGGCCGAACTTCTCGCCGCCCAGCGCGAGGACGGTGCGCCCGGCCGAGGCGAGCAGCGCCTGCTTCACCGCGGCGTCGCCGAGATCGTGGGCCATGACGTGCCCCTCGGGTGACACGCCGCAGCATCCGACGACAACC
>DASXYE010000409.1:0-2203 GCA_036502695.1 Jatrophihabitantaceae bacterium
AAGGTCCAGGTGCTGCCGGCCGGCGAGGCCGCGACCTACGCCGAGTGGTTCGCCGGCCTCGCGGAGCCGGTGCGGGTTCGGCTGCTGCACGCCGTGGCCACCAGCCCGACGGGTATCACCGTCGGCGCGCTGACCGAGATCCTCGGCACCAGCCAGTCGACGACCTCGCACCACGTGCGCAAGCTCGCCGACGTCGGATTCGTCCGCGTCCGCAAGGAGGGCACGGCCACCGTCGTCACCGTCAACCCGGCCTGCTGCGTCGGGCTGCCGCAGGCCGCCGACGCCGTGATGGGCCTGCTCGCCACCCGGCCGTCCGCCCCGGACGAGCTGCCCGCCGACGTCACCGTCCGCGCTCTCGAATCCGGCGACTGGGCCGCGGTGCGGCGCATCTACGCCGAAGGCATCGCGACCGGTATCGCGACGTTCGAGACGGCGGTGCCCAGCCGGGCCGGCCTCGACGCGAAGTGGTTGCCCGGGCACCGCTGGGTCGCCGAGATCGACGGCGCGGTCGTCGGCTGGACCGCGGCGAGCCCGGCGTCGACCCGTGACTGCTACGCCGGAGTGGCCGAGACCGCCATCTACGTCGCGGATGGAAATCGCGGCCGCGGCGTCGGGAAAGCCTTGCTGCACAAGCAGGTCACGGCCGCGGACGACGCGGGATTGTGGACCCTGCAGACCGCGATCTTCACCGAGAACCGGGCCAGCATCGCCTTGCACCGCGCCGGCGGCTACCGCACCGTCGGCATCCGCGAACGTATCGCGCAACGCGACGGCGTCTGGTGCGACACCGTCTTCATGGAGCGCCGCTCACCCGGCGCCGCCAGTCGGGCCTGACCCCTGCGGAATGCTGGCGGCAGCCGGTAGCCGGGCAATGTGGCGATCGGCCGCCGCCCGAGGGATCAGCGCAGGTTGAGCCGCCAGATCCCGCGACCGTGGGTGGCGACCACGACCGCCGACTGACCCGGCAGCGGCCGCACGTTGTCGACGACGACGTTGGGCAGGCCGTCGACGCGCGACCAGCGGGTGGGCGAGCTGCGGTCGGCGGTGAACAGGCCCACGTCGGTGCCGAGCACCAGCTGGCTGCCGATCACCACGAGCCCGTCGCCCGGAGCGTCGGGCAGGTTGCCGGTGATGTTGCGCCAGGTGCTGCCGCCGTCGGTCGACTCGAACACCGTGCCGAGGCCGCCGCCGGGGATCCAGCGCCGGGAGTAGCCGTTGTAGATGGCGTAGACGTGGGCCGGGTTTTTCGGGTCGACGGTCAGCCCGGCGATGTAGCGGTTGGGCAGTACCGGGGAGCTGATCCGGTGCCAGGTGCCGCCGTAGTTGGTGTCGATGCCGCTGCGGAACGCGTCGGACGGATTGCCGCTGCTGTCGACGAACGCGGCGTAGGTGGTGACGCCGCTGACCGCGACGGCGGTGCCGACGTTGTACCCGCCGGCCGCGTCCAGGCCGAAGCTGTGTACGGGTTTCCAGTCGCAGGTCGGCCCGGTGCACTGGGTGGCGAAGCCCTTGACGGTGTCCCACACCGAGTTGCCGGCGGCGACCCAGTGGTTGGGGTCGTGGATGTCGGCCTGGAACGGCGCGATGAACCGGGCCGACGGGTCGCAGTCGGCGCCGGTGTAGTTCCAGCCGCACTCCGGGGTGATCGTGTCGAAGGTGTGCCCGCCGTCGCTGGTGCTGTACATGGCGAGGTTGGTGTACTCGCCGACGGCCTGCTGGGCATTGTTCGGGTTGACCAGCACGAAGCCACCGTCGCCGCCGGCCGGTTCGATGTTGTTGGTGTTGTTCGGGAACAGCGCCGACGTGCCGTTGTCCTGCAGGCCGCCCCAGTAAGCGGTGCCCTTACCGGACCGGCCGGCCGCGGCGTCGTAGTACTGCAAGGTGCGCAGCGTGTCGTTGAGATCGGTCCAGCTGCCGTAGCCGGTCACCGACATGGGTCGCCGGTACACGCCGCCGTCGTTGCCGATGACGACCTGCCGGTTGCTGGTCAGCGCCAGCGCGTGCTGATCGGGGTGGGTGGCCGGCGGGCAGGCCGTCCCGCAGGCGAGACCGTAGTTCCAGTACTGACTGGCCGTGTCGAACGTCGCGCCGCCGTCGTTGGTCTCGAAGACTTCCTCGAGGCTGACGTACACGTGCAGCGGGTTGTTCGGGTCGACGGCGAGCACCTGGTTGTACCAGGACTGGATGCCGACGTGATAGCCCG
>DASXYE010000410.1:0-8996 GCA_036502695.1 Jatrophihabitantaceae bacterium
GGCCGCCTCGGCGATCTGGCGCGTGCTGACCTCGTCGCCGTACTCGCGCAGCAACGGCAACGTCGCCGCGATGATCGCCGCCCGCCGCTCGTCCGGCGGCAACGGCCGGGCCCGGCGAGCGGTCTCCCGTTCGGACGCACCCGTCCGATCTGTCTCGACCACGCCGCCAGAGTAACAGACTGAGTGAGCACTCACTCAGTCATTACCGGCGCCCACACCGAGCCGGCCGCCCTTGCAGAGTTGTCCGCGCTTCGCATCGTTCAGGCATCACCGAGCGCGGACAACTTCGGTCTTCGGCTGGGGCGGACCGCGTCAAGACTTCTTGGCGGCGGCTTTCTTGGCCGGGGCTTTCTTGGCGGCCGCCTTCTTGGCCGGCGCCTTCTTGGCCGGGGCCTTGCGGGGTGCGCGCTTCGTCGCCGGACCGCGGGCTCGGCGCTCGGCCAGTAGTTCGGCGGCCCGCTCGTCGGTGATCTCCTCGACGGAGTCGCCGCGGCGCAGCGAGGCGTTGGTCTCGCCGTCGGTGACGTACGGGCCGAACCGGCCGTCCTTGATCACCATCGGCTTCTTGGTCGTCGGGTCCTCACCCAGCTCGCGCAGCGGCGGCGCGGCGGCAGCTCGGCGGCCCCGCGTCTTGGGCTGGGCGAACAGCACCTTGGCCTCGTCGAGGGTGACCGTGAACAGCTGGTCTTCGGACTCGATCGAACGCGAGTCGGTGCCCTTCTTGACGTACGGGCCGTAGCGGCCGTTCTGCGCGGTGACGTCCTCGCCGTCGAGCTGGCCCAGCGTGCGCGGCAGCGTCAACAGCTGCATCGCCTCGTCCAGCGACACCGTGTCCAGCGACATCGTCTTGAACAGCGACGCGGACTTCTCCCCGTCGGTGACGTACGGGCCGAACCGGCCGGACTTGGCGGTGATCTCGCGGCCGTCGTCGGTGCTGCCCAGCGAGCGGTCGCCGGATGGCGCCTTGAGCAGCTCCTCGACCTTGTCCGGGGTGAGCTCGTCCGGGGCGAGGTCGTCCGGGATGGAGGCCCGCTCGCTCTCGTCGCCCTCGCCGCGCTGCAGGTACGGGCCGTAGCGCCCGACGCGCACCAGGACGCCGTTCTCGAGCGGGATGGAGTTCACCCCGCGGGCGTCGATCTCCTCCAGCCGCGACTCGATCAGCCGCTTCAGCCCGCCTTGCGAGGAGATCCGCTCCGGATCGGCCGGCGCAGCGCCGTTCGCCCCGTTCGCGCCGAAGTAGAACCGGCGCAGCCACTCGACCCGCGACAGGTTGCCGCCGGCGATGGAGTCCAGGTCGGTCTCGACGCTGGCCGTGAAGCCGTAGTCGACCAGCCGGGCGAAGTACGACTCGAGCAGCCCGATGACCGCGAACGCCGTCCAGGACGGGACGAGCGCGGAACCCTTCTTCCAGATGTAGCCGCGGTCCTGGATGGTCTGCAGGATCGAGGCGTACGTGGACGGCCGGCCGATGCCGAGCTCCTCCAGCGCCTTGACCAGCGAGGCCTCGGTGTAGCGGGCCGGCGGGTTGGTGGTGTGCCCCTCGGCCTCGAACCCGGTCGGGGTCAGCGCCTGGGACCGCTCGAGCTGGGGCAGCCGCTTCTCGGCGTCGTCCTTCTCGGCCTGCTCGTCGGTGTCTTCGACATAGGCGCGCAGGAAGCCGGGGAACGTGATCGTGCGTCCGGACGTCGCGAACTCCGCCCGCTCGTCGGTGAGGCTGATGCCGGCCAGGCGCACCGACACCGTCGTGCCGACCGCGTCGGCCATCTGGCTCGCGAGGGTCCGCTGCCAGATCAGCTCGTACAGGCGGAACTCGTCGCTGCTGAGCTGGTTGGCCACCTCGCCGGGCGTGCGGAACGTGTCGCCGGCCGGGCGGATCGCCTCGTGCGCTTCCTGAGCGTTCTTGACCTTGCGGGTGTACGTGCGCGGCTCGGCCGGCACGTAGGCGTCGCCGTACAGCTCGCGGGCCTGCTGCCGGGCCGCGGACAGCGCCGTCTCGGACAGGTTCGTCGAGTCGGTACGCATATAAGTGATGAAGCCGTTCTCGTACAGCCGCTGGGCCACCCGCATCGTGGTGGCCGACGACCAGCGCATCTTGCGGCCACCCTCCTGCTGCAGGGTGGACGTCATGAACGGCGCATACGGGCGGCGCCGGTACGGCTTCTCCTCGACCCGGGTGACCTCGAACGGGCGCCCGTCCAGGCGCGCAGCCAGTCCGCGGGCGCCGGCCTCGTCCAGGTGCAAGACGTTGGACGGGGCGCGGCCGGTCGCGGGGTCGAAGTCGCGGCCGGTGGCGACCTTCATGTCGTCCAGAGCCACCAGGTTGGCGGTGAACGTCGCCGGGTCGTCCTTCTTCGGGTTGTCCGGCTTGAAGGTGCCCTCGACGTCCCAGTACTCGGCGGTCTTGAAGCGCATCCGAGCCCGCTCGCGCTCGACCACGATGCGGGTGGCCACCGACTGGACGCGGCCGGCCGACAGCCGCGGCAGCACCTTCTTCCACAGGACGGGGCTGACCTCGTAGCCATAGAGGCGGTCCAGGATGCGGCGGGTCTCCTGGGCGTCGACCAGCCGCTCGTCGATCTCACGCGGTTCGTTCACGGCGGCCGCGATGGCCTGCGGGGTGATCTCGTGGAACACCATGCGCCGGACCGGCACCTTGGGGTTGAGCGTCTGCACGAGATGCCACGCGATGGCCTCGCCCTCGCGGTCCTCATCCGTCGCGAGGTAGACCTCGGCGGAATCCTTGACCAGGGCCTTGAGCTTGCTCACCTGCTGCCGGCGGTCAGGGCTGACGACGTACAGCGGCTCGAAGTCGTGTTCGGTGTCGACGCCCAGCCGGGCCCAGGGCTGGCCCTTGTACTTCTCCGGGACGTCGGCGGCGTTGCGGGGCAGGTCGCGGATATGGCCGATCGACGCCTCGACGGTGTACCCGCTGCCGAGGTATCCGCCGATCGTCTTGGCCTTGGCCGGCGACTCGACGATCACCAGCTTGTTGCCGGTGCCCGCCTTCGCGCCCTTACTTGCCACTGGTGCTCCTCATTACTGGTGCGTGATCCCCCACGGTGCGGCTTGTCCCCCGGGCTCGAAGCAACGGGGTGACGGGCCGGACGGTACATGACCGCCGTTACTGTCGCGTTGAACGGTACGGCCCAGCGCGTTATGCCGCGAACGCAGCGGGCCCCGATCTGGTCACACGCAGCGCCCGGATTGACGCGTCCCACGCCCGTCGGTTTTGGCCTGACGAGCCGCGCTGCGCGGTCCGTCCGGCCAAGACCGGGTCAGGTCCGGGGCCAGTCCTGGCCGGCCCCGCCGGGCGGCTCGCCCACTGCCTCGGCCAGCCGGCGCAGCCGCTTGACCGACGTGATCCGCCAGCCCGGGCCGGGCCGCTGCTGCAACGACGCCGCCGCGAGACCGAGGCGGGCCAGTTGCGCGCCGCCCGCCTTGTGCATCGCGTCGTCGGGCTCGGCCGTGCCGAGCAGGTAGCCCGCACCGTCGTGGCACCCGGCGGCGATGGCCCACAGCCGCAGGCCTCCCGGGGTGAGCACGAATCCGGGCGGTGGCGCCTCGTTGGCCCCGCGCATCCAGCGGTGCGCGTGCGGGGCCAGCGCCGTGCTGAACGCCGTCCGCACCGAGATACCGTGCTGTGCCGGCTCGACGGCTCGCGTCGGCTCGGCGATCCCCCGGCCGATGAACGCCGCCGCGAGCTCGTCGGCGCGCCAGGCGTCGGCCACGACGATCGACAGCCGCGCGGTGCCGCCCAACCGGGCCCAGTGCCCGCCCGCGAGCAGGACGCCGTCCAGGTCGTCGAGCACCGGCTCGGCCACCGCCGCCCCGAACAGCGAGAACTGCACCGCGTCAGCCTGGCAGACCAACGGCCCGTTCCGCGCAAAGTTGTCCGCGCGTCGTGCTGCTCCGGCACCTCGAAGCGCGGACAACTCCCGGGGGGACGCGCCGAGACGAAATGACGAAGGAGCCGAGCCCGATGGTCTCGGCTCGGCTCCGTCGCGGTGGTGCGGGGGTCAGGCCGCCGAGCTGTTGACCGGCTCGGCCGGGGCGGTCGCGTCGGGCTGGGCGCCCATCGAGATCTTGCGCCGCTTCGAGACAACGATGGCGGCGACGATGATGCCGAACGATACGATCGCGAACACCGCTCGCAGGCCCGCCGACGCGCTGTCGCCGATGCTCAGCTTGACGATCGCCGGGGCGATCAGCACTGCCACCAGGTTCATCACCTTGATGAGCGGGTTGATCGCGGGACCGGCGGTGTCCTTGAACGGGTCGCCGACCGTGTCGCCGATCACCGTCGCGGAGTGCGCCTCGCTGCCCTTGCCGCCGTGGCGGCCGTCCTCGACCATCTTCTTCGCGTTGTCCCAGGCGCCACCGGAGTTCGACAAGAACACCGCCATCAGGACGCCGGCACCGATCGCACCGGTGAGATAGCCGGCCAGCGGCGCAACACCGAACGTGAAGCCGATCATGATCGGCGCGAAGATCGCCAGCAGCCCGGGGGTAGCCAGCTCGCGCAGCGAGTCCTTGGTGCAGATGTCCACCACGCGGGCGTATTCCGGCTTCTCGGTACCGGCCATGATGCCGGGCCGGGTCCGGAACTGCTCGCGGACCTCGAACACGACTCGGCCCGCGGCCCGGCCGACCGCACTGATCGCCAGCGCGCTGAACAAGAACACGACGGATGCGCCGAGGATCAGACCGACCAGGTTGTTCGGCTGAGTCAGGTCGGTAATGAACGCGTAGTTCTTGTCGGACGGCACGGTGTGCGTCTTGCCGATCGCGGTGCTCACCGCGTCGGTGAACGACCCGAACAGCGCCGTTGCCGCGAGCACGGCGGTCGCGATCGCGATGCCCTTGGTGATCGCCTTCGTGGTGTTGCCCACCGCGTCCAGGTCGGTCAGCACGCGGGCGCCGTCCTCGTCGATGTCGCCGCTCATCTCGGCGATGCCCTGCGCGTTGTCGCTGACCGGGCCGAACGTGTCCATCGACACGATGACACCGGCCGTGGTGAGCAGACCGCAGCCCGCCAAGGCGACGGCGAAGAGGGCGACGGCGATCGAGCCGCTGCCGAGCAGGAACGCGCCGAACACGGCCAGCGCGATCAGCACGGCGGTGTAGACGGCCGACTCGAGGCCCAGCGCGATACCGGACAGGATCACGGTGGCCGGGCCGGTGAGCGAGGTGTCGGCGACGTCGCGGACCGGACGGCGGATCGTGTCGGTGAAGTACCCGGTCAGCTGCTGGATCAGTACAGCCAGCACGATGCCGATCAGCACAGCCACGAACGCCACGACTCCGGGGTTGGCGTCGACACCGTGAATGTCGGCGCCGACGTCCTTGAAGTCGGAGAACTTGCTGGGCAAGTAGGCGAACGCGACGATCACCACGAGCACCAGCGATACGGCCGCCGAGATGAAGAATCCGCGGTTGATCGCGACCAGGCCGTTGCGGTCGGTGCTGCGCAGCTTGGTGGCCATGACGCCCACCACCGAGCTGATGACGCCGATGCCGCCGATGATCAGCGGCAGCAGCAGGCCCTTGGCCCCGAACGCGGTCTGGCCCAGGATCAGGGCCGCGACCAGGGTCACCGCGTAGGACTCGAACAGGTCGGCGGCCATGCCGGCGCAGTCACCCACGTTGTCGCCCACGTTGTCGGCGATGGTGGCCGCGTTGCGCGGGTCGTCCTCGGGGATGCCGGCCTCGACCTTGCCGACCAGGTCGGCGCCGACGTCGGCGGCCTTGGTGAAGATGCCGCCGCCGACACGCATGAACATGGCGAGCAGCGCGCCGCCGAAGCCGAAGCCCTCGAGCACCGTCGGAGCGTGGTCGTTGAAGAGGAGCAGCACGATCGATGCACCCGACAGGCCGAGCCCGACGGTGAGCAGGCCGACGATGCCGCCGGTGCGGAATGCGGTCTGGAACCCGTCTTGGCCCTTGCCGATCCTCGCCGCCGCCGCGACCCGGACGTTCGCCTGGGTCGCCATCGTCATTCCGATGTACCCGACGGTCGCCGAGAACGCGGCGCCGACGAGGAAGAACAGTGCGCGTCCGAACTGGACGATGAACCCGCCGTCATTCACCGGCAGGGCCAGCAACAGCAAGAACACGATCACGGCGAAGACGCCCAGAGTGCGGAACTGCCGGTTCAGGTAGGCGCGAGCACCCTCCTGGACGGCTTGGGCGATCTCTTGCATCTTCGAGGTGCCCTGGTCGGCTTTAAGCACGTTCTGGACGAGCCAATAGGCGAATCCGAGGGCGGCCAGTCCGACGACGAGGATCACGGCCACCAGGCCGTGCTCGCCGCCAGAGATCGCCGCTTCGGCGACCACGGCGTGCTGGTTGGCGAGCGCCATGCATAACTCCTTAACAAGCTGTGCGTGCTCGAGGCATTGATGTCGCGCAGCGCCCGCGTCGGCGACCGACGCGGCGGGACATGATTCGGGGGAGTGTAGCGGCCAGCATTTGCCGCGCCATGGTGCAGGTCACCCAGAGTGAGGCGTGACCACTTCGACGGCGGCGTCGACGCTCGGGCAGATCGTGAAGACGGCATCCAGACCGGTGATCCGAAACAGCCGCAGGATGCGTTCCTGCGCACACACCAGAGGCAGTGCCCCGCCGAGCTGCTTGGCCCGTTCGAGGCCGGCGACCAGCACGCCCAGGCCGGTGGAATCGAGGAAATCGACCCCGGACAGATCGACGATGACGGTGTCGGTGCCCGAGTCCAGCAGATCGGTCATCCGATCACGCAGGGTCGGGGCGGTGTAGGTGTCGATCTCCCCGCCGACGGCGAGAACGGTCCACCCGGCGACCGTCTTGCTCTCGAGCGACAGATCCACGCCTCACTCCTTGTTGCCTCGGCTCGGACCAATGCCGCTGACGGCGCCGCGGAGTCGCCAGGACTGAGAACTCCTACAACCGCTGGTCATCGTGCCACATCCAGATGACCTGAGCCCGACCCAGTCCTGGACCGGCAACCGGCCGGCTCGGGCCGTGGCGAGCACCCGCTGCGAGCCGACGCCCGGCAGGTGGACGGCGAGCGTGACGGCCACGTCGACCGTGCCACTGCGTCCGTCCGGATCGAGCACCAGCCGGCATCGGGCCAGCGACGCGCCGTTGGCCGCCGCGACCGATCGAGCCACCGCGCACCCGTCGGTACCGAGCCCGATACGCCCGGCGGCGGCCAGCGCGGCGAGATCGGCGGCCGACTCGGCCCGATGCCGAGCCAGCACCGCGCCCGAGCGCAGGGTGGCCAGCACGCCCACCAGCAGAACGATCACCGCACAGGCCAGCACCCAGATGCTGGCCGAGCCGCGATCCGGCGCCTGGCCACGGCGCATCATGGCGGCGCACCTGAGCGAACCAGCCCGGCCGGGCCGCCGCGCCCAGCCGACCCGTCCGACCCGTCCGACCCGTCCGACCCGTCGGGCTCGGCGGCCGCCACGGCCCGCTCGACGATCTGCACGGCGGGCAGCCAGCCGCCCATCGGATGCACCGCGATCTGCACTCGGGCGGTGACCCGATCGCCGGACCGGCTTATCGCGACGACCGCCCCGGGCGCGGCGTCGCGGGCCAGGCGCAGCGCCGTCGCCGAATCGCCACGGGCCGCCGCCCGAGCGGCCTCGCGCGCTGCGTCGGTGGCGCGCACTCGTTGGCCGGCGATCGACACGGCGGCCAACGCCACCCCCAGCAGGATCATCAGCACCGGCAGAGCTGCCGCCAGCTCGGCGGTGACCATGCCCGAGTCATCGCGCCCGCTACGTCGCCGATCCGGCCCAGCCCGCGGCACCGCGCAACCCCGATCAGATCCCATGCAACGCCGACCGGATGATCGAGCTCAGCGCCGACTGCACCGCGCTGCTGCGCACCACCTTGTACAGGACGGCTGCGAACGCCACGGCGGCGACCGTGCCGACGGCGTACTCGGCCGTGGTCATGCCCGCGTCGATCGCGCCACGAAGAACCCTTGCCCGTTGGGCAATTCTCCTGAAAAGACTCATGTCGGCCAGCCTGGTAGCCCGGCCGCGCGCGCGCACCGCCCTAGCCGAATCTGTGGATGAATCCCGTCCTGTGGACAACAGATTTGACAAGATCGGCGCTGCCTACCGCTCGAACCGGCCGGGCCGCACGGTGGTGGCGGCGGCGAGCCCGATGGCCGCTGCCGTGATCGCGGCAGTCGTCGACCAGCCGAACCATTCGACGGCCGCTGCGCCGAACGCCGTCCCCAGGCTTCCGCCGACGAAGTAGACGAGCATGTACGCGCTGTTGACGCGGGCCGGGGCGGCTGGATCGACGGCCAGGACGGCGCTCTGGTTCGCGACCTGGGCGGCGAACAGCCCGGCGTCGAACAGCGCGAGGCCGGCCAGCGTCGCGACAGCACTCGAGAGCGCGAGCCCGAGGACCGCCGCAGCCGACCCGGCCAGCACCAGTCCGATCAGGATGACCGGTCGCGCGCCCACCCGGTCGGCCCAAGAGCCGGCGACCCGCGCCGCCACGATGCCCGACAGACCAGCCAGGGCGTACAGGCCGATCCGCCCGGCCGAGTACGAGTACGGCGGCCGGGACAGCGCCACCGCGACACCGGCCCACACCGCGCAGAACGCGAAGAACCAGAGGGCTCGACGTGCGGCGGCGAGTCGCAGCGTCGCGTGCCGGACATACAGCCCGGGCAGTGACCGGAGGGTGGCCAGGTAGCCGCGCTTGACGGCCCCCGCGTACCCGGCAGCACCAGCAGGGAGCTGGCCGCGACGACCGCACACGACGCAGCGAAGGCCAGCACCGTGCCGTGCCAGCCGATCGCGTCGACCAGCCAGCCGCCGACGATCCGGCCGGCCAGGATTCCCGCCGAGATCCCAGCGGTCACGATTCCCAGCACGGTCGCGCGAAGCAGCGCAGCTGCGAGCCGGCCCGCCACCGAGCTGAGCCCGGCACCGACGGTCGAGCACGCCCCGATCACGCCGATCACGGGCCCGAGCAACACCACGCGGTCGACA
>DASXYE010000411.1:0-5123 GCA_036502695.1 Jatrophihabitantaceae bacterium
AACTGGTACTTCTCTCCGGTGGACACCGCGCCCGCGTACGCGACAAGCTCGGCATCAGGCAGGCTGACGCCGATTCGCCGGAGCGCGAGGACGGCAAGCGGCTTGATGTCCTCCAGAGGTTTGCCTGTGTGCTTGTCGCGCAACTCCGCATCGACCTCGTTCACCCGTGAAGCTGCCCCAGCGAAGATCGACTGCCCTCCGCCGACGTTCATGTTGAACACCATCTGTCCAGCATCGCACGGTCGAGCGCCTTCGGCGTCGCGCTCAGATACCCCCGACCAGCACCGATCCGGTCCGGCGTCGCAGCAGAGGACGGGGCATAGCGACGGATAGTGCGCGACGAACGCAAACAACGCCGCTTATGCCAGGGGCCGCCAACGGAGCCGAACATCAGGACTTCCTGGCCGCGATCCCCGAGCTGTTCGACATCGCCACCCGCCGCATCACCGAACCCGAGGAGGTGGCCGCCCTCATCACGTTCCTCGTGTCCGGCGCGGCGCCCAATATCGCCGGTGCGGACATCGTCATCGACGGCGGCACCATCAAGACCAGCTGACGCCCCGCGCTCGATGCTCAGTGGTGGGTGGACGCCTGTTGGGCGGCGGCGGCGATCGCGCCGAACAGCTCCGAGCGCAGCCCGAGTTGGGCCGGCACGACGTCGACCGCCCGCGCACTGGCCGGCTCCGCGTAGCGGTCGATCGACTCCCGCACGCCGGCCACCAGCGGCGCACCGGACACGCCCAGCTCGCCGCCGAGCACGACGGCGGCCGGGTTGAGGCAGTTGACCAGGTCGGCGAGGACCCGGCCGAGGGTGCGGCCGGCGTCGGTAATGACGCGGGCCGCGGCCTCGTCGCCGGCCAGTTCGGTCAACGGCGGCACGTCGGCGCCCGCCCGCACGTGGGCGAGTTGACGACGCACCGTGCTGATCGAGACCACCGCCTCCAGGCAACCGCGGCTGCCGCAGTGGCACCAGTCGACGGCCCCCGGCACCTGGGTGTGGCCGATCTCCCCGGCGATACCGACCGAGCCGCGGTAGGACTGGCCGTTGAGGACGAGGCCGGCGCCGATGCCGTGCGACACCTTGACGTAGACGAAATCGTCGCGCCCGCGGGCCGCGCCGAAGACCCGTTCGCCGCGAGCCCCCATGTCCGCATCGTTGCCGATCACCACTCGCTGGCCCAGGCGGCGGCTCAGCTCACCGGCCGGGTCGACGTTCGTCCAGCCCGATGCCTCGATGGGCTGAGTGCGCCGGTCGAGGGGACGGGGCAGCCCGGCGGCGACGCCCACCACCTGCGCGGCCGATGCCTTCGCCGCCGTCAACGCCCGGCGGGTGAGTGCTGCCGCGGCGTCCAGCGCCCGAACCGGCTGGGCATCGACGTCCAGGTTCCGGGACTGCTCGGCCAGGATGTCGCCGGCGGTGGTCGCGACGGCGGCGGTGACGTGCGCGTGCCCGAAGTCCAGGCCGACGACGATCCCGTCCGGACGTCGCAGTCGCAGCGTCTCGGGATGGCGCCCGCGCCCGGCCCGGGTCGCGCGCTCGACGGCGATCAGCCCCTCGGCCTGTAGCAAGGTGATGCCGTCGCTCACGGCACTGGCCGACAGCCCCGTCTGCTCGCTCAAGTCGGCCCGGGTGAGCGCGTCGGCGTCACCCAGCGCGGCGAGCAGCAGCTCGCGGGTACGGAGTCGGCGGGCGGATACGGCCACGCGGGAACGCTACCGCTTTCAGCCGCTGAACGGCAGATTTCAAGTTGTCTTCCAACTCTTGACGACGATATTACGTGGCCCATACCGTGCAGTCATCCAGCATCGGGGGATGCCATGACCAACCAGATCGATCGGCGCACGTTCCTCGTCGCGGGCGGGCTGACTGCCGGCGTCGCGGCCATCGGGCTCAGTACCCCGGGCCAGGCGTCGGCTTCGCCGAAACCACCGAAGCTCCCGCGGACCGTGCTGGGTGGGCTGCGCTACTGGGCGCCGCCCACCCGTCACACCGACGACATCGTGACCACGGACGTCTTCGTCTACGGCGGGACTTCCGCCGGGGTGACCGCCGCCGTGCAGGCGCATCGCGAGGGCAAGACCGTTGCGCTGGCGACGTTCAACTCCTACCTCGGCGGGCTGACCGCGTCGGGGCTGGGCCACAGCGACATCGGCAACGCCAACTCGATCGGCGGGCTGGCCCGCGAGTTCTACACCCGGATCGGCACCGCCTACGCCCAGCCCGGGATGTTGTTCAACTTCGAACCGCACGTCGCCGCCGACACGTTCGAGGCATTCGCGACGGAAAACAGCGTGGCTGTATATCGCGACCAGCACCTCGCATCCGTCCGGACGAGTGGCGGCCGGCTCGTCGAGGCGGTGATGGACGACGGGCGCCGCTACCGGGCCAAGGTGTTCGTCGACGCCAGCTACGAAGGCGATCTCGTGGGGGCCGCCGGCGTGACCTACACCGTGGGCCGCGAGTCGAACTCGGTGTACGGCGAGCAGTACAACGGCATCCAGTTCGGCAATGGCGACAACCAGTTCCTCGTGCCCGTCGACCCGTACGTGCGGACCGGCCAGCCCCGCAGCGGACTGCTGCCCGGCATCAGCGCCGGCCCACCCGGCACGAGCGGCAACGGCGACAAGCTGGTGCAGGCCTACAACTTCCGGCTCTGCCTGAGCAACGCGCCTGACCGCGCGCCCTACGACGAGCCGGACGGCTACGACCCGCGCCGGTACGCGCTGCTGCTGCGCTACATCGAGGCCGGGGTGTTCGACGTGTTCGGCAACACCGTCGCCGTCGGCCCGAACCACTTCGACATGAACAACAACGGGGCCGTCGCCACCGACGACATCGGCGCCAACGCCGGGTGGCCGGAGGGCGACTACCTCGCCCGCGAACGCATCTTCCAGGAACACGTGGCCTATCAGGCCGGTCTGCTGTACTTCCTGGCCACCGACTCGGACGTGCCACGGGCGGTGCGCGACTATACGCGTCAGTACGGAATCACGAACGACGAGTTCGCCGCGACGTCCGGCTGGTCGCACGAGCTGTACGTCCGCGAGGGCCGGCGCCTGGTATCCGACTACGTGATGACCGAGCACAACTCGCTCGGTAACACCACGGCCCCCGACTCGATCGCGCTCGCCTCCTACGTCATGGACTCGCACAACACCCGGCGCATCGTGGTCGACGGGCATGTCACGAACGAGGGCAACGTCCAGGTGCACATCCCCGGACCGTTCCCGATCTCGTATCGGGCAGTGACGCCCAAGTCCGGCGAGTGCGCCAACCTGCTGGTGGCCGGAGCCTTGTCGGCGTCGCACGTAGCGTTCGGCTCGTTGCGCCTGGAGCCGGTGTTCATGATGGTCGGCCAGGCCATCGGGTCGGCGGCCGCGTCAGCCATCGACGCCGGGGTGGCCGTGCAGAACGTCGACTACGCCGATCTGCGCACGCGCTTGCTGGCCGGCAGCGCGATCCTGCAGTGGCCCGCGAGCTGAGGGAGTTCCCGCCCATGCGTTCCGTCCTCGATCACGTCGACCCGTTCATCGGCTCGGCGACGAACAACGACAGCCTGGGTCAGGGGAACACCTTCCCGGGCGCGACCACACCGTTCGGCATGCTGACGTTCAGCCCGACGACGGTGTCGCGCTGGCACGGCGGCGACTTCGCGTTCAACGACGAAACGCTGCTGGGTTTCTCGCTCACCCACTTGTCCGGCGCCGGCTGCGACGGCTTCGGCGACCTGCCCATCCTGCCGACGGTCGGCCCGCTCACCGGCGATCCCGGCCAGGCCACCACCGCGATCTCCGTCGCCACCGAGCAGGCCAGCCCTGGCTACTACGCCATGCGCACCGGCGAGAACGTCGGCGTACGGCTCACCGCCACCGCGCGCACCGGGCGGACCGAGTTCACCTTCCCGGCCGGCGCCGGTGGCAACGTGCTGTTCAAGGTGGCCGGCAGCCAGCGCCCGGCGATCGGCGCGCACGTCGAATTCCGCAACGACCGCGAGCTGCAGGGCTACGTCGACAGCAACGGCTTCTGCGGGACGAACGGCGCCTACCGCCTGTACTTCGCCGCCCGGCTCGACACCGCCCCGACCGCACACGGCACCTGGCAACACGCGCTTGTCGGCAACGACCTGCTGCCGGCTGCGGCCGGAGCCCTGAAGTGGACGCCCGCCGCACTCGGCGGCCCGGCCAGCGGCAAGGTGTCGTCGACCACCGGACCGGGCGGGCAGAGCGCGGTGCACTACGTCGTCGACAGCGCGGCCAACCAGGAGTGGATCCGCGCCGACGGCTCGGGCATCGTGGCCGGCCAGGCCTATCAGGCGCAGGTCACGGTAACCGGCACCGGCACCGTCTACCTGCAGTTCAACAACGGGTCGGCCACCGCCGCCAGCAACAAGATCGTGCTGAGCGACCAGCCGCAAACCCTGACCGTGTCGTCGACCGCGCCGGTCGGCGCGCGGTCGATCTGCTACGTGACGCTGCGCAACGGCGCGGCCGGGCACCTGGACGTCACCGGCTGGGACCTGTCCGTGCAGCAGACCTCGATCGAGATCGACCCCGCATCGGAGACCGCCACCGGGCAGCAGATCGGCGGCTTCGCCTCGTTCGACACCTCGAAGGCTCGGCGGGTGGGCCTGCAGGTCGCGATCAGCTACGTCGACTACGCCGGCGCGTGGGCGAACCTCGCGGCCGAGCAGCCGTCGCGGTCATCGTTCGACGCCGTGCTCGCCGCCACGCAGCGCGCCTGGCGCGACGTGCTGAGCAGCATCGACGTGCGCGGCGGCACCGACGACGAACTCACCGCGTTCTACACGGCGCTGTATCACGTGTTCCTGCACCCGAGCATCTGCTCGGACGTCGACGGGCGCTACCTCGGCTTCGACGGCACGCCGCAACGGATCAAGCACGGCCAGCGCGCGCAGTACACCAACGTGTCCGGTTGGGACGTCTACCGCTGTCACACCGCGCTGCTCGCCCTGCTGCGGCCGAAGGAAACCTCGGACATCGTGCAGTCGCTGGTCAACATGGCCGAGCAGGGTGGCTGGCTGCCGAAGTGGCCGTTCGCGAACCTGTACTCCGACACGATGAACGGCGACCCGAGCCTGCCGATCATCGCCGAGGCGTACGCG
>DASXYE010000412.1:0-8382 GCA_036502695.1 Jatrophihabitantaceae bacterium
CTACCGCCAGGGCGGCACCATCATCCGATTGGGCCAGCCGCCCGCATCCATCCGCGCCGGGGGCCGGTTGACCTCCGCGATCGCGACCACCGACGGCACCGTGTGGGTGCAACGCGGCGCCGATCGGCTGTGCCGGCTGCAGCGCGGGCACAAGGCGCTGGCGTGCTCGGTGTCGGTGCCGGCCGGACACGCCGGCTCGCTGGCCGCCGTCGACGATCGCCCGGTCTACGTCGACCGGACCGCGGGCACCGTCTCGCCGGTCGAGGCCGGCGGAGTCGGGCACGCCGTCTCGGTCGGCGCCCCGGATGCCCTGATCGACGGCCAGGTCGCCGACGCCGACGCCGGCGGGCGACTACCGGTGGTGGTCGCGGGTCGGCCGGGCCAGCCGGCTGTGCTGCTGCTGGTGGACGCCAGCACCGTCGCCAGCGGGCGCACGGCCGCCGCCCCGATCACGGTTCCCCTCGGCTCGCACCAGTACGACCCACCGGTCGCCACGGGCGGTTCGGTCGTCGTGATCGACCGCACGACGCACGACGTGCTGACGTTCGACAACCGCGGTCGCCGCACGGCCGACGTCCACGCACGCAGTGCCGGGCCGCTGCGCGCTTCCCGTGGCGACGACGGCCGGGTCTATGTCGACAACTCGGACGGCACGGCCACCTACGTCGTCGACGGCGACGGCACCGTGACCGCGGTCGACGACAACGGCCCGCCCGGGCCCGGACGTCCGGACGACGGGAATCCGGGCAACGGCGCGAGCCCGAGCCCGCCCACGGACCGGCCCCACCCCAGCTCGCCGCCGCCAGTCGAGCCGCCGCCCGGTAACCCGCCACCGCGGCCCACCGAGCCCCCAGCACCGCCGCCCGGCGCTCCGCCGAGCACACCTCCGCCGATCACGCCGCCGCCCAGTGCCCCGCCGCCCAGCCCGCCGGCTGATACCCCGGCGCCGCAGGTCCCGGACGCCCCGGCGACGGTCACTGCCGCCGCGGCCGCGGGACACCTGGACGTCAGTTGGTTCGCGCCCGCCGACAACGGCTCGTCGATCACCGGCTACCGGGTCACCTGGACCTGTTCGGGGACATCGTGCGCTGGCCACCGCGACGTCGCGGCCGATGACCACAGCGCGCAGATCACCGCGACGGCGGGCACCCGCTACGTGGTCTCGGTGGCGGCCCGCAACGGCGTGGGCCTCGGCAAGGCCACGTCGTCGGCGTCGGTCGTCGCGAAGCCCCCGGCGCCCGGACCGCTGAACGCCCGGGCGAGCGCCGCGGCGGACGGATCGGTCACCGTGACCTGGGCCGCCGAGCCCGGAAAGTGGTCGTTCACGGTCACGACGTCTGGCGGCACCCGCGTCGCCACCACCGGTGGCACCCGGGCGGTGGTGTCGAGCCTGCCGGCCGGCACCCGGGTCGGCTTCACCGTGCACGGCACCGAGGCCCAGGGCGGCACGGTGCAGGACGCCACCGACACGGTCGTTCCGTACACGGCAGCCGCGGCCCCGACCGGACTCGGCGGCGCCGTCGACCCGCAGAACACCGTGGTCACCGTGCGCTGGTCGGCCCCCACGAGCCTCGGCGGGGGTTCGCTCGTCGGCTACCGGGTCGTGGCGGGTGGCACGACCAAGACGGTTACCGGCACGACCACCACGGTGGCGGCCGACAGCAGCGGCAAGACGGCCGTGCAGGTCACCACCGTGACGAAGGATCCGAACTCGGGCCAGACGCTGACCGGCAAGTCCGCCTCGGCCACCATCCGCTACAACGGCCCGCCGCCGGACGTCGCGCTGAATCAGGGCTCGACCTCGAACGGTCATCTGATCATCGACTACGCGCTGGACTCGCACGGCCTGCAGTCGAGCTGTCACCTGGCCTACGAGGGCGGGTCCACGTTCTGGACGGGCACGCTCGCCGACGGCAACCATCGCGGCGTCGACATCGGCCCGTACGACATCGCCGACGGCACGACGATCCGGCTGTTCTGCACGACCGCGGGCGGGGAGGCCGACGATCCGACCGTCATAGGGGAGTGATGGTCAGCGGCCGGGGCGCGGCTGAGCACGGTGTTGCTGCGCGCGAGTTCCGCACAGCGCGGAAATCCCCGCGCTGTGCGGAACCAGTGCAGCGTTTCCCCGCCCGGCAGCTGCGTGACGGGTATCTGGACAACAACCCGTCGTCGGTCGGCCACCGCGTCTGGACGGTGCGGATCGGCGACGCAATCGTCGTGGCCCACCCCGGCGAGGCGTACTCGGCGTTCCAGACCGAGCTGCGGCGACGCTGGCCGCAGCGGGCCGTCGTGGTGGCCAACCTGACGAACGGGCCCGGGTTCGTCTACCTGCCTGATGCACAACCCGCCGCTGATCCTGGCGGCCAACGCCGAGGACGTCGCCGTGACCGGCTCCGGCACCATCCAGCTGACCCGGGCCGAGGGGCCGACCCCGACCGCCCGCGAGGACGCCACCATCCATCTCGCCGGCATCTACGTCTGGGCCAGCTACCGCGACGAGCGCGGCGGCGCAACGTCGTGGTGCTCGAGCGAGGACCGTTCGGGAATCCTGACTGAATCCTGCGGACCGATTCAGCCGGAACGCAGTCGATCTTTAACAAGAAAATTACGACACTGCTTAACGTTGGCGTGGGCGATCTGCGGGAACTGTCCGGTGACGCTTGCGGTGTAAGGGGCAATGCTGCATCCGGGTTGTTCAGCCGGGCTGTAGGAGTGTTCGCGCCCGGTGCTGGCTGTCGCGCTCGAAGCCCTACCCGGCGCGCCCAACGCTTAATGGTCACTTCATGGATGGGTCGTATGGTCGGTCCCAGCCTGCGTGGGGGAGCGGGCGATCGGGGGTACGACGATGGGGCGGCATCAGGCTGACCGCATTGAGGGACCGAATCATCGAGCGCGGTTCGGTCGCGGGATCTGGATCGCGGCCGGGCTTGCGGTTCTAACCGGCGGGCTGGTCGCCGGCGTCGTCGCGACCGTCGCCGATACGCCGCCGCCCCGGGCGCGCTCGGCCAGTGGCGTACCGGCCAATCTGGCCGCCGGATCGTGCCCGCACGAGCTGACGGTTGTCTCGGCCGGCTCGTTCGTCCCGATCCTGTCGGGCATTGCGGCTCGGCTCGGCGCGGGACGGGACTGCGTTGCGGTGCACGTCCAGACCGCCGACGGGCAGGGCGCCGCAGCGGCCGTCGCGTCCAGCGGGGCGGACGTGTGGATACCGGACGACGTGTCCTGGCCGAACCTGCCGAATCCGGCGAAGCTGGCGGCACCGAAGACGTTCCATGCCGGCACGGTGCTGGCCACCAGCCCGTTCTACTTCGTCACCCAGCACGGCGCGCCGCCGCTGCCGGCCAAGTCCTGGCTGGGCTTGATCCGGGCGCTGGCCCAGCCGGGGTCGCCGTGGCACCTGGCCCTGCGCGACCCGGCCGCGACCGGCGACGGGATGGTGCCCGCAGGCGCGCTGACCGACGTCGAGGTCGGTGCGGACGGCGTGCTGGTCGCCGCACTGAATCTGCTGCGGGCCGAGCAGACCGGCACGCTCACCGCCACCGGCTTCCCCAACGGTCCCAACCAAGTCGCCGTCGTCCCCGAGTACACGCTGTTGCGGACCGGGCGGGCATCCGACTACACCGTCGTCGCGCCCACCGACGGCACCGCCGTGCTGAACTTCACCTGGCTGCCCAGTGCAGCCGCCGTCTCCGACCCGAACAAGGGCGAGGCGCTGGACCGCCTCTACCAGGCCCTGACGTCCGGACGGGCGGCCGACGACCTGGCCGCCAGCGGGCTGCGCGGACCCGCGTGGTTCACCGCGCCTCCGGACGCCCACCTGCCGGCGGCCTCGCGCACGGCGATCGCCGCCGTGTCCGAACACGTGATGTACCACGTGCTGGCCACCTGGCATCCGGACCTGCGCCGGTCGAACATGCTGATCGTGCTGGACGTCTCCGGGTCGATGGCCCGGCCCGGGCCGGGCACGACGACCCCCAAGATCGCGCTGGTTCGGCAAGGGATCGACCAGGTGGCCAAGCTGTTGCCAGACTCCGCGCAGCTCGGCCTGTGGCAGTTCGGCTCGCAGCTCGCCCCGCCCAACGACTGGCAGAGCCTCGTGCCGCCGGCCCCGCTCGAGGGCGATCAGCGCGCCGCGGTCGCCGCCGCGGCGGCCCACCTGCGGGCCCGGCACACGGGCACCGGCCTGTACGACACCATTCTCGGCGCCTACCGCTACCAGCAGGCCCACTACCAGGCCGACATGCCCAACGAGGTCGTCGTCTTCACCGACGGCATCAACCAGGACGATCCCGGGACCATCAGCCTCGACCAGCTGCACGCCGGCCTCGCGGGCACCGACCCGGACAAGCGCGTGCAGGTCAGCATCTTCGGCATCGGCTCCGCCTTGCCGACCGATGCGCTCACGCAGGCGCTCACTCCGGTCGGCGGGCAGGTCGACGAACTCGCCACCGCCGAGCAGGTCATCGGCGGCTTCGTCCACGCGGTGTCCGGGGCGCTGTCCGGCATCCCCGGCTGACCGCTCGGCGGTGCCCGTTTCGCATTTCTCGTCTGTCAGGTTCCGTCAGGTTCTGTCAACCGCCTCGTCGCGACGCGCACAGTTCGCCTGACCACATCAGCGCAGACGCGGTGTCCGGCGATCACGCCCACACCGCGACGTCCTAGGGGGAACCTTGATACCTACCCGGATAGATCAGCTCATCCGGCGCGCGATTCGATCGCGCGTCACGGTCGCGGCAGCGACCGCGGCGGTCACCATGTCAGTTGTCGGGGCGGTCGCGTACGCGGCGATCCCAGACCCGAGCGGGAAGATCAACGGGTGCTACACCGCCGCCGCCAGCCTGCTGGGTCCGGCCAAGGGAAGCCTGCGCGTCGTCGACGCGGGCGAACGGTGCCGTTCCGGTGAGACCGCGCTCGCCTGGAGTCAGGTCGGTCCGCAAGGACCCGCCGGTGCTACCGGTGCTACCGGTGCTCCTGGTGCAACAGGTCTCACCGGTCCCGCGGGACCGACTGGTCCGGCCGGGGCAGCCGGCGCGCCGGGACAGCCTGGGCCGGCCGGAGCGCGCGGTCCGGCGGGTGCCGACGGGTCCCCGCTGTGGGCGGTCGTCCGGGACGGTTACGACGGGACGGCGCCGACCGTCACCATCGACAGCGGAAGCCACGCCGTCAACGCGGAGTTCGTGGAGGACTACAGCCTGGTCACGTTCGACCGCGACATCCACGCCTGTGCCGTCCAGGTGACTCCGCGGACGCTGCACGCCACCGTTGCCGCGAGCCCATTTACCGGTGACGCACACAAGGTGCAGGTCCACATCTACGAGAACGACGTCGCGGTCAATCGGGCGTACTCGCTGAGCGTGTCCTGCTGACCGCCGTTGCGACGGGGTCGGACTGTCCACTGTGGACAGTCTGGCCTCGACCCGAGGTCAGTCACGGGTCGCGCACAGGCGCCATGCAGCGACGTTGAAGCGACGGCGGGGACGGTGGTCGGTAGGACCTAGTTCGGAGGAGCACCGTCATGACCGATCACGAACCCGAGATGCTGTCGACCCCGTTGACCGCTTCGCAGCCCCCGCGCTGGTCACGGGCCTGGCAGCTGCTGTCGAGCCGGCTCGGCGGCTGGATCGTGGCCGCCGCGTTGGGCTGCGCGGTGATCGCGCTGTCGATCGCGCTCGCGGTCGCCCCGGCGTCGGGCGGATCGGGCCAGGCGGGCGGCGCCGGACCCGGCGGTGCCGGTAGCGGCGGTGCGGCAGCCGGGGGTGGCGGCGCGGCAGCCGGAGGTGGCGGTGCGGCAGCCGGCGGTGGCTCGAATGCGCGCTCCGGCCCGGCCGCCGGTGGCACGACCGGCACCGTCGGCAGCGTGACCGGCACGACGTTCACGGTGACGACCTCGGCGGGACAGAAGGTGACCGTCAACGAAGGATCCGCGACGACCTACGAGAACGGGACGAGCCCCGCCGGGGCCAGTGCGGTCACGGCCGGCCAACCGGTGCTCGTGCTGGGCACGGTCAGTTCGACGACCATCGCCGCGACGCAGGTCGTCGTGCGGCCGCCCGCCGGATCGGCGAGCTCCGCGGCCCAGGTGGTGCCCTTCCAGCGCGGTGCGCCCGCGACGTCCAAGCAGGCCGGCCAGGTTCCGGCGGACTACACCGAGGGGTCGGGCACCATCGTCAGCGGCGCGACCGCGGAGAAGGCGACCGAAGCGGCGCTGGCCGCCTACCCGGGCGGGGTCGTCGACCGGGTGGTCCAGCTGGGCAACGGCGAGTACGAGGTCCACAACATCGGCGTCAACTGGCCGCACCACGTCTTCGTCGACCAGGACTTCCAGGTCGTCGGCGCGTCGTAGCCGGCCCGCTCAACCGGTGCGGGTGGCGGCGAGGGCGGCGGCGTCCTTGGCCAGGCGGGGCCAGCCGAATCGCTCGCACCAGGCGGGAAAGTCCTCGGTGGGCCCGGTCCATTGCCAGTCGTCGACGGCGCCGACCTCGGCGTCGGTGCGCAAGGTGGCCAGGTCCTTGAACGTGTCCGCGTCGGCTCGTTCGGCGGCGAGCGTGGCGGCCAGCTTGGCGGCGCCGCGCACCGTGACGTCCCAGTCGGCCGCATCGGCCGGGATGTCTTCCAGGTGCCGGTACCGGGCGAGCAGCGTCGCCGCGGACTTCGCGCCGAACCCGGGCAGGCCGGGGAAGCCGTCGGCGCTGTCGCCGACGAGGGCCAGCCAGTCGGGAATCGACTCGGCCGCAACGCCGAACTTGGCGATCACCCCGTCGGCGTCGATCAGCTTGTCCTGCCGGCGATCCAGCTGCACGATCTTGCCGCCGACGCATTGCCCCAGGTCCTTGTCCGGCGTGCAGATGATCACCTGCTCGACCCGCTCGTCAGCGGCCGCGAGCACGGCCGCGCTGGCCAGGCCGTCGTCGGCCTCGACGTCCACCATCGGCCAGACCGTGACGCCCAGCGCCCGCAGCGCATCCTCGAGCCAGCCGAACTGGCCCAGCAGCAACGGATCCATGCCGGCGCTGGACTTGTACGTCGGCCACATGTCGTTGCGGAACGACTCGATGACGTGGTCGGTGGCGACGCCGAGGTGGGTCGCGCCGTCCTGCAGCATCGTGAACACCGACTGGACGACGCCGCGGGTCGCGCCGATCTCGAGGCCGTCGCTGTCCAGACGGCCCGGCCGCGGCGCGTAGTACTGCCGGAAGATCTCGTAGGTGCCGTCGACGAGATGAACGATCACGTCGGGAAGCCTGTCACAGATCGCGCAACGTCCGGCGGCGCAGGACCGCCAGACGTTGCGCGATCGAGGGATCAGCGGCTGATGGCGACGTGCAGGATGTTGGTGTACGCGTGCGGGTAACCGTCGCCCGGGCCGTTCTGGTCGTCCTCGCCGGCGGCGGCGATCTTGGCCAGGACGTTCATGCCGCGCGTGACGACGCCGAACGGGGTGTAGTTGGGCCTGAGCGTGGTGTCGGCCGTCGTGAAGAAGAACTGGCTGCCGTTGGTGTTCGGCCCGGCGTTGGCCATGGCCACGGTGCCCGCGGGGTAGGTGGCGCCGGTCAGGTTCTCGTCGTTGAACGAGTAGCCCGGACCACCGCTGCCCGTGCCGGTCGGGTCGCCGCACTGCAGGACGAAGATCCGCTGCGTCGTGAGCCGGTGGCAGTGCGTCAGGTTGTAGTAGAACCGCTCGGCGAGGAACCGGAACGAGTACGTCGTGCACGGTGCCTTGTCGGTCAGCGCCCGGAACGTGATCGCACCCTGGGTGGTGATCAGCGTGGCCGAGTAGGGCCGGGCGGCCTGGGTGGCGTCGAACGTGGGGATGCCCTTGAACCGGTCGGCCGGCACGGCGGCGGTGTAGCCGCACGGGTCGGCAGCGGTGGTGGCGTGGGCCGCGGCGGCCGCGGGTCTCTGGATGTCCAGCGTCTGGGCGGATCCGCCGGGGCTGGCACTGGCCGAAACCAGGCCGGTGACAGCCAGGGCGATGGCGACCGGGACGGTGGCAATGAGGGGACGAATACGCATGCCGTAGGTCTAGCGCGAACCGGGTGTTTTGGCTACGGACAAGGACGTCTGAGGGTCCTAGTACCCCGCATCCCGAGTACGGCGCGGAATCTGAGGTGCCGGCGACGGCGATCTAAGGGGGCTTCCCGATGTGGGTGTCCGGGCCTTACGCCGAATCTTGAGTCATCACACCGACAGAGGAGCCCGAGATGAACGACTACTTCACCGCCGCGATCGCCACCGAGCGCCAGCACCAGTTCATCGCCGAGGCCGCGCAGTCGCGCCGCAGCCGTTCGGCCCGCAAGGCCAAGGCCGCCGACCGCGGGCGGGCCCGCAGCCTGCGCGTTCCCGCCTTCCGGCGTCACCTCGCCGCCGCCTAGGCAGTCC
>DASXYE010000413.1:0-22840 GCA_036502695.1 Jatrophihabitantaceae bacterium
CGAGAAGCAGCTCGAGGCCGAGTTCCACCGCTTCATGCCCAACCACAGTCACGCGTGCAGCGACCGGCTGGATCAGTTCTTCACCCAGTGGTTCGACACCGCCTACCCCGCCGGCGGCGGCGCGAACCGGCCGCAGCTGACCGGCCCGGGCCTGACCGGCCCCGGCTTCTACGACGCGAGCGGCCGCTGCAGCTAGTACCCCGATGCGGCGGCGCAGCAACGTTGTCGGCAGCACGGCGTTCTTCCTGGCGGCGCCGGGCATCGTGGCCGGGCTGGTGCCGTGGCTGCTCAGCCGGTGGCACCTGCACGGTTCGGCGTGGTGGCTGCCGGCCCGAGTGATCGGCACGGCGGTCGCGCTCGTGGGACTCGTCGTCCTGCTGCGGGCGTTCGCGCGGTTCGTGATCGAAGGACGGGGCACTCCGGCGCCGGTCGCACCGACCGAGACGCTGGTGATCGGTGGCGAGTACCGGTACGTGCGCAATCCGATGTACGTGGCCGTCCAGGCGCTGATCGTCGGCCAGGCGTTGCTGTTCGGGTCGGTGCGCGTTCTCGGCTACGCGGTGCTCAGCTGGGCGGTCATGGCGGCGTTCGTCCGCTGGTACGAGGAGCCGACATTGACGGCCCGCTACGGCGAGCAGTACCTGCGCTACCGACGGGCCGTCCCGGCGTGGTTGCCACGGCTGCGCCCTTGGCCGGGCTAGCCGGTCGGTGTGGCGGTGCCGAGCACCCAGCCCGGCCCGAACGGGTGGACCTCGGCGGTCCAGCCCAGGCCGCGCAGCCGCTCGACCAGCTCGGCCGGCTCGAAGAACGTCTTGACGATGCGATGGGTCGAGCCGTCGGACAGGCTCCGCTCGACCACGTCCGGGGCGACCCAGCGCTCCTTGCTCGTCTCGCTGACGTGCTCGTCGAGGAACACCGCCGCGCCGCCCTCGCGCAAGCACCGGCCGACCAGCGCCCAGAATGCACTGAACCGAACAGCTGGGACGTGCGAGAGCCACGCGCTGAAGAAGACGGCGTCGTAGCGGCGCGGCGGGATCCAGTCGAACAGGTCGGCCACGACGAACGTGGCCTGCGGGGCCCGCACCCGAGCCAGCTCGATCATCTCCGGCGCGGCGTCGACCGCCGTGACCGTTGCCGCCCGTACCACCAGCTGCTCGGTCCACAGTCCGGTGCCGCACGCGAGTTCGAGGACGTCCGCGCCGGGCGGCACCGCCTCGACGACCTGCGGCAGCAACGCCGCGACGTCGCCGTACGCGGTCCGCTCGTACTCCGCGGCTCGCGCCCGGTAGTAGGCGATCTGCTCGTCCATGATCGGGTCGGTGGCGGCCATGGCTCAGGAATCCCGGTGGTGTTCCTCGCGGTACTCCTCGCGCGCCTCGTGGGCGCCCTCGACCTGGTCCTCGCCTTCCTCGACCAGATCCTCCTTGCCGAGCACGTGCCCGACCGCCTCCTTGGCTTTGCCGACCAGGACGTTCTCCCAGGTCGCCGGCGCCTCGGTTACCTCGTCTTCACCGTCAGGGCTCGTCATGACGCGAGGCTATCCGAGCGGGCGCCGCGACGTGACGCGAACAGGCGCCCGATCCGCCGATCTGGCCTAGGGTCGAGGCATGACCGGACACGAACGGGGCGCCGGGTCGGTGCGATCGCGGGCGCAGATCGAAGCCATCATGCGGCGCGTCGGCCTGGCGGATCGGATACCGGAGGCCCGGGAGGTGCTGCCGGAGGTGGTCGACCTCGACAAGGACAGCGATCTGCTGCTTCGGTTGGGTCTCACCCTCGATCGGATCGTCAACGACATGGGCGGCGGACCCTGGTAGGTCCCGCCTACTCGGGCTTGCCGCTGGCGATCCAGGCCCGGAACGCCTCGACCCGCTCGGCCGGCCAGGCCCCGTCGCACGGCATCGATCCGGCGTCGAGGCGCTCGAGGATGGCGTCGGCGTGCTGGCTGACGTCGGCGTAGCTCCACAGGTCGAACGCGAAGCTCATCGACTGCCGATCCGTACTGCGAAACAGCGCCTTGATGTGGGTGGCGAAGCTGATCGGTTCCCCGGCCGCAGGCAGTGTCACCGCTGATTCGTCGGCCGCGGCCTCAGTCGCTAGAGCCGACACTCGGCTGCCCGGGCGGGCGCCCACCACCCAGTCCCACCGTGGCACCGGCATGTGCTCGGGCGGCTTGGCTCCCGGCGTCGAGTTCTCCACGGCGATGCGCGAGCCCCACTCGAGGTAGGACAGGAACGCGGCCCGGAACTCGGGATCGGTCGGCAGGCCGGCATCGTCGGCCGAGCGGGTGATCAGCTGCACCCAGCGGGCCCGCTGCTCCTCGCGCAAGCCCTTGCCCAGGTGCTGGGACACCATCCGCTCGTATCCACCGTACTGGGCGGTATGGGCCTTGGGTCCGCCGAACGTCTCGCCCAGCCACGCCGCCACTCGCTCCGGATGATCCGGCGACATCGACGCGAACAGCGGCGCCAGCAGCGGATCGGCCGGCACGTACTTGCCGTAGAAGAGCCGGGTCATGCGCAGCAGCGCGGGGAATCCGCCGGCCCACTCGAACACGGTCGGTTGCTCGGACATCGGCGGATCGGCGAAGTTGACGTAGTAGTGCATGCCGCTGCAGAACGGCTTGTTCTGCGAATGACCGCACCGGCACAGGCTGTAGTGCTCGAGCGAGGCGCCCTGGTTGCGCTCGACCGGTTCGCCCTCGGCGTCCGTCAGGTCGATGCCGCCGGTGATCCGGTACGGCCCGTCCTTGGACACCTCGACGCTCGGCGGCCGGTCCTGATCGACCTGCTCACGGGCCTCGTGCCCGTCCACGGCGAAGCTCAGCGCGCCGGACGGGCAGGAGCGGGCCGCACGGATGAGCTCGTCCATACGCCCACCGCTCGGCGCCACGAACGGCTCCTCGCCGGCCCGGAAGGCCGTCGGCAACCGGCTCGTGCAGAACCCGGAATGCGCGCACAGCCCACGGTTGTCGAGCACCGTGACCTGCTGGCCGTCGTAGCTGTCCCGGCGATCGGGCACCCGGTCGGGATCCTTCGCGTCAGTGAACCCGGCCTCGGCGTGGCTGCCGTCGCAGAACGGCTTGCGCGCCGACTCGCCGCACCGGCACAGAGCCAGCTGCGGCAGCGCAGGGATCTCGTGGCCGAGCCAGTCCCGCACGTCGGGCACATTGGTCAGCAGGTACGGCCCGTTGTGCATCGTCTGGATGGCGGTCGGGACCTCGGCCTGCAGCGCGGCGAACTCTTCGGCGGAGTCCCCGGCCTCGACAGCCAGCTGCTGCAACGCGGCCACAGCCTCGGCCAGCTCGAGCGGTACGCCCGGCTCGATGCGCAACCGGGTCGCCCGCCGGGCCAGCTCGGTCAGCGCCACCTTGCCCTCGGCGGCCTCGGCGTCGGCGGGGTTGTCGCCGGTCACGGCCGACAGCGGCCGGACCACGGAGCGCTGCAAACGATCTCTGACGCCCTCGTCCGGCTCCGCCTCGGCGACGGCCCGGGCCATCGCGATCAACGACCGCAGTTCGGCAACTACATCCATCACGATCCCTGTCTGGCCCGTCTTCTCGATCTCGCGATCGCGAGCCTACGTCGCGACCCCATGCGTCCGGCTTCACCGCGGTGCCTTGCGCTGAGAGCGAACGCCGGTTGCCGGGACTCAACGCGTAAAGCACCACTCAACGGAGGAGCGCCGGCGATCGGTGAGATACTTGACGCCGTTTAGTAATCTGCCTACGCTCTCGCGTACCGCCCACCGGGCAGCCGGCTTCCGGCGTCGCGGCCCACCTCCGGCCCTCAGCGGAGGTCCCTCCCCCACGCAAGGAGCCGTCATGTCCCCTGGTCGGAAACTGTCCACCGCGCTGGGCATCGTGCTGGGGGTGACGATCGCGGTCGCCGCCCCGGCGCCCGCCGCGCCTGCGGGCTCGGCGCCGTCGAAGCCGGCCGCGGCCCGGATCGATCCCTCGCAGGGCGCGGCCGCCAAGCCCTATCTGGGGTGGAGCAGCTGGAGTCTGGAGTCCACGAACTACCCGGGCGTGAACCCGATGGGGCCGGCCAGCTGGCTGACCGAGCAGCACGTGCTCGAGCAGGAACACGTCATGGCCACCTCGCTGAAGTCGCACGGCTACGAGTACGTGAACATCGACGCTGGGTGGTGGAAGGACTTCGACGCGAACGCGCGGCCCCTGGTGGATCCGGTGAAGTTCCCCGACGGCATCGCCTACATCGCGGACAAGACGCACGCCGACGGGTTGAAGCTCGGCATCTACATGCCGGTCGGCCTGGACAAGGGTGCCTACGGCGACGGCACTTCGCCGATCCACGGCGCCCCGGGCTGCACCACCGGTGACCTCGTCTACCCGGACAAGCGCACCACGAACGGCTGGGACAACGCCTACAAGATGGACTTCACCAACCCGTGCAGCCAGGCCTACATCACCTCGTTGGCCAACCTGCTGGCCAGCTGGCACGTCGACTTCCTCAAGCTCGACGGCGTGGGCCCCGGCTCGTTCAAGGGGGGCGACCAGTACGACAACACGACCGACGTCGCCGCCTGGTCGAAGGCGCTCGCCGCGACCGGCCGGCCGATCCAGTTCGTGATCTCGTGGTCGCTGAGCCCGCTGGCCTCGGACGCGTGGAAGCAGTACACGGACGGCTGGCGCATCGACACCGACGTCGAGTGCTACTGCAATTCGATCACCACCTGGAACTCGTCGGTGCGCAATCGCTGGTACGACGTCATCCCGTTCCTCGACGACGCGGGCCCGGGTCACTGGAACAACCTCGATTCGGTCGACGTCGGCGTCGGGGCCATGGACGGCATCACCGATGTCGAACGGCAGAGCGAGATGACGCTGTGGGCGGTCGAGGCCGCACCGCTCTACTCCGGCGACGACCTGACCAAGCTCGACAGCTACGGGCTGAGCCTGCTCACCAACGACGAGGTGATCGCCGTCGACCAGGCCGGCCGCCCGGCCCGTCCGGTCAGCCAACTCACCCCGCAGCAGACCTGGTTCGCCGCGAACCCCGACGGCAGCGTCACGGTGGCCCAGTTCAACCTCGGGGATTCGCCGGCGGTGGTGACGACCCAGTTGAGCGATGTCGGGTTGTCCGGCAGCGCCGACGTCCGTGACCTGTGGCAGCACAAGTCGCTCGGCCGGGTCAGTGGCTCGCTCAGTGCCACTCTGCCGACGCACGGCTCGCGGCTGTACACGCTGCGGCCGCATGACCCTGCCGTCCCGACCGGGCTGCACGCGACGGCCGCCACGCCATCTGGATTCACCCTGGCGTGGACGCCGTCGGCCGGCGCATCTGCAGGCACGCTGTACAACGTGCGGGTGGACGGCCGGACTGTGGCAACCACCGCCGACCGGCAGGCGACCGTGACCGGCCTACATGCGGTGTCGGCGCACACGTTCACCGTGGCAGCCGTTGCCGGGCACCACACGTCGGCGCCGAGCAGCTCGTTGACGCTCACCACGCCGGCCGCCGGTGGTCGGGTGACCTATGAGGCCGAGGCGCCGGACAACCGGCTGACCGGCGGCGCCAGCATCGGCTCGTGCGCGAAGTGCTCGGGCGGTGAAAAGGTGGGCAACGTCGGCGGTGGTTCCAACCTGATCCTGGAGTCGATCACCGTGCCCAAGGCCGGCACGTACCTGATGACAATGTCCTATGTGGACGGTGATTCGAGCCGGCAGGCCACGGCCAGCGTCAACGGCCTGAACGACGTCAGCTTGAACCTGGTCGGCACCAACAACAACGACTGGGACACGCCGCAGACGACGACGTTCCCGATCACGCTGCAGGCCGGCGCGAACTGGATCCAGATCGGCAACCCGTCGGGCTACGTCTCCGACATCGACGCCGTCACGGTGTGATCCGGCCGAGTTGTCCGCGCTTCGCGTCGCTATGACACCGCGAAGCACGGACAGCTCGGGAAGTCCGCTCGACCCGAGTCACGTCTCGCCGCTGTCGGCATGATCCGCGCTTCGCGTCGCGACGACACCGCGAAGCGCGGACATCTCACGGTGTCGACTGGACGTCGGCGCGGACGACTCGGTTAGCGGCGCTAGCGCGGGTCTTCCTGGCGGACGAAGCTGCGGATGACCGAGGCGGCCGCACCGCGCGCCCAGGCGTCGAACGTGTGCGGGCGCAGCTCGATCCGGCACTGGGCGGCGGCGCCGAACGCCTGAGCGGCGAACGTCTTGCGCACCGTCGTCTCGTAGACGTCGAAGTCGGCGACGGACTCGCCCTCGATGACGGCCACCTCCGGTCCGGTCAGGTTGGCCACCACGGCGATCGCCCGGCCGATGGCGGTGGCCGCGCGGTCGAACGCCGCGACGGCGTCGGGCTGACCGGCGTGGGCCAGCTCGACGATCGCGTCCATGTCCAGGTCGGTACGACCCGTCGCGGCCTGCACGGCGCGCACGATCGCGGCCGACGAGGCGATCGTCTCGACGCAGTCGACCCGTCCGCACTCGCAGGTCAGGCCCTGATCGGCCAGCGGCAGGTGGCCGAGCTCGCCGGACACCCCGAACGACCCGTTCACCACGTCGCCGTTGAGGTAGAGCCCGCACCCGATGCCCGAGCCGATCGTCACGATGACGAACGAGTCGACGTCGCCGGCGCCCACCCCGAACCACTGCTCGGCGATGGTCAGCGCGTGCACGTCGTTGTCGATGCGCACCGGCCGGTCGAGCCGCTCCTCCAGCAGTTCGCGCAGCGCGACGTCGTGCCAGCCGAGCTTCGGCGAATCGCGCACGATGCCATGGGCGGTGTCGACGTCGCCGGACACCGACACGCCGATCCCGACCAGCTGTTCGGCGCGCTCGCCCAGCCGGCGCACCAGCGCCGCGACGACGGCCTGGACGGTGCGCACCACCTGCGCCGGGGTGTGCCGCGCCATCCGCCGATGCTCGGTGTCGAGGATCGTCGCGCCGAAGTCGGTGGCCACGCCGATCGCCTCATCGGCGGTGATCTTCACGCCGATGAAGGTGACGGACTCGGCGACCACACGCAGCGGCGTGACCGGCCGGCCCGGTGCGTCCGGGCGACCGCGCGCGCCGTCGAGCGCCACGAAACCGGCCTCGACCAGCGGGGCCACCGCCTTGGTCACCGCGGCCTGGGACAACCCGGTCTGCCGGGCGATGTCCACGCGCGGGATCGGCCCCGAGGTCAGGATGCGCGTGAGCACATCGATCGCCGCCGGGCTGGCCGGGGGCAGCCGCGGTCGGGTCACCGTCGGCTCGGCGGGGTGCCGGATCATGCCGCCCTCCCTCGGGGTTCGGTGCGGACGCGATCTGGCGAGCATAGGCGCCGGCCATGATCATCCGAATTCATTGACGTTAGCAATTATTACTGCCTACCGTGTGCAGATGAGCGAGGTCGTACACCTGCACCGCGACGGCGTCAGCGTCGTCGTCGAACTCAGCGATCCGGTGCCGCGGTTGCTGCACTGGGGCGAAGAGCTCGACGACGGCGACGCCGCCGCGCTGCCGGCGACGGCCGACGGGGGCGTGCTGAACAGCTCGATCGACCAGCCGCGCCGCTTCACGGTGTGGCCGACCGAGGCCGAGGGGTGGGCCGGCGTCCCGGCTCACGAGGGGCACGCCGGTGGCGTCGCCACCACACCGCGCCCCCACGGCGCCGGTGTCTGGGTGGCCGATTCTGGGCACGCGGTGACGCTCAACCTGCGCGACGCCGTCTCCGATCTGCACATCGTGCTGACCTACCGGCTCGAGGTCGGCGGCATCCTGGCCGTGACGCCGACCCTGCGCCGAACCGCAGCCGGGCTGTACGACCTGGCGTCCGTCCAGGCGCTGCTGCCGGTGCCGTCCCGGGCTACCGAGCTGCTCGACTTCACCGGCAAGTGGTGCCGCGAACGTGCCCCGCAACGGCGGCCACTCGGGTTCGGCTCCTACGTCCGGGACAGCCGCCGCGGCCGCCCCGGGCACGACTCGCCGTACCTGATGACGCTGGGCACGCCCGGGTTCGGGTTCCGGTCCGGCGAGGTGTGGGCGGTGCACGTCGCCTGGAGCGGCAACCAGCGCTACCTGGCCGAGCGGCTGCCCGAGGGGGCCGGCGGGCACGGCGCCGTCCTCGGCGGCGGCGAACTGCTGCGGGCCGGCGAGATCCGGCTCGACGCCGACGACGCCTACACGGGGCCGACGACCTACTTCGGCTACTCCGCCGAAGGGTTGGACGGGTTGGCCGACCGGTTCCACCGGATGATCCGCAGCCGGCCTGTACACCCGAGGAAACCGCGTCCGTTGCTGGTGAATACCTGGGAGGCCGTGTACTACCACCACGACCTGCAGCGGCTGAGTCGGCTGGCCGAGACGGCGGCCGCCATCGGGGTCGAGCAGCTGGTGCTCGACGACGGCTGGTTCAGCGGCCGGCGCGACGACACGGCCGGACTCGGCGACTGGACCGTCGACGAGGCGATCTGGCCGGACGGACTGGCCCCACTCATCGACACGGTGCACGGGCTGGGCATGCGGTTCGGGCTGTGGGTCGAGCCGGAGATGGTGAACACCGACTCGGACCTGGCCCGTCAGCATCCGGACTGGATCCTCGCTCCGTCGGCCGGGCTCGGGCCGGCCGCGCGCCACCAGTACGTGCTCGACCTGAGCAACGAGCAGGCGTGGCAGCACGTGTTCAAGCGAATCGATCGGCTCGTCACCCAGTACGGACTGGACTTTCTCAAGTGGGACCACAACCGCGACCTGCTCGAAGCGGTCAGCCGCGGGCCGGACCGCCGCGACCGGCCCGGCCCGCACGCGCAGACCACGGCGCTGTACCGGCTGCTCGACGCGCTGCGCGAACGGCATCCCGATCTGGAGATCGAGTCGTGCGCGGCGGGCGGGGCCCGGGTCGATCTCGGCATCCTGGCCCGTACCGACCGGGTGTGGGCCTCGGACTGCAACGACCCGATCGAGCGCCAGCACATCCAGCGCTGGACGGCGCAGTTGCTGCCGCCGGAGCTGATCGGCGCCCACGTCGGCGGCCCGACCTCGCACACCACCGGGCGCACCACCGCACGCAGCTTCCAGCTGGCCACCGCGCTCTTCGCCCACGCCGGCATCGAGGCCGACCTCACCACGGCGACCGAGGCCGAGCTCGAACAGCTCACCGCCTGGGCGCGGATGTACCGCGAGCTGCGTCCACTGCTGCATGCGGGGCGCGTCGTCCGGGCCGACCTCGACGACGAGCACAGCCTGCTGCACGGCGTCGTTTCCCCTGACGGTGCCGAGGCGATCTTCGCCTGGGTGCAGCTCGCGACGACGCCGTCGACCTCGTCCGGAAGGGTGCTGGTGCCGGGCCTGGACGAGGGGCGTGACTACCTCGTGCGGGTGCGATCGGACGCCGGGCTGCCGTCCATGCGCCAGATCACCCCGGCACCCTGGCTCGACGCCGCGCTCGGCGAGGGACTGCGCGTGCCGGGCCGCGTCCTGACCCGGGTCGGGTTGCCGATGCCGACGCTGGATCCGGGCCACGCGCTGCTGCTGCACCTGACGGATCCGGCCGCCTAGTCGATGGCGAAGATCACCGCGGCGCAGGCGTACCTGGTCGACGTGCCGGTCGAGGCGGTCCGCACCGATGCCGTGCAGTCGTTCGTCCAACAGGAAACGATCTTCGTCGACAAGCGACCCGGTCCACCGCCAGCCGCTGTGGATCATCGCGGGCGGCGCGCAGGAGTCGGTGCCGCTGTACGACACCGAAGTCGGCTGGCTGCACCTGTCGGTGGACGAGTTGGTTGCCGGCGCGCACGCCGCCGTCGCGGCCGGCCGGGGCGGCGTCAAGATCAAGATCGGCAAGCCGGACCCGGGGTCGTGCGGCGCGGGCTCAGGGGCCGTACACGCCGAACTCCTGGATCGCGGCCCACCCCGTACCGTGCCCAGCCTGCCCGGTGACGGTGAGCCGGATGTAGCGTGCGCTGACCGGCGCGGGCAACGTGACGAAGTTGGAACCGCCCACCGTGTTGCCGGTCCGGGACGCGATGAGACGCCAATGCCGTGCGTCGGCCGACGTGTCGAGGCGGTAGCGGTAGGGCCGGTCGAGGTACGGCACCACCATCGTGTTGCCGATCGCACGCGCCGCCCCCAGGTCGACGACCAGCGACTGCGGGAAGCCCTTGGCCGTCCAGTACGTCGTCATGGTGCCGTCGACCGCCCGGGTCGGCCCGTTGCCCGCCTGCGCGGCTGTGGCGGTCACGTGCCGGCCGGTGCTGAGCGACGGGCTGAGCCGGGCCACCTCGCTGCCGGCGAGCAGGAACGCGCCGACGCAGAATGGCGGCGAGTCGGCGATCAGCGTGCCGGGCGAGGTCGCCGTCGGCCGGGCACGTGGGGCCGTGCCGACGTAGGACCGCCCCGGTGCGCCCGCCCCGGGTTGGCAATCGGAGACGAAACCGCTGCCCTGCAAGGCTTTCTTGGCCAAACCGTTCCACGCGCGAACGACGACCGGCAGGTACGTGGCACGGTCGAGCAGCCCGGCGTCGATGCCGTACGCCAGCGCGTAGGTGAACAGTGCGGTGCCGCTGGTCTCAGGCTGCGGGTAGGCGCCGGGATCGAGCAGGCTGGACCGCCAGAACCCGTCCGCGCCCTGCACGTCCTTGATCCGCGGGGCCATGCTCTGCAGCATTGTCCGGTACGGCGCCGCATGAGCTTGCTGGGTGGCCGGCAGGTTGGCCAGCACCTGGGCCATCGCCGCCATCACCCAGCCGTTCCCCCGACTCCAGAACATCTTCTGGCCGTTCGGTTCGGGCTTGTCGATGAAACTGCAGTCCCGCAGCCACAGGTGCTCGTCGGCGTCGTACAACCCGCCGGGCGCGGCGCCGGGGCAATGCGCGTTGGCCTGATCGCGCGTCCAGGCGTACACGTCGTCCAGCTTGGTCAGGTATGCCGCGTCGCCGGTACGCGCCGCCCACAACGGCCAGTTCGGCAGCCCCATGAACAGGGCATCGGCCCACCAGTACGCCGAGGCCGGCTGGTCGGTCAGATCGTGGGCGATGCGATCGTCCACAGTGGACAGTGGCACATGCGGATCGAGCTGGCGAAGCGCGTAGTAGGGCCGTGCCGCTTTCGCGGAGTCCGGGTCGGCCTCGGCGGTCGTCAACGTCCAGTGGGTCTGCTGGCCCCACGACCGGGCGTCGGTCAGGTACTTCTGGTCGCCCGCCGTGCTGTACAACGCGAGCAGGCCCTGGAAGTAGGTCGACCAGCTCCAGCCGTTGCGAGCTCCGGACGGGTATCGGACGTTCGGCCGGTAGTAGTCCGCCGCCCGTTTCATCGCCGCGACGACCGAGCTGTGCGACGGCACGCTCACGGCGGCCGTGGAGGCGCCGGCGGACGGACGGGCCACCGTGACCGCCAGCGTGGCGGCGAGGCTCGCCACCACCAGCCCGACGGCCCACCGGATCCGGCCGGATCGCAGGTGCGGACCGAGCTGAATGGACATGACCCCTCCCAGGGCGTTCCGTATGGATTCCCCCCGAACCAGCCCCGGGCGGCTCGACCCGCTACGGCGGATCGTTACGCGCACTTTACGGCATGGGTTTGACCTCGGCGCGGCATTGGCGCAGTTGGCTCAACGCTGATCCACTTCTTGCGGGTAATGCTCGATGTCTTGCGTGATTTTGCTCACGCTGCTACCTTTGCCCCACCAAAGCCTCCATAACGGGACAGGTCACCCCCATGCCTATTACCCGCCGTACGTTCCTGACTTCGGTCGCTGCCGGTACCGCCCTCGGCGTGCTCGGCCTCCCCCACTCCGCCGGCGCGTCCGCCCGCCCCGCCGTCTCGCCGGCCGGCGACGTCGTCGGCAAGATCACCGTCGGCTATCAGGGCTGGTTCGCCTGCCCGGGCGACGGTGCTCCGATCAACGGCTGGTGGCACTGGAGCAACGACTGGGGCCAGCCGCCGTCGCCCACCAACAACGGCACGTTGCGGGCGTGGCCGGACATGCGCGAGTACCAGCACGCCTATCAGACCGCCTACGCCGCGTGCCCGGACGGCAGTCCGGCGACGCTGTTCTCCTCCTACGACCAGCAGACGGTCGACACCCACTTCCGGTGGATGCACGAGAACAACATCGACACCGCCGCCTTGCAGCGGTTCAACCCGTTCGGCGGCGAGGGTCCTACGCGCGACGACATGGCCGCGAAGGTCAGAAGCGCCGCCGAGTCGAACAATGTGAAGTTCTACATCATGTACGACGCCACCGGCTGGGCCGACATGCAGAGCCAGATGAAGCAGGACTGGACGCAGAAGATGTCGGCGCACACCGCATCTCCCATGTACGCGCGGCAGAACGGCAAGCCGGTCGTGTGCATCTGGGGGTTCGGCTACAACGACGCCAATCACCCGTGGAGCCAGGACGTCTGCCTCGACGTCATCAACTGGTTCAAGGGCCAGGGCGTCTACCTGATCGGCGGCACGCCGCGCGAGTGGCGCGAGAGCAACGGTGGATCGCGCCCGGGCTACGGCGACGTGTACCGGGCCTTCAACATGATCTCGCCGTGGATGGTCGGCGCGATCAGCAACGTGGCCGACTCGGACTGGATGTATCAGAACATGAACGTGCCGGACGCGCAGGACTGCCAGGCGCACGGCATCGACTACCAGCCGTGCGTGCTGCCCGGCGATGTGTCGGGGCGGCAGCGCGTGCACGGCGACTTCATGTGGCACCAGTTCTACAACATGATCCGCGCCGGGGCGGGCGGCATCTACATCTCGATGTACGACGAGTTCAACGAGGGGAACCAGATCCTGAAGACGGCCGAGACCACCGCGAGCATGCCGTCCAACTGCGGCCTGCTGGCCCTGGACGAGGACGGCACGCACTGCACGTCGGACTACTACCTGCGCCTCACCGGCGACGGCGGCCGGATGCTCAAGGGCGAGATCGCGCTGACCGACGTCCGGCCGACCCAACCGGGCGGCTCAGGCGGCGACGGTGGCCCCGGCCCGAATCTCGCGATGCACCGGCCGATGGCCGAAAGCAGCCACACGCAGAACTACGCCGCGAGCAATGCGACGGACGGCGACCCGAACAGCTACTGGGAGAGCGCGAACAACGCCTTTCCGCAGTGGCTGCAGGTAGATCTCGGTGCGGCCACGGCGGCGCGGCGGATCGTGCTGAGCCTGCCGCCGGCCCAGGCGTGGGGTCGGCGGACCCAGACGCTGTCGGTGCAGGGCAGCTCAGACGGCGCGACGTTCCAGACCCTGGTCGGATCGGCCGACTACACCTTCGACCCGGCCACCGGGAACACCGCGACCGTGGCCCTGCCGGCGTCGACCCAGGCTCGCTATCTGCGCCTGACGTTCACCGCGAACACCGGCTGGGCCGCCGGTCAGGCCTCCGAGCTCGCCGTCTTCGCCAGCTGAGCCACGCTGGCTAGGTGACGCCCTGGCTAGGCGACGCCGCTCAACAGCTGCGGCGCGCCGGCGAGGACGAGCGCCGCGGCCCCCCGGGCGCTGGCGCTGTCGCCCAGAGCGCTGACCGCCAGCTGCACGTCGCGGTGCTGCCCGCTGACCGAGTTGCGCCGCAGCGAGCGGCCGATCGGCTCGAGCAGCAGGTCGCCGGCCGCCGCGAGGTCGCCGCCGAGCACGATCAGCTTCGGGTTGAGCGTCATGACGGTCATGGCCAGCGCCCGGCCGACGGCCTCGCCGGCGTCCTCGAGGGCACGCAAGGCTCCGCGGTCCCCGTCCTGGATGAGCTCGGCCAGCTCTGCGCCGGATACCGGGCGACCCCAGCTGCGGGACAGCAGCGCGGCGATCGCGGTGGGGCTGGCGATCGTCTCCAGGCAGCCGCGGTTGCCGCAGCGGCACACGGCACCGTGCGGTTCGAGGGTGATATGGCCGAGCTCGCCGGCCAGCCCGTTGTTGCCGAGCAGCATCCGCCCGTCACAGACGACGCCCGCGCCGATGCCCGACGACAGCCGTAGGTACACGACGTCGTCGCACTGCTGGGCCGCACCGTAGCGGCGCTCGGCCAGCACGCAGGCATTGGCATCGTTGATCACCTGCACGGCCAACTCGGTGCGCGCGGCCAGCTCGGCCCCCGGCCGGATGCCCACCCAGCCGGGCATGATCCCGTCCGCGCGCAGCTCGCCGGTGCCACGGTCGACCGGACACGCGATGCCGACGCCCAGCCCGAGTACCGCGGCCCGGTCCTTGCCGGTCTCGGCCAGGGCTCGGTCGACCAGCGCGACGGCGGTGGCCAGGGTGTCCTCGGCGGAGCTGTCGACGTCCACGTCGACGCTGTCGTCCCACATCGGGGTTCCGACGAGATCGCACAGAATGACGCGGGCGTGGTCGTGGCCGATGTCGACGCCGAACACCGCCCCGGCCGACGGCACGAGCGACACGGCCAGTGGCGGGCGGCCCATCCGGGGTGCGCTCGTCGCGGTCGCGTTCTGCTCTTGGACGAGGCCCTCGCCGATCAGGTCGAAGATCATCGAGCTGACGGTGGTACGGGACAAGCCGGTGCGAGCGGCCAAGTCGGCGCGGGACAGCTCGCCGGTCGTGAGCGCTTGCAGCACGCGCAGCCGGCCCAGCCGCCGCATGTTGACCGGCGCGTCGGCGTCACGGGGCCCGTCTGGGGTGACCACACCGGAAAAGGTACCAGCCTGATCTCTCGACTTTGGCCGGAAGCCCGGAAACAAATCCGATTCGGACCCTTGACTTCATACAGGTTTTGACGGAAGTGTGGCTTGCGCATCCCCCACCCCGCTGCTTCGCCCCGGCGGCGCCCCGCCGGATCATCCCCCAGTCTCGGCGGAGGCACGTCATGGCCCCACTCCCGTCCCGACCCGTCACGCTGGCCACGATCGCGGCCGGCGTCCTGGCGTTCGTCGTCGCCACGATCGGCGCCCCACCGCAGGCCACGGCGGCCCCGCCCGGCCCGACGACCAACCCGTCGATCTACCGCAACACCCACTACAGCTTCGCCGCCCGCGCCGCAGACCTCGTGTCGCGGATGACGCTGCGCGAGAAGGTGGCCCAGTTGCACACCAACAACGCGCCGGCCATCCCGCGCCTGGGCGTGCAGCAGTACACGTACTGGAGCGAAGGCCAGCACGGGCTGAACCGGCTCGGGGCCGACGCCGGCGAGGGCGGCCAGGGTGCCGTCGACGACGTGCACGCGACGAGCTTCCCGGTGAACCTCGCGTCGTCGATGTCGTGGGACCCGAGCCTGACCTACGCCGAGACGACCGCGATCTCCGACGAGGCCCGGGGCTTCCTGGACAAGTCGCTGTTCACCACCGGGCAGAACAACATCGGCCCGGACGTCAACGACTACGGCGACCTGACCTACTGGGCGCCGACCGTGAACCTCGATCGCGACCCGCGGTGGGGCCGCACCGACGAGGCGTTCGGCGAGGACCCCTACCTCGTCGGGCAGATGGCCGGCGCGTTCGTCAACGGCTACCAGGGCAACACGATGAGTGGGCAGCCCATGACGCCTTACCTCAAGGTGGCCGCCACCGCCAAGCACTACGCGCTGAACAACGTCGAGGCGAACCGCCTCGACGGCGACTCGATCACCACCGAGCCCGACCTGCACCAGTACTACCTGCGGCAGTTCCAGAGCCTGGTCGAGGACGATCACGTCAGCGGCGTGATGACGTCCTACAACGCGATCAACGGCACGCCCGGCGCGGTGAACACCTACACCGCGAACCAGCTGGCGCAGCGCACGTTCGGGTTCGACGGCTACACCACGTCGGACTGCGACGCGGTCAACAGCGCCTGGGCCCCGCCCCCGAACGGGCACATGTGGGCGGCCCCCGGCTGGACCTCGTCCCAGCAGGGCGGCCAGGTCATCTGGACGAACAAGACGACCGGCGCGACCATCCCGGCCGCCGCGGGGGCCGAGGCGTTCGCGCTGCGCGCCGGGACCCAGCTGATCTGCACCGGCGCCGAGGGCACGCTGTCCAACATCCAGGCCGCGATCGACGCCGGGCTGCTGTCCGAGGGCGTGCTGGACGCCGACCTGGTCAAGCTGTTCACCATGCGGATGTCGACCGGCGAGTTCGACCCGCCGGCCCGCGTCGGCTACACGAAGATCGACAAGTCGGTGATCGAGAGCCCCGCCCACCAGGCGCTGGCCACCAAGGTCGCCGACAACGCCATGGTGCTGCTGAAGAACGCGCCGGTCGGTGGCAGCGGCCACGCTCCGCTGCTGCCCGTCGACCCGGCGAAGGTGTCGCACGTCGTGGTGCTCGGCAACCTGGCCGACACGGTGACGCTCGGCGGCTACAGCGGCCAGCCCACCCACACGGTCACCGCCGTGCAGGGCATCAAGGCGGCACTGCCGAACGCGTCGGTCGTGTTCGACGCAGCCGGGACGTCCACCACCGCGACGACGCCCGCCGATCTGAGTGACGCCACCAAGGCGGCCGTCAAGGACGCCGACCTGGTCGTGATCATGGCCGGTACGAACGGCTCGACCGCGAGCGAGGGCCACGACCGCTCGACGCTGGCCATGCCCGGCAACTACACGTCACTGATCGATCAGGTCAGCGCGCTGGGCAACCCGCACACCGCGCTCGTGCTGCAGACGAACGGGCCGGTGTCGCTCGGCCCGATCCAGGACAAGGTGCCGGCCATCGTCTTCAGCGGCTACAACGGCCAGAGCCAGGGCACCGCCGTCGCCGACGTGCTGTTCGGCAAGCAGAACCCGGACGGGCACCTGGACTTCACCTGGTACGCCGACGACGCGCAGCTGCCGGACATGCAGAACTACGGGCTGAACGCCGCCAGCACCGGTGGGCTGGGCCGCACCTACCAGTACTTCACCGGCACACCGACCTACCCGTTCGGGTACGGGCTGAGCTACTCGACGTTCGGCATCCGCAACGTGAACGTCGACCGGTCCAGCGTCTCGGCCGGCGGCATGGTGAACGTCGGCCTGGACGTGACGAACACCGGGCACCGCACCGGCACCACGGTCGCCCAGTTGTACGCGGCCACCCCCGGCGCGGGTACCGGGTCGGTGCCGCAGCAGCGGCTGGCCGGGTTCCAGAAGACCAAGGCGCTACGCCCCGGGCAGACCCAGCACGTGACGTTGCGGGTGGCGATCAGCGACCTGGCGCTCTGGGACACCGCCCACTCGCGGTTCGCGGTGGCCGACGGCGCCTACCAGTTCCGGGTCGGCACCGACGCGTCGACGATCGTGGCCCGCCGCGACGTCCAGGTCATCGGATCGCTCCCCCAGCGCGTGCAGACCGTGACCGTGCAGCCCGGCGCGGTGAACTACCACCCGGGCCAGACCATCGACCTCACCGGGACGAACCCGTGGCTGGCCGATGACACCAACCCGGCCGAGGAGCCCGATCGCGATCTCAGCGTCGTCGCCGACCACGTCGTTGAGGCCGTCAACAATGACCAGTCCTTCGCCGACCTGCGCCACGCCCAGGTCACGTATCGCAGCGACAACCCGGCCGTGGCCACCGTCGACCGCCACGGCGTCGTCACCGCGTCCAAGGACGGGATCGCGACGATCACCGTGACCGTGGACGGGGTTTCCGGATCGGCGCCGATCGTGGTGACCGGCACGCTGACCAACACGGTGCCCCCGGTCCTGGGCGCCGGCGACTCGGCCACCGCGACCGCCACGTTCGTGAACGGCAGCGCCGACCCGGTCACCGGGCTCGACGTGAGCGTCACGGTGCCGGCCGGCTGGACGGCCACCCCGACCACGCCGACCCACTACGACCAGGTGCCGGCGCACTCGTCGACGACGGTGCGCTGGACGGTGACCGCCCCGGCGGACGCCCCACCCGGGCTGCAGTCGATCGACTTCGTGGCGAAGTCCAGCCAGGGCACGGCGCGCTCGTCCGGTGACGTGCACATCCCGTACGGCTCGGTGAGCGCGGCCTACGACAACACCGGCATCAGCAACGACGGCCAGCCGGCCGCCAGCTACTTCGACGGCAGCAGCCGCAACTTCTCCGCGCAGGCGCTGGCGGCGGCCGGGTTCACCGCCGGGCAGCCGGTCACCGTCGGCGGCGTCGCGTTCAGCTGGCCGCAGCCGAACGTCCCGGACAACGTGACCGCCGGCGGGCAGGTGCTGCCGGTCAGCGGATCCGGCCACCAGCTGGGCTTCCTCGGCGCCAGCGCGTACGGCGACACGGACAGCGCCGGCACGATCATCTACACCGACGGCAGCACCCAGACCTACCAGCTGGCCTTCGCCGACTGGTGGTCGGGCAGCGCGTCACCCGGTTCGTCGATCGCGGCGACGCTGCCCTACATCAACAACGGCCCGAACAGCACCCGGGAGAACCAGACCGTGCACCTGTACACCGCCTCGGTGCCGATCGATCCGGCCAAGACGGTGCGCTACGTCGTCTTGCCGGATGTCAGCGCCGGCCAGACCGGAGGTGCCGCGATGCACGTGTTCGCCCTGGGTCTCGGGTAGGTCCGCGCAGGGATCCGTCACTCGGCGGAACTTGTCGCGGCGGGCGTGGCCGATTCCAGGGTGGTGCGGACCGACTGGTGCAGCTGGCTGAGCGCCGCGTGCGCCTCGTCGCGGTGCCTGGTCAGCTCGGCCAGCTGCTGGTCCATCTCGGCCAGCCGGGCCGCCGCGGTGGCGTCGGCCTCGTCGCGCTGGGCCTTGGCCTTGGCATCGGCCGCCTCACGGCGGGCGCTCGCCTGAGCGTCGGCCTGCTCGCGAACCTGGCGGGCCTGGGTGTCGGCCTGCTCGCGCGCCTGCCGAGCCTCTTCGTCGGCGCGTTCGCGGGTCTGGCGCGCCTCGGCCTCGGTCCGTTCGCGGTTCTGCTCGAACGTGGCCCGGGCCTGCTCGAGCTCGCCGGTCAGCCGCTTCTGGTCGGCCCGGGCCTTGGTGACGATGTCCTCGGCGGTCTTGCGGGCCTGGCGCATGACGACCTGCGCGTCGTTGCTGGCCTTGGCCCGCGTCCGGTCGGCGTCGGTCTGCGCGGCGGTCTTGATCTGCTCCGCCTCCGCCTTCGCCTCGGTGCGGGCCTGGTGCGCCTCCGCGGCGGCGAGGTCGAGGATCTCGCGCAGCCGGTCCGACAGCGCGGACGGGCTGTTGGTCAGCTGGGCGCGCACCCGCAACATCTCGTTCTGGGTGGCCCGCAGCCGTTCGGTCGCCTCGGCGTGCGCGCGAACGGCGCGCTCGTGCGCCTCGCGGGTGGTCTGCAGCTGCGCTTCGACCTGAGAGCGGTACGTGTCGACCTGGCCACGGTCGTAGCCGCGCCAGCCGACCTGAAAGCCCGGGCCGGGCGGGGCGCCTTGACCGAGCGCAGTGCCGCCGGGCTGGGCGCCGCCGGGCTGGTCCAGCCGCGGTCGGGAGAACTCCCTCGTGCTGTCCGCCGCGAGCGGCTGCTGGGTCGTCGATGTGGGTTGTCCGGGATCGGTCGGACGGGTCATGCCACCTCCTGCCCATCCGCTCGGCGGGTGCCGCGAGCGGATGGGTCGTAATCGGGAACGTCCCGACCAGTATCCGTGATTTACCTGAGCTTGACCCAGGAGCGGGCTGCCAGGCGGTTCAGGTCACGGCTGACCGGGTCCGCGTGACGCAGCCGATCGGCGGGACGCGATTTCTTTTCCAGATCCCCGCACCGCGGAAAACCCCGCACTACGCGGAACACGACAAGAAGTTCCCGTCCGCCCGGGCGGTCACCAGATCCGATCTGCCGCCGGCGGCTCGTCCGATCAGTGCGGCGGGTGCGGCGGGTGCCGCGGCCCGGGCGGGTGCGGCGGCAGCGGGTCGCCGGGCGGGCGCTCGGGCCAGACCAGCAGCACCGGGCAGGGCGCGTGGTCGACCACGAACCGCGTCGGCGGGGCCAGGCTGTGCGGGCCGGTCCGGGTCAGGTCACCGTCGCGGGCACAGATCAGCAGGTCGGCGTCGACCACGGCCCGGACGACCTCGCGCTCGATCCGACCGTGGCGCTCGCTGCTCGTCGCCGCCCGGCCCAGCCGTTCGGCGGCCGCGGCCAGCAGCTCGCGGGCGGCCGTCGCAGCCAATACCTCGACCCGCTCGCCCGGATCACGTTCGTGTGGGCGGCCCCGTCCGAGCAACCCCGCGAACGCACCGTGTGCGGCGGCCGCGACATCGTCGCCGGTGACGTGCAGCAGCTGCACCTCGGCGTCGGCCGGCGCCCAGTCCCGGGCGGCATCGACGCAGACCGGCCAGGTGTTCTCGGTGACCCAGACGACGACGTGCACCGTCAACCTCCGGTGGCCTGAAGTACGGCCCAGAGTGCCACGGTCGCGGCGACCAGGCTTGCCGGCACGGTCAGCAGCCCGAGCCGGGTGAACCGGCCGAGGTCCGGATCGGTGTCGTGCTCGTGCAGGACGCGGCGCCACAACAGCGTGGCCAGCGAGCCGACGTAGGTCAGGTTGGGGCCGATGTTGACCCCGATCAGCACGGCCAGCACCGGCCCGGCGCCGCCCCCCGCCGCCGCGGCGATCGGCAACAAGGCCAGCACCGCCGGCAGGTTGTTGACCAGGTTGGCCAGCACCGCCGCGACGAACGCCACCACTAGCAGCACCGGCAGCGAGGCCCCGTCGGGCAGCAGGTGGGCCAGCCCGTCGCCCAGCCCGTTGTCCAGGACACCCTTGACGATCACCCCCAGGGCCAGCACGAACAGCAAGAACAGCGGACCGGCCGCACCGATCAGCGCGCGCGGGCTCGTCCGCCGCTGGCGCAGCGCCCGCCCGGCGAGCACCACCGCCCCGCCCAGCGCCGCCCAGGCCGGGCTGATCGACAGCAGCGACAGCACCACGAACCCGGCCAACGTCGCGATGAGCACGACCACGGCGAACACCGGCCGGCCCGGCGGATCGGCCGGGCCACCCGCGACCGGCCCCTGCAGGTCCGCGCGGAAGAAGCGGCGAAACACCGCGTACTCGACGAGGATCGCCACCAGCCAGGGCAGCGCCATCAGCACGGCGAACCGGGTGAAGCTCAGCCCGCTGGCCGTGAACGCCAGCAGGTTCGTCAAGTTGGACACCGGCAGCAGCAACGAGGCGGTGTTGGCCAGGTGCGTGCAGGCGTAGACGTGCGGACGCGGCGACACCCCGACCCGGGCCGCCGTGGCGAACACGACCGGCGTCAGCAGCACCACCGTGGCGTCCAGGCTGAGCGCCGCCGTGATGATCGCCGCGGCCGCGAACACGCCGGCGAGCAGCCGTCCGGGCCGGCCGCCGCAGGCCCGGGCCAGCACATCCCCCGCGGCCGCGAACAGCCCCTCGTCGTCGGCCAGCTGGGCCAGCACGAGCACCGCGGCCAGGAAGCCCACCACCGGCAGCAGCCGCCGGATCTCATGCCACGCCTCCTTGCCCGGCACCGCTCCGATCGCCACCACGAGCCCCATCGCCGGCACCGCGGCGAGCGCCTCGGGCCAGCCACGCGGCCGGATCACCGCGAACGCGAGCGTGCCCAGCAACAGCCCGACGCTGACGACCTCGGCGCCGACGCTGCCCAGCAGGACCTCCCGGATCCGGTTCGACGGCGCCGAACTAGCGCCTCGCGATCAGAATCGCATGATGGGCCGACGGCACGGCGTCGAAACCACCGACCGCGTCCGCACAGCTGCCGTAGCGGCCTAGGCCCTGCCGCCGTCGGAGCCGAGGTCGGCCGACAACGCCCGGGCCGTGCGCACGACGGCGTCGACGGCGGTGTCGAGCTTCTCACCGAGCAGCTCGCGGGCGAATCCGGTGACCCCGACCGCGTAGGCCACGTGCTCGGCGGCGTCGAACACCGGGGCGGCGATGCAGCCGATGTCGGCCTGCTCCTCCTCGTCCTCGACGGCGTAGCCGCGCTGGCGGGTCAGTTCGAGTTCGTCCTTGAACCAGCGGTTGACGTTGCCCCGCGACTTCGGGCCGACGCCGCCGGCCAGGGTGCCGGCGGTCAGCGCCTTGAGCTCGGCCGCCGGCAGGTAGGCCGCGATAGCCCGGCCGAGCGCCGTCAGGTGGAACTGCGCGACCTTGCCGGGGAACGTGTCGAACTGGATCAGCCCGGGTGCGGCCGCCTTGGCGACGTACACGACGGTGCGACCTTCGAGGACGCCGAGGTGCGCCGGCACGCCGAGCTGATCGCACAGCCGGCGCAGGTGCGGCTGGGCGGTCTGTGACGGGTCGACGGCCCGGATCAGCCGGGTCGAGAGCGAGTACAGCCGCAACGTCGGCCGCCAGAAGTGGCTGCGCCCGACGATGCGCCGGGTGGCGTACCCGCGCTGTTCGAGGGTCTGCACGATGGCCGCGCAGGTGGCGAGCGGGATGCGCGCCTCGCGAGCCAGCGCGGTGAGTGTCAGCGGTTCCTCGGCGGCGATCAGGGTCTCGAGCACGGTCAGAGCTCGATCGGTGGACGGCGAGACGCTGCTTGTCCGATCGTCGGCGGCGGGCTTGCGCCCGTCCGGTGGTGAGATCTGCACTGAGCCCCTCCGTGCCCTCCGGCCGGTCATCCTTGTACGGCTTCGCCCGCCACGCTAGCGTTACCGCAACGTTTTCGCGATATCAGACATACCTCCGAGATTATGGAGGACGGATTCTTGAGTGACGCGGTGCCGACGTTGCCGGTGGCGCTGGTCGGGCTGGGCGAGATCGGCCGGACCGCCCACCTGCCGGCCCTGCGGCGCCATCCGATCGCGACTCCGGTCCTGATTGTGGACCCCTCGGCGGAGCGGCGCGCGCTCGCCGGCGACGTGCCGACCGCCCCGGATATCGACGCCGTGCTGGCCGACGAGACGATCCGCGCCGTCGTCGTCGCGACCCCGCCGTGGGTGACGACGCCGTTGGCGGCGCGAATCCTGGCCACCGGGCGCTACGTCCTGGCCGAGAAGCCGATCGCCGTCTCGTCGGTGGCGGCCAAGCCGCTGCTGG
>DASXYE010000414.1:0-7086 GCA_036502695.1 Jatrophihabitantaceae bacterium
CGTGCCCATGCCGAACTCCTGCGCCACCGGCAGCACCTCGCGCTCGATGCCCCGGTTGAGGATCGAGTAGACGGGTTGCTCGGTGCGCAGCCGGGCCAGCCCGCGGCGCTCGGACACCCAGTGGGCCCGGACGATCTCCGACGCCGGCAGCGAGGAGATGCCGAACGCCCGGACCTTGCCGGCCCGCTGCAGGTCGGTGAGCGCCGCGAGCGTCTCCTCCAGGTCGGTGTCCGGGTCGGGACGGTGGACTTGGTACAGGTCGACGTAGTCGGTACCGAGGCGGCGCAGCGAGTCCTCCAGCGCACGCACCAGCCAGCGCCGCGACGCGCCCTGGTGGTTCGGGTCGTCGCCCATCGGCATCCGGGCCTTGGTCGCGAGCACGACGTCGGCGCGGCGGTCGCGCAACGCCTTTCCGACGATCTGCTCGGACTCGCCGTGCGAGTACATGTCGGCGGTGTCGACGAGGTTGATGCCGGCGTCCAGCGCCCGGTGGATGATGCGGATGGACTCGTCGTGGTCGGGGTTGCCGATGGCGCCGAACATCATCGCCCCGAGGGCGTAGGGGCTGACCTTGATGCCGGTCCGGCCGAGGCTGCGGTACCGCATGGATGTCTCCTGGCTGCGTGGGTTGTCTGGGTGCGGACTCCAGCCTTTCGCGCGGCCGCCGGACTTTGAATACTTGTCGGTCCCGATTTCTTGCGCGATAGTACGAAGATGGCCGGTGATCGTCTGTCCGAGGTGTTCGACCTCGTCGAGGTGAGCGGCGTCCTGACCGGCGGCATCGCCGAGCGGGACGGCTGGTGGGCGCGCGCTCCGATCAGCGACCCGGTCAAGTTCTTCGCGATGGTGGGCGGCCGGGCCACGCTGACCACCGACGGCATCGACGGCATCGACGACTCGGTCGTGCTCGAACCGGGCGATGTGGCCATCCTGATCGGGCGGTCCTGGGTGGCGTTCGAGGCCGGCGACGAGCCGCGCCGCGAGGTGCAACCCGAGTCCGACTTCGCCTCCGAGCGCTTCGCCGCGGCCGATCGCGCCACCGACGACGTCCTGCTCGGCGGGTGCATCGACCTCAACGACGCCGGGCGGGCGTTGCTGCTCGGGGCGCTTCCCCCGGTGGCGCACGTGCGCGCGTCCGGCCCCGACGCCGACCGGTTACGCGCCGCCCTGCTGCGGCTGTTCGACGAGGCGACCGACGACCGGCTCGGCTCGGCGTTCGCGATCCGGCAGTACGGGCAGTTGCTGCTGCTCGAGGTCCTGCGGGTCTACGTCGGGCAGGCTGACCTGCCGCCCGGACTGCTGCGGCTGCTCACCGACGAGCGGCTGCGTCCCGCCCTCGGGCTGATGCACGCCGAACCGGCCCGGGCCTGGGGCCTCGAGGAACTCGCCCACGCCGCCGCCATGTCGCGGACGTCGTTCGCCGAGCGGTTCCGCGAGGTGGCCGGCGTGCCCCCGCTGACCTACCTCAACCGCTGGCGGATGCTGCTGGCCCAGCGCGCGCTACGCGGCGGCGACGTCCGCGTCGGCGAGCTGGCCGCCGAGCTGGGCTACGGATCGGAGAGCGCATTCAGCACGGCCTTCAAGCGGGTGGTCGGCGAGTCGCCGCTGCGCTACCGGCTGCGCGTGCGCAAGGAGGCCGTCACGGTGGGGTGATCGAGGCCGGCCGCAGCAGCTCGGAGGTGGCGTCCGACAGCCGGCGTTCCGTTCGAGATCGTGCCCGATGGGCTTCACTCGCGTTCTTCGTCCCGGACGACGAGGCGCCGGGTGTAGCTGGGCCCAGCGGTTGGACGGTGCGGACGATCAGTACGTGATCGCCGGGAAGTCAGCCCGGGCCCGATCCAGCTCGCGGCTCCAACGGCGGGGCCAGCCGAAGGCCCGCCGGGCCAGATCAGTGACGTCACCGCCGGCCGCGCCGCTGGTGAAGTGCAGGTACTCGCCCCAGGTCAGGTCGCGCACGTAGTGGGTGTCCGCGCCGCGCGGGAAGTGCTCGGCGAGCAGCCGGAAGAACCGCACCATGACCTGCGGGCTGTCGCCGGTGCCGGTCCGCAGGGGACGCCACCAGTCGCGGAACCAGTGCGTGCCCCGTCGCGGGAAGTCGTCGGAGTTGCGGTCGAAGTTCCTTGCCACGTCGGTGGCCCATTGGTCCAGCCCGAGCGCGGTATACACGTCGTGGATGAAGAACTCGGCCCACTTGCTGTCGCCCCAGATCGGGAACGCCGGCGATCCCCACGCGCCGTTGTTCGCCCCCTCGACGACGTGCGAGATCTCGTGGGTGACCATCTCGTACGGGTGGCTGTCGCCCTCGCGGTACGGACCGGGTCCGCAGTCGGTGACGTTGCGGTTGTCGTGGCTCGGATCCTGGTAGCTGGACGGATGCCCGCCGGCGTACCGACCCTGATGGAAGATCGAGTACAGCAGCGGATCCGGCCCGAAGTCCCCGTACGTCTGCTTGGTGTAGCGCCACGCGTCGTCCAGGTACGGCACCAGCCAGCGCGCGGTATCGCCGGGAACATCCCGATCGAAGTAGACGGCCACGTCGCTGGTCGCACCGGCCAGCTGCAGCAACTGGTCGTGCTCGAACCAGTGCTCCTGCCACGCCTGCGGCGGTCCAACGCTCATGCACCGATCTTCCCCTACGCGGACCGATAGGCTGCGAGATCGTGGAAATCGCCTTGCCCGACAAGCCGTCCCTGGACGATCTCGAAGCAAAGTGGGATCGCCGTTGGTCAGCAGCCCGGCTGTACGAGTTCGATCGTTCCGCCCCGCGCGAGCGGATCTTCTCCATCGACACCCCGCCGCCGACCGTCAGCGGCTCACTGCACGTCGGGCACGTATTTTCCTACACGCACACCGACATCATCGCCCGGTTCCAGCGGATGCTCGGCCGGGAAGTGTTCTATCCGATGGGCTGGGACGACAACGGCCTGCCCACCGAGCGCCGGGTGCAGAACTACTACGGCGTCCGGTGCGATCCGTCGTTGCCCTATACCGACGGGTTCACGCCGCCGGCCAAGCCGTCCGCGAAACCGTCCGAGCAGGTGCCGGTCTCTCGCAAGAACTTCGTCGAGCTCTGCCACGGGCTGACCCGGCTCGACGAGCGGGCCTTCGAGGCGCTGTGGCGCCGGGTCGGTGTGTCCGTCGACTGGTCGATGACCTACGCGACGATCGACGACGACTCGCGGGCGATCGCCCAGCGCGGCTTCCTGCGCAACCTCGACCGCGGTGAGGCCTACCTGGCCGAGGCGCCCACGCTGTGGGACACCACGTTCCGGACGGCGGTGGCGCAGGCCGAGCTCGAAGATCGCGAGACGCCCGGCGCGTTCCACGAGCTCGTGTTTCACCATGCCGGTGCGGACATCCGCATCCAGACGACCCGTCCGGAACTGCTTCCCGCCTGTGTCGCGTTGGTGGCCAGCCCGGACGACGAGCGCTACCAGCCGCTGTTCGGTACGACCGCGCGCACACCGCTCTTCGAGGTCGACGTGCCGATCCTGAGCCATCCGCTGGCCGATCCGGACAAGGGCTCGGGCATCGCGATGGTCTGCACGTTCGGCGACCTGACCGACGTCACGTGGTGGCGCGAACTCCAGCTGCCGACGCCGGCCATCGTCAGCCGCGACGGGCGGATCAGCCGGGACACGCCGGACTGGATCACCAGCGACACCGGGCGGAAGTACTTCGCCGACATCGCGGGCAAGACCGTGTTCAGCGCCAAGCAGGCGATCGTCGACGCGTTGCGCGCCAATGGCGAACTGATCGGCGCGCCCCGTCCGATCAAGCACGCGGTGAAGTACTACGAGAAGGGCGATCGGCCGCTGGAGATCGTCACGAGTCGCCAGTGGTACATCACGAACGGCGGCCGCGACGAGGACCTCAAGCGGGCGCTGCTCGCCCGTGGCGCCGAGCTGCGGTGGCATCCGGCACACATGCTGGCCCGGTTCGAGAACTGGGTCGAGGGCCTGACCGGCGACTGGCTGATCAGCCGCCAGCGGTTCTTCGGCGTGCCCATCCCCGTCTGGTACCCGCTGGATGCGCAGGGCGAGGTCGACTACACAACCCCGCTCGTGCCGAATACAGCCCGGCTGCCTATCGACCCGGCGGTGGATCTGCCGGACGGCTACAGCGAGGCGCAGCGGGGCGTCCCGGGCGGGTTCGTCGCCGACCCGGACGTGATGGACACCTGGGCGACCTCGTCGCTGACACCGCAGATCGCCGGGCGCTGGACCATCGACGACGACCTGTTCGAGCGGGTCTTCCCGATGAACCTGCGACCGCAGGCGCACGAGATCATCCGCACCTGGCTGTTCTCCACCGTCCTGCGCGCGCACCTGGAGCACGGCGAGCTGCCGTGGCAGCGGGTGGCCATCTCCGGCTGGATCCTCGATCCGGACCGCAAGAAGATGTCCAAGTCGGTCGGCAACGTCGTGACGCCGATGGACCTGCTCGAGAAGTACGGCTCCGACGGCGCCCGGTACTGGGCGGCGAAGGGCCGGCCCGGCGCCGATACCGCCTTCGACGAAGGCATGATGAAAATCGGCCGCCGGTTGGCGATCAAGCTGTTGAATGCCAGCAAGTTCGTGCTCAGCATCGTGCGGGACGGCGACGCGGTGCCGGCGACGGCAGTGGTCAACCCGCTGGATCAGGCGTTGCTGCAGCAGCTGGCCGGCGTCGTCGACGAGGCGAGCGGCGCGCTGGCCGACTACGACTACACGCGAGCCCTGGAGACCACCGAAGAGTTTTTCTGGCGGTTCTGCGACAACTACCTCGAGCTCGTCAAGGACCGCGCGTACGACCGGGACGACGTGCGGGGCTCGGCCTCGGCCCGGGCGACTCTGCTGCTGGCGCTGGACGTCCAGGCCCGACTGCTCGCGCCGTTCCTGCCGTTCGCCACCGAGGAGGTCTGGAGCTGGTGGCACGACGGCTCGATCCACCGCACGAGCTGGCCGGTGGCCGACGAGCTCACCGGCGTCGGCGGCACCGCCCAACCGCTCGACGTGGCCGAGTTCGTGATCGGCGAGATCCGCAAGGCCAAGGCGAAGGCCGGGCTGTCGATGCGCGCCGAGCTGGCTCGCGTGGCGGTGCGCGGCCTCGATCCGTCCCTGGGCGACGGCCTGCTGGCCGACGTCGGCCGGGCCGGCAAGGTCACGGCCATCGAAGCCATCCCGAGCGATAAGGCCGAACTGCGCGTCGAGATCACCCAGTAGCGGCGGACAAAGGCCGTGACGAACGAACGGATTCGGGCGTAGCGTCGCGGATAACCGCTGACCCCGGCGGGCTTGCCGGATCGGCCGTGGTTCCGGCACCAGATCTACGCGCCGGGTCAGAACCAGGGCTACGGCACGCAGACGCTGCCCGGGCTCAACGACGCACTGTTCCTGAACCACGACCCGGCCCAGGCGCAGCGCTACGCGGATCGCTTGTACGCCAGCCTGAGCGCGGCGGCCGCCACGTTGTCCTAGTGCCTTCCGCAGTGCGGCTGCACCAGATCGTCAAAGCAGATTGACGCTCCGACTGTCGTCAATCTACATTGACGTGGTGGCTATGAACGTCGAGGCGAACCGGCGGCTGGTGGATGCCGCCGCAGGTGCCGATCCCGAGCTCGGGCTGACGGCGGTGGTCGCCCTGCGGCAACTCGTCGAGGTGCTGGAGGAGCTGCAGGTGGCCAACGCCCGGCGGCACGGCTGGTCGTGGCGCGACATCGCGCAACGGCTCGGCGTGTCCAAGCAGGCGGTGCACTACAAGCACGGGTTACGGACGCGGAGGGACGAATCATGATCGTCGGACGGATGACACCGCAGGCCCGCGAGGTCGTCCGACTGGCCTACCTCGAATCGCGCGAGCTGGGCCATCCGGTGCTGGCCGACGAGCACGTGCTGCTCGGGCTGCTGCGCCACGGCGAGGGCCGGGCCGCGTCGCTGCTGCAGCGGCGGGGCCTCGACCTCGACACCGCCCGCGCCGAGTTGCTGCGGGTCGGCCCGGCCCTGTCGCCACGGGTGAATCCCGAACACGCGTTGCGGACGTTCGGTATCGACGTGACCGAGCTGAACGACCGGCTGGCCGACACGTTCGGTTCGGACGCGGTGCTGCTCGCCCAACGCCGGGTGCGCCGCCGGCCGCGGTGGCGGGGCGGGCATCCCCGGCCGAACGCGCTGTGCCTGCACTCGCTGACCAAGCGCTCGTTCGAGCTCGCGGGACGGCTGGCCGATCGGCGCGGCGACCCCGGCGTCGGCCCGGAGCACCTGCTCTACGGCATCCTGGTCGACGCCGCCGATCCCCTCGGCACGCAGCTGAGCCGGCGCAGTCGCCGCCGGCTCGCCGCCCTCGGTCTGGTCGACGGCCGGCCGAATCCGCTACGGCTGCTGCTCGAAGCTCGAGGCGTCGATATGGCCCAGCTGCGCGCTGAACTGTCCCAGCCGTAGCCGTTGCCGATCTCAGCTGTCGTCGGGTGGGTGCACGACGTGCGTGTGTCCGGTGGGGCTGGTCCAGTGGTAGCTGCCGTCGGGGTGTCGGGTGACGGTCCAGCCGGCGTTGTGTCGAGCGTGATGATGCCTGGTGCATAAGGGATGTAGGGCGTCGGCGTCGGTGTGGCCGCCGGTGCACCACGGGTCGCCGTGGTCGAGCTCGCAGTGTCGGGCTGGCCTTCGGCAGTGCGGGAACACGCAGGTCTTGTCGCGGGCGATGACGTGGTCGGTGAGGTTCTGCGGGGGCCGATACGTCTTACGGCCGAACTCCAAGACCTGGCTGGTGGTGGGGTCGGTGAGGATGCGCCGCCAGGTGCCGGTGCGGTCGGCGGCGATGCGCCGCGCCGTCTGGGCGGTGATGGGGCCGTAGCCGTCCAGCTCGGCCGGGCGCTCGTCGCAGCCGAGCAACGTCGAGGCTGCGACGGTCACCTGGATGGCGGGGCGGTGCCCGTGCTGTTCGGGTAGCGAGGAGCGGGCGAACACGTCCACGAAGCAGTCGGCGCGGCGCTGGTCCAGGGTGCGGGTCTCACCGGAGCTCTTCCCGGCGGCCAACGAGTCGAGCACGGTTTTGACCAACGCCGCGCCCTCGGCCGGCAGCAGTGCCGACAGTTCGGTGACGCCGTCG
>DASXYE010000415.1:0-3736 GCA_036502695.1 Jatrophihabitantaceae bacterium
GTGCACAACGGCCGGCTCGCCCTCGACGTGAGCACGACCTCGAACGATGCCAACGGCACTACCACCGACCGGATCACCAAGGTCCCGGCGGTGGTTGTCGAGGTCGGACCCTCCTTCGTGCAGACCGTCCTGCCGCCGGCCCTCGTGTCACGACTCGGCCTCACGCCCCGGGTCTACGGCCTGCTCGCCGCCACGGCGCACCGCCCGACCGAGCACGAGCGCCAAGCGGCGGACGGCGCACTCGGCAAGCTCGATCCCGATCTGAAGCTGGATGTCGAGACGGGCTTCCACAACTCGAAGCTGTGGATGATGCTCATGCTCGTCGGGGCCGCCGCGGTGATCGCCATCGGCGCCACGATGATCGCGACTGCACTGTCCAATGTGGACAGTCGACCGGACCTGACCACGCTCGGCGCGGTGGGCGCCGCACCCCGCACGCGGCGGTTGCTGTCGATGTCGCGAGCCGGGGTCATCGCCGCGATCGGGACGCTGCTCGGCGCACTCGCCGGATTCGTGCCGTCGTTCGCCTGGATCCACTCACAGCGGTCCTCGAGCCTGCTGTACAACGGCGGCGGCGCCACCGTGCGGTTGCACTTCATCGTTCCGTGGCTGCCGTTCGTGCTCACGGTCGTCGTCGTGCCGATCGTGGCGATGCTGATCGCCGGGCTGCTCAGCCGCTCGCGCCTGCCGTCGGAGCGGGCAGCGGACTGAATGAACACGACCGCCTGGCGCGCCAGCCTGCGCATCGCGCGTCGCGAGGCCTGGCGCAACCGGGGTCGCAGCGCGCTGATCATCGCGCTGATCGGCTTCCCGGTGCTCGTGCTGGCCGTCGCCGACATCGCCTACCGCACCTGGCAGTTGAGCCCGCAGGAGAAGCTGACGCGCACCATCGGCCAGGCCGACGCGATCGTGCGGTGGAACGGCGGCACCGGCATCAAACAGGACCCGCGCAGCTTGTACGACCTCACGTTCTCCGCCCCGGGGAACGGGACGACCAACGCCGAGCCGCCGGCCCCACCGACCGCCACGCTGGTGGCGGACCTGCCGCCCGGCACCCGCGCCATCCAGTGGAAGCAGAGCACCGGCGGCGTCGACTCGGCGCGCGGGCGGGCGCTGGTGCAGCTCAACGGGCTGGACTACGCCGATCCGATGACCCGCGGGCTGGTGAAGCCGGTCGCCGGCCATGCGCCGCGCACGACCAGCGAGATCACGCTGACCCGCACGCTGGCCGGCAACCTCGGCCTGCACCTCGGCGACACCGTGCGCACCGTCCGACCGAACGGCACGTTCCGGCTCGTCGGCGTCGTGGCCGACCCGAGCAAGCGCGACGCGACCGCGGCCTACGTGCTGCCCGCGGCCCTGCCGGCGGGCAACTCCGGCGACCTGTCCGTCGAGAACCGGTGGCTCGTCGACAGCCCCGGCGCCCTGACCTGGTCGGACGTGCGGGCCCTGAACAAGGTCGGCTACGTGGCCGTGTCGCGGCAGGTGTACCTGCACGCGCCGCCGAAATCGCAGGTGTCCTACACCGCCCAGGGACCCCGCGGCATCTCGCCCAAGTCGGCCGCCACCGGGATCCTGGTCGGCGGGATGGCGCTGCTGGAGATCGTGTTGCTGGCCGGTCCGGCCTTCGCGGTCACCGCTCGTCGCCAGCGCCGCGACCTGGCACTGCTCGCCGCGGTCGGTGGCCGGCGCGAGGACCTGCGCAACGTCGTGCTGGCCAAGGGAGTGGTGCTGGGCCTGGCCGGCGGCCTGCTCAGCGCGGTCGCCGCCGTGGGGCTGGCCGCGATCGGCATCGCCGCGGTGAGCCCGCACGTCGACCCGATGCCCGGGCACTTCGACGTGCGGCCGCTCGAACTGCTGGCCCTGACCGGGGTGAGCCTGATAGCTGCGCTGGCGGCGGCGGTCTTCCCGGCACTCGGGGCGGCGCGCACCGACGTCGTCGCGGCGCTGGCCGGCCGACGCGGCATCCTCCGGACTCGCAAGCGGGTGCCGCTGGTCGGCGTCCTGGTCGCCGGCGCCGGCGTGCTCGTCGCGCTGGGCGGCCTGGGCGCGTCGGCCAACGGGCTGGTCATCCTCATCGGTGTCGCGTTGACCGAGGTCGGCCTGATCGTCTGCCTGCCCGCCCTGCTCGGGCTGGTGTCTCGGGCCGGACGGTGGCTGCCGCTGTCCCCGCGCATCGCCCTGCGCGACGCCGGACGCAACCGCTCGTCGGCCGCCCCGGCCATCGCCGCGGTGATGGCAGCGGTGATCGGGTGCGTCGCCGCGCTGATCGGCGTGGCCAGCGCCCACGACCAGGACCGCCGCAGCTACCAGCCGATACTGCCGGTGAACCAAGGCTATGTCGGCCCGCTGGTGGGCCACGACATCACGGCCGACCGGGTGATCGCCGCCCTGCGATCGACCCTGCCGGGTTCGCGCGCCGTGCCGCTGACCGTGCCGGGCGGTGGCTGCACCGACGGCAACACGTGCGACCAGACAACGATCAACCCGGCGGGCGGCACCAACTACACCGGGCGGATCCCGGCGGTGCTGGTCGACGACGGCTCGTCCGTCGAGACGCTCATGCAGGCCCGGGTACCCGCCGCCGTCGACGCGCTGCGCGCCGGCCGGGCGGTGGTGACCGATCCGTCGACGGTGGACAACGGCACGGTGAGTCTCGACATCAGCGACGGGACCGAGAACTCCGACAGGACGGCGCGCGTACCCGCCGTGGTCGTCCACAGCCGCTCCGCCTTCGTCCAGGTTGTGCTGCCGCCGTCGCAGCTGACCCGCCTGCACGTGAAGTCGCACGTCGAGGCGGTCTACGTCGACACCGCACACCGGCCGACCACCGAGGAGCGGCAAGCCGCCGACGCCGCGCTGGGCCACCTCGACCCGTACCTGGACCTGGACGTCGAGACCGGGTTCCACAGCTCGCGGTTGATGACGATGCTGATCATGGTCGTCGCGGCCGCGGTAATCGCCATCGGCGCCACGATGATCGCCACCGCACTGTCCAATGTGGACAGTCGACCGGACCTGACCACGCTGGCCGCCGTCGGCGCCGCGCCGCGCACCCGGCGGGTGCTGTCCATGTCGCGCGCCGGCGTGATCGCCACGCTCGGCACGGTGCTCGGCGCCGCCGCCGGATTCGTGCCGTCCGTCGCATGGCTGCACGCCCAGTCGTTCCGCATACCGCTCGTCGGCTCGGACGGCAGTTTCGCCCCGGTACGGCTGGTCGTGCCGTGGCTGCCGTTGACCGCCGTCGTGGTGGCCGTGCCGATCGCGGCGATGCTGGTCGCCGGACTGTTCAGCCGCTCGCGCCTGCCGTCGGAGCGGGCGGCGGACTGAGCAGCAGTGAGTCCAGGCCCCGCACCAGCCCGGGCGGTCCGGCCGCCGCGGCGCGGATCGCGATCAGCGTCCCGGCGACGTAGGGAGTGGCCGAGTTGCCCGCGTCGTGCCGGATCGTCAGCCGCTCGTCGGGCAGCCCGAAGATCGCCTCGACGGCGATCACGTAGCCGGGCAGGCGCACCGAGTGCACCTGGACGCCCTCGATCGCCGCCCCGCGGGCCTCGGGGTGACCGGCCGTCCGGGCCGGGTCGATCTCGTACTCGGGGGCCCGGACGGCGGCCAGCTGCTCGGCCAGTTCGCGCGCCGTGCCGCTCGGGGCATCCGGCTTGCCGGAATACGCGTAGTCGACGATCTCCCACTGCGGCAGGTGCCGGGCCGCGAGCTTGGCCGCCGCCTGCAGCAGGGC
>DASXYE010000416.1:0-1554 GCA_036502695.1 Jatrophihabitantaceae bacterium
GATGCGTACCAGGCCAGGATCGCCGTGATGAGGCCGAGCCAGCCGCCGAACTTGTAGACGCCGGAGGTCGTGTCCGTCGCGGACATGCCCAGCTGGCCGAGCGCCAGGAACAAGAACGTGAGCGCCAGGAACAAGAAGACAGCCGCGACCGCTCCGGTCGTGCGCAGGGACGCGATGAACATGTAAGCAGTGAATATCGCCCAGGCCAGCAAGAACACGCCCAGCCCGTGGTGCAGATCGTTGTTCTTCGCGTCTGCGGGGAGGTGGTTGAGCAGCCACCAGAACGAGATCCAGAACCCGCCGTACGACGCGAAGGCCAACGCGCCGAACGTGTTGCCCTTGACGAACTCCCACATGCCGGCGGCGAACTGGGCGATGCCGCCGTAGGCCAGGGCGAGGCCCAGCACCACCCCGTCACCGGTCTTGATCATCCCGGAGTTGAACACCGAGAGCACGAACGTGGTGAGCGCGAACGCGGCCAACCCCAGGGGTCCGGGGTCGGCGATCGACGACACTGCGCGGGTCGACGTCTGAGTTGGGTCTGACATGTGCCTGCTCCTGTCCGGCGGCCCGGATGCGTGCTCCGGGCGAAGCGGCGAGCCGGGACGTTTGCCCGGTACGCACGCACGTTCCCAGTGCGACCGGGTGCTGTGCAGCAGGTCACACGGCTCAGTCGGCGGGCGTCGCCGATGCGTCGGCGAGAGGCGGCGGCGGCTGCGACGAGCGGTCGGTTGCCGCAGACGAACGGTGCTCGTCGGACGGGCGGATCCGGGCCAGATCAAGCGACTCGGGGGCGTGCAGGCGCACCATCACCCGGCCGACGTCGGACGGCACGCGGCCCTGGGTCAGCAACGACACGGTCGCCATCACCGCGAACGCGAGCGGCACCGTCCAGGCCGCGGGTTGCTCCAGCAGCGCGCCCAGCCATCCGGACTCGGGCCCGCCGATGATCGTCACCAGCACGGCGATCGTCGCCAGCACACCGCCGCACACCAGCCCGGCGATCGTGCCCGCATCGGTGAGCCGGCGCCACCAGATGCCGAGGACGAGCAGCGGGCAGAACGACGAGGCGGCCACGGCGAACGCCAGCCCGACCACGGCGGCCAGCCCGATGCGCTCGCTGGGCAGGCTGAGCAGGTACGGGATGCCGACCGCCAGCACCGCGCTGAGCCGGAACGCCCGGATCCGGCGCCGGCGTTCGGCGCGGCGCGGCAGCACGTCCTGGGACAGCACGCCGGCCACCGAGACGGTCAGCCCGGACGCCGTCGACAGGAACGCCGCGAACGCGCCGGCCGTGACCAGGGCGCCGAGCAGCGTGCCGGGCAGGCCGGCCAGCATCCGCTCGGGCAGCAACAGCACGGTGGCATCGGTGTTGCCGGTCAGCAGCAGGTCCGGCACGTAGCGCCGTCCGATCGCCCCGAACACCGTCGGCAGCAGGTAGAACGACGACAGCAGCCCGATGACGATGAACGTCGTGCGCCGGGCGTCGTGCCCGTCCGGGTTGGTGTAGAAGCGGACCAGCACGTGCGGCAGGCCCATCGTGCCGAGACAGAT
>DASXYE010000417.1:0-14876 GCA_036502695.1 Jatrophihabitantaceae bacterium
GTCTCGGCCGCGGATCAGCTGCGGTTCCGGCACGCGGTGGTGAACGCGACCATGCCCGGCTACCTCGTCGACACCGACCAGTGGCCCATTGCCGATCGGGCCCAGTGGCGCGACTACGTCACCGCGCAGAGCCGCCTCGGCGTGCCGGCGTTGTACTACGCCGAGCGCATCGACGGATCGGGCGAGGAGCTCACCGCCGACGACCTCGCCCTCGTCGCCGAGACGTGGCGGCGTTACCGCTCGTGAGCGACGTCGTCGTCTACGCTGCGACGTCGGCCGGCGTCTGCGCCGCGGTGGCCGCCGCCGAGGCCGGAGCACGGGTCACCCTGCTCGAACCAGGGCGGCACGTAGGCGGGATGACCTCGGGCGGGCTCGGCTACACGGATGTGGGCGACGTGCGCGTACTGGGGGGTATGGCGGCGCGGTTCCGGCAGGACGTGGCCGATCACTACGGTGTGCCGCTCGGACACTACGCCGGCCCCGAACCACATGTTGCCGAGGAGATCTTGCGGCGCTGGCTCGATCATCCGCGTATCGACGTGGTGTTCGAGGCGCCGTTGAATACAGCTGAGCTGAGCAATGGCCGCATCAGTCGGATCACCGCCGGTGCCCGGACGTATGACGGCGGCATCTTCGTCGACGCGAGCTACGAGGGCGACCTGCTGGCCGGCGCCGGGGTCCGGTACGCCGTCGGGCGGGAAGCCCGCGCGCTACATGGAGAGCGGTGGGCCGGCCGCCAGGATTTGCGGCCGGGCCGGCACGCCATGCCGGCGTGCGTCTCGCCGTTCGCCGCCGATCCGTCCGGCGAGCACGAAGGTCCGCTGCTGCCGCAGATCCGCGACGTGCCGCTCGTGGCCACGGGCGAGGGCGACGGGGGAGTGATGGCCTACGGCTACCGCGTCTGCCTCACGACGGCCGCCGACCGGATCCCGTTCGAGCGCCGCGACGGCTACGACGAGGCGCACTGGGAGCTCGGCCGCCGCCTGTGCCGAGGCGGCTACGCGGCCGAGGCCGGCGCCCTGCTCGGCCTGGAGCCGAACCTGCCGAACGGCAAGTGCGACGGCAACTCGCTCGGCCCGTTCTCGCTGAACGTCCTGGACGGCTCGGCCTGGGCCTACCCGGACGCGGACGGCCCGACTCGCGACGAGATCCGCCGGCACCACGAACACCACACCCGGGACTTCCTCTACTTCCTCGCCCACGACGAAGCGGTGCCGCGGTCCGTCCGCGACGAGATGCGCCGGTGGGGCTGGCCGGCCGACGAGTTCGCCGACACCGGGCACCTGCCGCATCAGCTCTACGTGCGCGAGGCGCGGCGCCTGGTCGGCGAGTACGTGCTGACCGAGCACGACCTGGTGGCCGCACGCCCGCAGCACGACGTGGTGGCCATGGGCTCCTACCACCTCGACGTGCGTGAGGTCCAGCGCGCGTGGCAGTGGGTGCCCGAGCATCCGCGACCGATCGGCATGGTGGTCAACGAGGGTTACCTGTCCGTTCCGGTACCGCCGTACCCCGTCCCGTATCGGGCGATCGTGCCGCGCTATGCCGACTGCGCCAACCTGCTCGTGCCGGTGTGCGTCTCGGCGTCGCACGTGGCGTTCTCCTCGATCCGGATGGAGCCGCAGTACCAGATGCTCGGCCACGCGGCCGGCCTCGCCGCGGTGCTCGCCGGGGACCGCCCGGTGCAGTCGGTCGACGTCGCCGAGCTCCAGCAACGGTTGCGAGACGCCGGCCAGGTGCTCAGCGTCTGATCGCCGCGCGCACGAACGGCGCCACGATCGGCTGCAGCACGTGCGCGGGCTGCGCCTCGACCTCGGACAGCGCGCGCTCGGCCTCGTCGCGGGCGGCGACCTCGCCACGCAATAGTCGAACGGCCGCCAGCCCGGCCATCGCCGTCGTGATCGCGGCGTCCAACCAGGGCCGCAGCGGCTCGACCAGCTCGGCCGGCTCGACGGCGGCCCAGCAGCCGTCGGCCAGCTCCTGCAGTCGCGCCGCCACCACGTCCAGGGCGGCCGCGTCGCCGGCCAGCGCGTCCGTGGTGGCGCGCGTCAGCTCGGGATCCTGGTCAGCGCTCGGCGGCCAGGCGCTGCACGCCCGGACGAGCGGCGCCAGGGCGGAGGCGCTCGCGTCGGCCACCCGTAGCAGCGCGGCCCGGGCCGACGCCGCCGGATCGTAGGCCGACGGATCGCGGGCCCAGTCGGCGACGGTGGCCAGCGCGATGCGCGAGGGCACCGCCTGGACCATCGGGTTGGCCAGCACGCCCTCCATCGGCGCGCCGGCCAGATCGGCCGGGCGCCCGGTCAGCGGGCCGAGGAACACACGCGCCGGGTCGAAGTCGTTCACCGGGAAGTTGTCCCAGAGCACCAGCCGACGCCGGTAGCTGGCCGAGGCCGCATCGATGTCGGCGCGCGTGATCTCGCCGACCACGATGTCGCGCCCCGTCCAGGCGATCAGCGCATCGGGCGGTGCCGCCTCGGCCAGTGCGTCCCGGTACGGCGACGGATCGATACCGGCATAGTCCGTCGGGCACACGAGCAACGGCTCGTCGACCCCGTGGCCGGCCAGGAACCCCTCGGCGAAGCGCCGGGCGCACTCGCCGTGGGCCGCCCCTGATCCGGCAGGGCCGGCGCCGTAGCGGGCGACGTCCTCGGACGAGGGCAGCTCGGGCGGCACGTCGTCGAAGAACAGGGCGAACGAGCGGATGCCGGCGTCCCACAATTGCTCGCACTTCGCGGTCAGCGCGGCATGCTCGGCGTCGTCACCGAAGCGCATGCTCAGGGCCGGGCTGATCGCATAGCCGAACCGGATACCGGCCGCCGCGGCGGCACGCGCCAGTTCGCCGAGCTGGGCGAGCTCGGCCGCCGGGTAGGGCTCGCGCCACCGATCGCGATGGAACGGATCGTTCTTCGGCGCGTAGACGTAGCTGTTGAGGCCGACCTGCGCCGAGAACCGCAGGTGGTCCAGCCGCTGCTCGTGCGTCCACGGTGGACCATAGAAGCCTTCGACGGTGCCCCGTAGTGCAAGCATTATGGGAACGTTACTAGGTCCGCGTGGCAAACTAGGATGTGTCCGAGCGTGACCGGCCGGATGCGCCGGTCCAACCCAGGGGGGCGGATGACGAGCGAGGTCGCAGACGGATCCGCGGGCGCCGGTGAGCCGCCGCGCCGGGCCACCATCCGCGATGTCGCCACGGCCGCCGGGGTGTCGCGCTCGACGACGTCGCGCGCGCTGACCGGGCGGGGCTACGTCACGCCGTCGGTACGCGACCGCGTGCGCAAGGTGGCGCGCGACTTGGGCTACGTGCCCGACGCGATGGCCCGGCACCTGCGCCAGCAGGCCGGTCACTCGGTCGGCGTGTTGGTCTCGGACCTGCGCAACGACTTCTACGCCAGCCTGGCCTCGGGCATCAGCCAGCAGGCCCGCAAACGGCAGTACACGATGATGCTGACCGACGACGGCGGATCGCCCGAGATCGAGGCCGAAGCCGCCGAGGCGTTCGTGGCCCTGCGCGTGGCCGGGGTGATCGTCACCCCGCTGAGCGCCGACGTCACCGACTACCTGACCCGGCACCGGATCCCGGCCGTCGAGGTCGACCGGCAGTTCGCCGCCGGGGCCTGCGATGCCGTCGTCGTCGACAACGCCGGCGCTGCCCGCCGGGTCACCTCTGACCTGCTCGCCTTGGGGCACCGTCGCATCGCGCTGGTCATCGACGAGACGCACTGGACCACCGGGCGCGACCGGTCGGCCGGCTACGAGGGCGCCTTCGCCGATGCCGGCGTGCCGCTGGACCGTTCGCTGATCGTCACCGCCGGCTGGGACGTCGGCGGCGCGCTGCAGGAGGGCCGCACGTTGCTCAGCCTGCCCGACCGGCCGACCGCGATCTTCGCCGCCAACAACGTCCTGGCCGAGGGCGTGTGGCGCGCGGCGGCCGAGTTGCGCCTCGACATCCCCCGGGACCTGAGCTTGGTGTCTTTCGACGACGTGCCGTGGATGAGCATGGTGCGGCCGGGGATCACCGCCGTGGCCCAGGACTCGGTCGCGATGGGTGAAGCCGCGATCGCGCAGTTGATCGAGCGCATCCAGGCGCCCTCGGCGCCCATCCGTACGGTGATGCTGGCCGCGACCCTGAGCCGGCGCGGATCCACCGCCCCACCGTCCTGACCGCACTTGACCCGTCCCGGAGTGGCTCCTAAGCTCCTTCTGGGATCGATCCCACACGGAGGGGGTTCCACGAGGTGCTCTGCCGGCCGCGGCCCACCTGGCGCGAGTGTCCTCCGCCGACCCGTGCCGCCCGCAGATCGGAAGGTACTGCGTGAAATCCCCGGTAGAGAGTGATCTCTCGATCGCCCAGCCCGTGCTCGCCCTGGACATCGGCGGCACCAAGCTGGCCGTCGGCGTGGTGACCGGCGACGGCGTCGTCCATGGTCTGGTCATCGAGCCGACGCGTCGCGACGAGGGCTGGCCGGTGGTGGTCGAGCGGCTCTTCGCGATGGGCCGCCGAGCCATCGCGGAGGCTGCGAGGGGCCCCGTGCAGGCGGTCGGCATCGCGTGCGGCGGCCCGCTGGACACCTCGTCCGGGCTGTTGCTGTCACCGCCACACCTGCCCGGCTGGATCGACGTGCCGATCGGGCCGCTGGCCACCGAAGCGTTCGGGGTGCCGTTCGCGCTGCAGAACGACGCCACGGCCGCGGCAGTGGCCGAGTACCGGTTCGGCGCCGGGCGCGGCACCTCGACCATGCTCTATCTCACCGTGTCGACCGGCATCGGCGGCGGGGCGATCATCGACGGCACGCTGCATCTCGGCACGGCCGGTAACGGCGGTGAGTTCGGCCACCTGACCGTGTCCCGGGGCGGGCGGTTGTGCAGCTGCGGCCGGCACGGGTGCATCGAGGCGTACGCGTCGGGCACGTCTATCGCCGAACGGGCGGGCGAGGCGCTGGCGGCCGGTCGCCCCTCGTCGTTGACCGCCCTGAGCGAGATCACGGCGGCTGACGTGTCGAGCGCCGCGACCGCCGGTGACGGGCTCGCCGCCGAGGTGTGGGATGAGACGGTCGACCTGCTCGGGGCGGCCGTCACCGACCTGGTCAACGTCTTCGAGCCCGACCTGGTCGTGCTCGGCGGCGGTGTCACCCGATCCGGGGCGATGCTGCTCGATCCGATCGCTGCCACCGTCGCCCGCGAGGCGATGGGGCCGGCGGCCGCGGCGGCTCGGGTGGTGCTGGCCGGGCTCGGCGATCTCGTGTGCGTGGTCGGCGCCGGCGTGATCGCGCACGACCTGCGGGCGGCCGCCGACGGGAGGCAGGCTCGTGTCTGACCGGCTGGAGGCGCAGCTGGCCGACCACGTGTCGGTCGCCCGGGCGACGGCCGAGCTGGCCGGCGAGCTCCGCTCGGTCGCGACGCTGCTGTGCGAGGCGTTCACTCGCGGCGGCATCGTCTACACGTTCGGCAACGGCGGCAGCGCGGCCGACGCGCAGCACTTCACCGGCGAGCTGGTCGGTCGCTACCTGCGCGATCGGCGGCCACTGCCGGCGGTGACGCTCAGCACCGACGCCAGCACCGTCACCTGTATCGCGAACGACTACTCCTATGCCGATGTGTTCGCCCGGCAGGTCGAGGCACTGGCCCGGCCGGCCGACGTCGTCGTGGCGTTCACCACGAGCGGGCGGTCGTCCAACGTCGTCGCGGCGCTCGCGGCCGCCCGGGTCAACGGCGCGACGACCGTGCTGTTCACCGGCGGTGACGGCGGCCCGGCCCGCGTGCACGCCGATCGGTGCCTGCTCGTGCCGTCGAGCACCACCGCGCGCATCCAGGAGATGCACACCCTGATGCTGCACGCGATCAGTGAGATCGTCGACGAATGGGCGGCTCGCTAGCGCACCGGGTAGTTACAGCCTGGCTGAGCGAATCGGACTAGGCGCCGGCTCGTCGGCAAGGTTTTCCGGGACTGCCTCGCGGGTAGGCCCGCCATGCCATGGAAGCCACCCGGACAGCGAACGCCGCGGCGCGATGAGGCGGCCGACGTCGATGCTGCCTGCCGAGGTGGGGCCTCGGCGGACCATCGTGGTGCTGACCGCCGTCATGGCCCTGGAAAGTGCCGACCAGGGCACGGTCGGTGCGACTGCGCAGACCCTGCACGACCAGCTCGGTCTGGGCACCGGCGAGATCGGCGTCCTGGCCTCGGCCGCAGCACTCGTCGGGGCCTTGGCGAGTCTGCCGATGGGCGTGCTCGCCGACCGGCTCGACCGGGTCAAGCTGCTCACGGTCAGCGCGCTGATCTGGTCGGGGGCGATGGTGCTCGTCGGCTGCACGAGTTCGTTCGGCTGGATGTTGGCGGCGCGGATCGGGCTCGGCGTCGTGACGGCCACGGCCGGTCCCGCAGTCGCATCCTTGGTGGGGGACGCGATCGAGCCGGTACATCGGGGCCGCGTATTCGGTTTCATCCTCCTCGGGGAGTTGGGCGGCACCGGGGTCGGTCTGGTCCTATCCGGTGAGATCGCCGGCCTGGCCGGCTGGCGGTGGGCCTACTGGTGGCTCGCCATTCCCGGGTTGGTAATCGGGTGGCAATTGCGCAGGACGTCTGAGCCCCATCGACGTGAGGGGACACCGGAGGCCACGGCCAGCCCGGACGAGCTGGTCCGCGAGGTCGTGGAGCGAGCCGCGGTGCAGACGGACGAGAAGCTGCTGTTGAACGAGGATCCGTCCCGGATGCGGCTCCTCGACGTCGCCCGCTACGTGTTCCGGATCAAGACGAACGTCGTCCTGGTCGTCGCGTCGACGGTGGGGTACTACTTCTTCACCGGGATGCGCACGTTCTCGGTCAGCTACCTGCGCGAACAGTTCGGGCTGGCCCAGACCACGGTGTCGCTGCTGTTCCCGATCATCGGAGTCGGTGCGGTGGCCGGGGTCGTGGTCGGCGGGTTGTTCGGTGATCGGATGCTGCACCGGGGCCACCCGGCCGGTCGGGTGATCGCGGTGTTGGTCGCTTACTTCGGGGCCGTCGTCTTCCTCGTTCCCGGTCTGCTGGTCCCGGTGCTAACCGTCGGGTTGCCGTTGCTGCTCGTCGCGGCCGCCTTCCTCGGCGCGGCCAACCCGCCCCTGGACGCGGCCCGGATCGACATCATGCCCGTTGCGTTGTTGGGACGGGCCGAAGGTCTGCGCACGATGCTGCGCAACACCGCCGACGCGTCCGCCCCGGCAGTGTTCGGGGTATTGGCCGGGGCTATCGGGATGCGCTCGACCTTCCTGGTGATGCTCGTACCGCTACTCGCCGGCGGCTGCCTCGGTTTGGCCGCCGTACGGACCTACCCACGCGACGTCGCTACCGCTCTGGCCAACAACGAACGTCTCGCGACCCGCGGCCGTACCTCCGCTGGCCGCTCATGACCCGCCGGCACAAGCCAGCCTTCACACGGCTTCCTGACCGGGATATCCGAAGCTCGGACGTTCACTCCGTCGAATCACGGCCCCGGTCGAAACGGTCCTCGTACAGCCGGCGGGCCTGGTCCAGCGCACTCTCACCGATCCACGCGATCGGTTCGACATCCACGACCAGCGGCTCGTGATCAGGTCCGTTGCCGACGATCTCGCCGGTCAGCACCCACGGTCGACGGTCCGGTGCGCCGTCGGCCAGGTCCATGTACTTGCAGACCCGGCGCGCGATCCAGTCGATCGCGGGCCGCGTCCACCACGGTTCCGGGGTCAGCGGCGTGACCGACAGTCCCGGCAGGTCGACTCCTGCTTCGTAGTCGCGGCTGGCCCGTCGGGCATCCCTTTCCGGCCCGGATGAGTAGCGCACGAAGACCGCCGGCTCGCGGGAGACCACCTCAGCCAGCTCGTCCAGATCGTCGATGGCGCGCATAGCGAGTGGGGTGGTTCCCGGCGGCCAACCATCCCAAACGTTTGGCGAGGATCATCTTCGGGAACGAAGCGATCGTGAGCCGTAGCCGCGGTGCCAGACGCCTTGCGCTCGTCGCAGGTATAGCCAGCGTTGTGATGCTGGCCGGGTGTGTCTCGCCGGCGATCAACGCCGACGGCTATCGGGGCAAGGTCAGCCAGTCGGCCAAGAAGATGGTCGGGTTGGTCAACGCCGCGCGGCTGGCGGCTCAGCTCGATCTCGACGGCAAGATGCTGCACACGATCACCGACAACGTGGTGACCGACGCGGAGAAGGACGCCCAGTCGGTGCTCAGCTCGCTGGACAGCGTCCAGCCGCCCGACGAGTCCTCGATCAAGCTGCGCAGCAACGCGGACGACGTGCTGCAGCAGGCCGCCAGCCAGCTGGCCGATCTTCGTATCGCGGTTCGGCGCCGCGACCAGCCGTCGATGCGGTCCACCCTGGGCGATCTCGGCAAGACACTCGCCGACGTCCAGCACGTGCAGGACGTCACGTGACGCGCCTGATGCAGCTGACGCTCGGCATCGTCACTGCAATCGGCGGCTTCGTCGACATCGGCAACCTGGTCACCAGCGGCATCGCCGGGGCCCGGTTCGGCATGTCGCTGACCTGGGCAATCGTGCTCGGCACGATCGGCATGACCGTGTTCGCCGAGATGGCCGGGCGGGTCAGCGCGGTCGCCGGGCGGGCCGTGTTCCACGCGGTCCGCGAACGGCTCGGGGTGCGCACGGCACTGATCAACATGGTGTCGTCGACGGTGCTGAATCTGTTGACGCTAGCGGCGGAACTCGGCGGCGTCAGCCTCGTGCTGCAGCTGGCCACCGGCGTCAACTACCTGATCTGGGTGCCGATCGTGGGGCTGTTCTGCTGGCTGGTCGTCTGGCGATTGCCGTTCTCGCTGCTGGAGAACGTGTTCGGACTGCTGGGCCTGGCGTTGATCGTCTTCGTCGTCGCCCTGTTCCGGCTACACCCGGACTGGCACGGCCTGTGGCACGGGGCCTCGCACCCGTCAGTCGCCGCCGGCGAAGGCATCCCGACCTACTTCTTCTACGCCGTGTCGGTGTTCGGGGCTTGCCTCGTGCCCTACCAGGTGCAGTTCTTCTCCTCGGGCGGACGCGAGGAGCACTGGAACGAGAAGAGCATCCCCGACATGCGCATGAACGCGATCATCGGCTTCCCACTGGGCGGCCTGCTCAGCATCGCGATCATGGCCGTGGCGGTACCCGTGCTCCAGCCGCTGCACGTCGATGTCGCCCACCTCGGCCAGGTCACGCTGCCGGTCGCGCAGGCCGCCGGGGTCGCCGGCCTGGCCTTCGTGCTGCTCGGATTCTTCGCCGCGACCTTCGCCGCCGCCGCCGAGTGCACGCTGGCCACCGGCTACCTGATCAGCCAGTACTTCGGCTGGAGCTGGGGCAAGTCGCACCGCCCAGCCCAGGCACCGCGCTTCCACCTCGTGTGCATTGCCTGCGTCATCGCCGCGACCGGGTTCATCCTCACCACCGTCGATCCGATCACCGTCACCCTCGTGTCGGTCGTACTCGGCGCGGCGGCGGTACCGCTCACCTACTTCCCGGTGCTGATGGTTGCCAACGACCGCGACTACATGGGCCGGCACGTCAACCGCGCGTTCAGCAACACCCTCGGCTCGGTGTTCTTGCTGCTGATGCTGATCACGTCGGTGGCGACGCTTCCGTTGCTGTTCATCACGAAGGCGGGCTTGTAGATGACGAGGACGATGTGGGCCAACCGCGATCTGCTGGACCGGCTGCTGATCGCGGCCGACGGAGAACACGTCGGCATGGTCGACGACCTCGAGCTGTCCGACGGTCCCGCGCCCGAGATCACCGCCTTGCTCAGCGGGCCGACCGCGTTGGGCCCCCGCGTCGGCGGCCGGCTCGGCAGCTGGTGGCTGGCCGTCGGACGCCGCCTGCGTCCCGCGGATGACCCGTACCCCAACCGGGTGCCCTTCGCGCAGGTGACGACGATCAACCACCGCGGCATCGCCGTCGCCGTCGAGTCGGCCGAGGTGCCGACCCGACGGCTACGTGGCTGGGTCCACGACAAGGTGATCGACCGGATACCCGGGAGCGGCTGATGAGAGCCACCGAACTGCTCGGCTGCGAGGTCTATGACGCCAACGGCGACCTGATCGGGCACGTGCACGACCTACGGTTCGAGGCCCGAGCACCCAGCGGCCGGGCCAAGACCGGCTGGCAGTGCCGGCTGACCGGCATTGCCTGCGGGAAACGGGCCCCGCTCGGCCACCGCCTCGGATACGGCACCGCCGACATGGCCGGACCGTGGCCGCTCAGCGTCATCTTCCGCCGACGACGCCAACGATCACTCGAGATCGATTGGACCGACGTGACCCGCTTCGAACGCCCCCGCATCCACCTCTTGCACGGGCGGGCCTACTACGAAGGCGATGCGTCATGACTGATACCGGCGGCCTCGCGATCCTGTTCGCCTGGCTGATCTTCGCGGCAATACTCGCCGCGCTCGCCTTCTTCGTGCTGCGTCCTTCCAACGACCCGGACGACGAGACGCAGCGGCAGCCCGATGACAAGCCCGCGGTCCGATGAGTCGCGACAGCGAGCGGCCGGCCGCGGCCCGGGTGACGATGTACCCGGACGGCCCGCTGATCCTGCGCGGTGACTTCGAGGTCTGCTCGGTGGATGGCGCCACGATCGAGACGGGTCGCATCGTCGCCTTGTGCCGGTGTGGCCGCTCGGCCGCCAAGCCGCTCTGCGACGGTAGCCATCGGCGCGGCGAGCTCTCCGCGACTGACCAGCCGGCCGGCGACACAGCGTCAAGACACCCTGGCGAGTGACGGTCCGACCCGTTCGCGCAGCGAGCTTCGGTCGCGCTTCCAGCATCCGAACACGTGCTCAGCGAACCGACGGTCCACGTAGAGGCACACGGCGGCGCCGAAGACGATGTCACGAGCCAGGTCGGGCTCGGCCTCGGCCAGTCCGCCACACAGGTCGTGCGCGGCAAGCTGCTCGTGCAAGGCGTCGGCCGTGACGTGCACGTCGTAGAACTCGCAGGTCCGATCGTCGCCGCCGAGCCGGCGCAGGCCCTTCGCGTAGCGGCGGCACGGGGCCGAGGACGTCATCTCATAGGCAGCGAGGTGGCCGACCAGAGCACCGCGCAACTCGCGCCGGAGCGCGAACATCGACATGACGTTGCTGATGGCGAGGGTTATGCCGGGGACGGCGTTCACGTAGGCGCCGTAGCAGTCCTGCAGGCCGAGCCCGCGCAGCAGCCGGCGATACAGCTCACTGTGCATCCGAGCTGGATCTGCGCCGCCGTACTCGTCGAACTGGATCTCCAACAGAGCCGCCTTGGCCCGACCGGACAGTCGCGGGATGGCCCACGTGTGCGGATCAGCCTCTTTCAGCTGGTAGATCGAGCGGTGAATGGCGAACTCGTCGAACTGCGCGCGACTCGCCTGCCGTTGCACGAACCGCGACAGTCCCGGGCCGTCGTCGTTCTCTACGAGCTCGCGCAGCTGCTCGGCCACCGGAGCGTCGCCGACCGAGACGTCCACCGCCTGCCGTAACGCGGTGAGCGTCCGTTGCTCGAGCTGCCCGCGTAATGCGATCAGGTCCGGCTGCCATTCCCAGGAGTCCGCGACGTCATCGAAGCCGCGGTAGTGCAGCTCGTAGCAGATCCACAGGGCCAGCTGTAGATCGTCGTCGGCGAGGGGATCAAGCGGCGCCGCAACGTCGGGCAGCAACACGGGTTCGCCTCGGCCGAGAGCGACGACCAGCGCGATCGTCAATGGGCCGCACGGTTCAGGCAGCAGCACGGCGAGTCCCTTCCGTCGTCGGGTGCAGTTCGAGTACGCAGCATTTCGCACCGCCGCCGGCTTTGCGCAGCTCCGGGAAGAGCTCTCGCAGGATGTGCTGGCTGGCCGGACTGAACGCACCGGGCCAGTAGGCGACCGTATCGGCGTCGAGCCGAGCCAGCGCGGTATCGAGATGGTAGAGGCGGGAATCGAGCAGACGCAGCGATACGACAGGAAGGCCGAAATAGTCGGCGACCTCCTTTGCTGCACGTGGATCCGACCGGAAACCGCTGCCGCCGAGGATCCGGGCGCCGACCAGTAGGAAGTCGCCCTCGCCCTCGTTGACGTAGCTGGCCTGGTGTACCTCGCAGAGGCCCAGTCCCCGCAGCGCTCGGGCGAAGTGCACCGACTCACCCGCCCGTTCCACGTGCCGGAACCGCGGGATCAACGCCCGATCGCCGATCACGATGCCGCCGTTCGCGGCGAAGACCATGTCGCGCAAGCCCGGCTGCGGGGCGACGGTCAGCACCTCGTGCCCGAGGGTGACCAGCCGGTGGCGTAGGTCTTCCCACTGGGCCTGCGCCCGGTCGACGTCCACCGGGCACTCCGGCCGCATCCTCGGATTGATGCGGTACCGCACAGCGAAGTACGTCGGGGGGCACATCAGGTAACGGTGGCCCGCTGAGCCCACGGTCGACTCCTCAGTTTCCCTCGGGGCCGGCTGTGGTCTCAGCCGTAATCTGCGAATACCCGTTACGGCGCTGGCCAAAACCGAGTCCCGGGACGTCCAATCCCGGTGAGTGGCCAGCGACGACGAGAACGTCGCTGTTGTGGGTATGTACGGGACGTGCAGATCATCAGTCCGCTCAACTCATCGGCGCGCCGGTGCCGGTTCGGTCCGCTTGTCGTTGACTACGACGAGCAGGTCTTGAGCCCGCGTCCGTGGACGTTCGAGCAGAGCCAATGGGCGGTCGAGCTGGCCGCCACGGCCCCACCGGGGCCCATCGTCGAGCTGTGCGCGGGCGCCGGCCACATCGGCCTGGCCGCGGCGGTACTGGCCGATCGTGACCTGGTTCAGGTCGAGGCCGATCCGCGGGCGACGCATTACGCCATGCAGAACGCGGCCCGTGCGGGCTGGGCCGGCCGGACCGAGATCCGCAGCCGACCCCTGCAGGTGGCGCTACCTGCGGGGGAGCTGTTCGAGCTGATGATCGCCGACCCGCCCTACCTGCGCACCGCCGAGATCAGCCGCTGGCCCGAGGATCCCACCAGCGCGATCGACGGCGGCGCGGACGGCCTCGAGCTGGTCCGGGCGTGTCTCACTGTGGCGGGCGAGCACCTCACCGCGACCGGTCAGCTCCTGCTGCAGGTCGCCGGTCCGGATCAGGGCGCTCACGTGCGTAGCCTGCTCGGCGCCGCCCCTGAACTGCGGCTACGCGGGCGCACGATGCGCGTCATCGACGCCGAGCGTGCCGTCTTGTTGGTCGGACGGACGTGACGGCGGGCACCACGCACACCTGGCTGGCCGATCGTCGAAAGGACCTGATCGACCAGCTCGTGGAATGGGTCCGCGTCCCGTCGGTGGCCGGGTTGGCCGAACACGAGATCGACCTGCGCCGCTCGGCGCAGTGGCTGGCCGACACCCTTCGCGACGCCGGTGTCCCGACCGTGCAGGTGTGGCCGACCGATTCGAGTCCGACCGTCTGGGCCGAGTGGCCGCCTGGCAACGCTGTAGTGCGGGCCGGCCGTGTGACTACACGGGCATCAGCTACGCCGCGCTGCGCGCCAACGGTGGCATCCAGTGGGGCGGTGAGCGCCTCTACGTCGATGGCGCGTTCCGGGCGTCGCCGGACGACTGCGAGTCCTACGGCCGGGATCTCGTCACGGCGGCATCCGTCGACGAGACCGAGTACCGCGCGCTCAACCCGGACGGCAAGGCGATCATCAAGGCGGCCGAATTCTTCCCGCTGCACGAGGACGCCAGCAGCGAATACCCGTTCCAGCTGATCACCGGCCGCACGATCTACCACTTCCACACCCGGACCAAGACGGCCCGCGCCCCCGAACTCGACGCCGCCGCACCCGAGGTGTGGGCGCCCGCTTCGACCGCCTGGCGGGCTGGGCCGGCAACCACTTCGGCACCCGTTTGTCGCCCACCGTGGCTTGGGCAGGATCGGGAAGCCAACCCGGCAAGGAGGCCACGATGAGCAATCCGATCGACGACGAGACGTACGACGAGGATCGGACCTGATGTCCGGCGCGGCCGGCCAGACGCTGGGTGTCGAAGAGGAATTTCATCTCGTCGAGGCCGAGACGTTGCGGCTGGCCGCGCGGCCCGAGCTGGCCGAATGCGTGGCTCGGCAACAACTGGGCCCGCACCTGCACGCCGAGATGCTGACCAGCCAGCTCGAGTCGTCGACCGACGTCTGTTCCGACTTGCACCAGCTGCGCTGCGCCCTGGTGAATGGCCGACGGGAGGCAGCCGCGGCTGCGGCCGGCGTGGGCGCCCTGTTGTTGGCCACGAGCACGCATCCGCTGGCACCACGCAGCGACATCGACATCTTGGCGCTGCCGCGGTACGCACAGTTGGAACACCGCTTCGGATCGGTGGTGCGCGAGCTCAACCTGACCGGCTGCCACGTCCACGTCTCGGTGCCGGATCTACCCACCGCCGTGGCGATCATGAGCCACGCGCGTCCATACCTGCCGGTACTGGCAGCGCTCACCGCGAGCTCGCCGTTCCAGGAAGGATGCGATACGAGCTATGCGAGTCTTCGGTTGGCCTGGCTGGGTTTGTGGCCGCAAGGTGGACCGCCGCCTCGGCTGGAGTCGGCGGAGGAGTACCAGGCGACAGTCGATCAGCTGATAGCCGTCGGACTCATCGAGGAGGCAACCGCGTTGCTGTGGGAGGTTCGACCCTCGGCGCGGTACCCGACCCTCGAGTTCCGGATCGGCGATATGTGTACTGACGTGGACGACGCGGTGCTGCATGCCGCCCTCGTTCGATCGCTCGTGCGCACCCTGGCCGTCCGGGTCGCCCGAGGCGAGCCACCGCCGACCCTGCCCGACAGCGTGCTGCGCGCGGCCCGATGGCGGGCGGCTCGCTATGGGTTGGCCGGGCGGATGTGGAGTCCGGCTCGGGCAACGCTGGTGCCCGGTGTTGCCGCAGTGGCGGAACTCCTGACCGAGCTG
>DASXYE010000418.1:0-6693 GCA_036502695.1 Jatrophihabitantaceae bacterium
GGGTGGAGAGTTCGACCTGCCCACCGGGTTCGACCGTGACCGCCGAGCCGTTCGGCATCGTGGCGGGGGGAGTGGTGAGCGGGTCGCGCAACGCCGGGGGGCTGTGTGGCCCGAGAGCGGCGGCAAGACGAGCGGGGGTGAGCGGGAGTTCGGGCTGGCGACGATCGTGAACGAGCCATTCGAGCTCGAGACCGACCAGCTTCGGTGGTCCGATCTTGAAACAGATCCGGGTGATGAAGGCCTCGGCCGCCTCGCGGTGCGGCACGATTTCGGCGGCTTCGGGCGCCCCGGCGAGCGCCGGAGCCTCGGTGGACGGGGCGGAATCGGGCATTGTCGTCTCCTCGCGTCCCTTTCCTGCTTACCGTGGCCGGCGGCCGGATGCCACCGTGCACGCGGAAGTTCAGGCTCTCGTAAGCCACCGACAAAGTGTCGGCTGGCGCAACTGGGGCCCCATCAGTCACAATGTCAACGCACACACCACTGGTGCGCGGACCGTCGGGGAAGGCGTCGCCGTCGATTCAGTGGAGGTGTGCGATGACGACCGTCCGGCGCACGGCACCAGCCACCACGAGTGGCGTGGTGTTCATGCACTGCTGCCCATCGGCCATCGCGCCGCACGTCGAGTGGGCCATCGCCGGCGTGCTCGGCCGGCCGGTCCGGCTGTCGTGGACCGCGCAGCCGGTCGCGCCCAGCCACCTGCGCGCCGAGGCCGACTGGTCCGGCCCGATCGGCACAGGTGCCCGGATCGCCGCCTCGTTGCGAGCCTGGCCGATGATCGTCTTCGAGGTCACCGAGGACGGCACGTCCGCAAGCGATGGCGAGCGGCTGGCATACGTCCCGGGTCGGGGCTTCCACCGCAGCGCCGTGTCGGCCAACGGCGACGTCGTGGTCGGCGAGGAGCGCCTGCGCGGGCTGGCCTCCCGAGCCCGCAGCGCCGACGACTACGCCCACGGCCTGGCCGAGTTGCTCGGTTCGGCCTGGGACGCCGAGCTCGAGCCCTACCGCCATGCCGGCGACGGCGCCCCGGTAACCCTGCTGCACCAGGTCGTCTAGCCCCGCGCCGGGGCTGCGCCGTCGCGGGCGGGCCTTGATGTTTGGGCTGGGCTTACAACGGGATGTTGCCGTGCGCTCCCCGTCCGGACGGCATGGACGCCAGCGCCTCGGCCAGCGCGGCCCGCGTCCGGGACGGCTCGATGACGCCGTCGACGACACCGATGTCCATGGCCCGCCCGACGCCGCCGGCGATGCGCTCGTGCTCGGCGGCCAGCGCGGCGTGCAGCGCCTCGCGCTCACCGGGCGGGGCGGCGGCCAGCTTCTTGCGGTGCAGGATGCCCACCGCGGCGGTAGCGCCCATGACAGCGACCTCCGCGCCGGGCCAGGCGTACACCGTGTTGGCGCCCAGCGAGCGGGCGTTCATGGCGATGTAGGCGCCGCCGTAGGACTTGCGGGTCACCAGCGTCACCCGCGGCACCACGGCCTCGCCGAACGCGTGCAGCAGCTTGGCGCCGCGACGCACGATGCCGTCCCACTCCTGGCCGACGCCGGGCAGGTAGCCCGGGACGTCCACCAGCACGACGAGCGGCACGCCGAACGCGTCGCACATTCGGACGAAGCGCGCGGCCTTCTCGGCGGACGGTGAGTCCAGGCAGCCGCCCAGGCGCAGCGGGTTGTTGGCGATGACGCCGACGGTGCGACCGGTCAGCCGGCCCAGGCCGGTGACGATGTTCGGGGCCCAGCGGGCGTGCAGTTCGAGGAAGGAGTCGTCGTCGAGCAACCCCGCGATGAGCGGGTGCACGTCGTAGGCGCGCTTGGGGTTCTCCGGCAGCAGCGCGGCCAGGTCGCGGTCGTCGCCGATCAAACTCAGCTCGAACGAGCCCTGCTGGGCGAACAGTCCGGTCGTCTCGCGGGCCGTCGCGAGAGCATCGTCGTCGGTGTCGACGGTGATGTGGACGACGCCGCTGCGCCGCCCGTGCGTGTCGGCGCCGCCGAGGGATTCCATGTCGACGTTCTCGCCGGTGACGCTGCGCACGACGTCCGGGCCGGTGACGAAGACGCGCCCGGAAGCGGACATGATCACCACGTCGGTGAGTGCCGGACCGTAGGCGGCCCCGCCCGCGGCCGGGCCGAGCACCACCGAGATCTGCGGCACCCGGCCGGACGCCCGGATCATCGCCGCGAAGACCTGACCCACCGCGTCCAGCGCCTCGACGCCGTCGGCCAGGCGGGCGCCGCCGCAGTGCCACAACCCGATCACCGGCACCCGCTCGCGCAGCGCCGTGTCGATCGCGTCGACGATGTAGCGGCAGCCCACCGCGCCCATCGCGCCACCCATGACGGTGGCGTCGGTGCAGTAGGCGGTGACCGGGGCGCCGTCGATCGTGCCGCGCACCGCGAACACGCCACTCTTGTCGCGCTCGTGCAGCGGCACCAGCGAGCCGGGGTCGAGCAGCTTGGACAGCCGCAGCTCCGGGTCGCGGGGATCGATCGCCGTGCTTGCCGAAGCGCCTGGACCGACGGTCGGCGCGCCGCCTGCAGCGGCGGGAGGCTCTGTCGTGAGCGTCATGATCAGGCCTTTCGGAACAGGACCGATGCGTTGTGCCCGCCGAAGCCGAACGAGTTGCACAGAGCGGCCGGAACGGGCATCGAGCGGGCCGAGGTCGGCACGTCGACGGTCAGCGCGTCGTCAGGGTGTTGCAGGTTGATCGTCGGGGGGACGACGTCGTCCCGGACCGCCAGCAGGGTGGCGATGCTCTCGACGGCACCGGCGGCGCCGATGAGGTGCCCGGTCATCGACTTGGTCGCCGTCACCACGGTCTGCGGGCCGAACAGCTCGGTGACCGCCTTGACCTCGCCCATGTCCCCGGCCGGGGTCGAGGTCGCGTGCGCGTTGACGTGGACGACGTCCGACATGGACAGTCCGGCCCGATCCACCGCCTGCTGCATCGCACGCTTCTGCCCGGACCCCGCCGGGTCGGGAGCGGTGATGTGGTGGCTGTCGGAGGTCACCGCACCCCCGGCCAGCACGGCGTACGGGTTACGGCCGCGAGCCTCGGCGTCGGCGCGGCGCTCGAGGATCAGCACGCCGGCCCCTTCGCCGATGACGAAACCGTCGCGGTCCCGGTCGAACGGGCGCGACGCCCCGCTCGGGTCGTCGTTGCGGGTGCTCATCGCCCGCATCTGCGCGAAGCCGCTGATCGTCAAGGGATGGATGCACGCCTCGGTTCCGCCGACGATCACCAGGTCGGCCCGGTCCAGCTGCAGCAGGTCGAGCCCGTACGCGATGGCCTCGGCGCCGGATGCGCACGCGCTGACCGGAGTGAACACTCCGGCCCGCGCGCCGAGCTTGAGCCCGACGTAGGCCGCCGGGCCGTTCGGCATGTCCATCGGGATGAGCATCGGGCTGACCTTGCTCGGACCCTTCGCCAGCATCAGGTCGTGCTGGTCGATCAGGCTGGTGACCCCGCCGATGCCGGTGCCGATGACGACGGCCACCCGCTCGGGGGCCAGCCCGTTGTCCTGCGTGGTGCCGACGAAACCGGCATCCGCCCAGGCCTCCTCGGCGGCCACCAGCGCGGCCTGCTGCGCGCGGTCCATCCGCCGAGCCTGCGCCCGGGGGATGCGGTCGGCCGGCTCGACGGCCATCCGGGCCGCGAACCGAACGGGCAGTTCGGCGGCCCACTCCTCGGTCAGGGCGGCCACCCCGGAACGCCCGTTCACCAGGGCGTCCCAGGTGGACTTGGCGTCACCACCGAGAGGGGTCGTCGCTCCGAGCCCCGTGACGACGATCTCGTCGGTCATGACGTTTCTCCTCAGGCCGTTGGGTTGTTCTGGATGTAGCTGATCGCGTCGCCCACCGTCTTGAGCTTGGGCAGCTCGTCGTCGGGGATCTTGACGCCGAACTTCTCCTCGGCGGCCATGGCCACCTCGACCATGGACAGCGAGTCGACGTCCAGGTCGTCGGTGAACGACTTCTCGTCGCTCACGTCCGCGGCGTCGACGTCCGCGACCTCGTTCAGAATCTCGGCGAGTCCGGTACGGATCTCGTCGGGGGAGGTTGCCACTTTGGCGGTTCCTTTCTGGTTAGGGAGCGAGAACTACTTGGCTGGCGTAGGCGAGCCCGGACCCGAAGCCCAGCAACAGCACCGGTGCTCCGGACGGGATCTCGCCGCGCTCGACCATCTTGGACAGCGCGAGCGGGATCGTCGCGGCCGAGGTGTTACCCGATACCTGAACGTCTCGGGCGACGATCGCGTTCGGCAGGCCCAGCTTCTTGGCGATCGCCTCGACCATGCGCAGGTTGGCCTGGTGCGGCACGAACGCGGCGATGTCTTCGGGCGTGACGCCCGCGCGACGGCAGGCCTCGGCGGCGATGGCCGGCATCTGCGAGGTGGCCCAGCGATAGACGGCCTGGCCTTCCTGCTGGAAGTAGCGGGTCTGCTCGTCGATGATCACGTTGCGGGCCTGCGCCCCGTCGCTGCCCCACACGATCGGGCCGATCGCGGGCTCGTCGGCGGCGCCGACCACGGCCGCACCGGCGCCGTCGGCCAGGATGATGCACGTCGAGCGATCGGCGAAATCCAGCCAGCCGGAGAATCGCTCGGACGCCACGACCAGCACGTTGCGGGCCTGCCCGGTCAGCACGGCAGCCGAGGCGGCGTTGACCGCGTACACCCAGCCCGAACAGCCGGTGTTCAGGTCGTACGCGCCGGGGGCATCGATGCCGAGGCGGCTGGCCAGCTCCGGGGCGGCGGCCGGCACCGGGGTGGTCATGGTGCACGTCGCGACGATCACGAGATCGACGGCGTCCGGGTCGACCCCGGCCGCGGCCATCGCCTTGCTCGACGCGTGCTCGGCCATGTCGACGATCGTCTCGTCCGGGTCGGCGTAGCGGCGCTCGACGATGCCGACCCGGCTCCGGATCCACTCGTCGTTCGTGTCGACGCCACGGGCGACCAGGTCGTCGTTGGTGATGACGTTCGCCGGTTGGTAGTGCCCCAGCCCCCGGATACGAGTGCCGGGGATGGACGGGATCGCGTTCAGTGCCACTGGCCTAGTGCTCCGATCCGCTTTGCAGGCGGGCGACGGGCAGTCCCGCCGCCACGATGTCGCCGTCGTGACGCAGCCACTCGACGAGGATGCCGTCGCGGCCGGCCACTACGGCGTGCTCGTCCCGGTTCGTGCGGACGATGCCGAGCGTCGCGCCGCGGGCCACGGCCTGGCCCTCGGTCACCGCCTCGTTGCGGGTGAACGTGCCCTTGGCCGGGGCGCTCACGACCTGGAAGTCCGGCGTGTGCTCGCCCTGCCCGGGCTGCCGGGCGGATTCGATGACGACGCGGGCCTTCTCGAGGTCGGCCGGGGTCTTGAGGGCCAGCAGCTCGACGCCGGGCAGCTCGCGTTTGGCGATGCCGGTCAGGGCGCCGGCCGGGGGCAGCTCTATCGCCGCGCTGACCCCGAGGTCGCGCAGCGTGCGCAGGCACAGATCCCACCGAACCGGCAGCGTCACCTGCGCGACCAGCCGCTTGATCAGCTCGGCGCCGGACGCGACCGCGGTGCCGTCGGCGTTGGACAGCAGGAGATGGCTCGGGTCGGCGATATCCAGCGTGGCTGCATAGTCGTGCAGCGCCGCCTCGGCCGGGGCCATGTAGCTGGTGTGGAAGGCGCCGGCCACCGGCAACGGGCGGACCCGCGCCCCGCCCGGCGGGTTCTCGGCCAGCTCGGCGAGCGCGGTCAGCGCCCCGGCGGCGACGATCTGCCCGGCGCCGTTGCGGTTCGCGGGCGTCAGCCCGGCCGCCTCGATACCGGCGGCCACCTCGTCCGGATCGCCGCCCAGCAGCGCGGACATGCCGGTGGGGGTGAGCGCGCAGGCCGCCGCCATCTCGGCCCCGCGGCGGGCGGCGAACCCCACGGCGGCGCTCGGACGGAGCGCGCCGGCGACGGCGGCCCCGGTCAGCTCGCCGACGCTGTGCCCGGCGATGACCGAGGCACCCGCGTTGGCGTCGTCCAGGCCCAGGTGCGGAGCGGCCACCAGACCCAGCGCGACGATCAGCGGCTGGGTGACGGCGGTGTCCTTGATCTCGTCGGCGTCGGCGGTGGTGCCGAGGCGCAGCAGGTCGAGCTTCGCGGCCTCGCCGAGCTCGCCGACCAGGGCGGACGCGCCGGGCAATTCGAGCCAAGGGGCCAGCATGCCGGGGGTCTGGGATCCCTGTCCGGGGGCGAGAACGGCGATCACACCTCTGACGATCCCTCGTGGGAGCCCTCGGTGGCGATGGTGGCGCGGACAGCGTTGCCGGGCGGGTTGTTGTAGCTCTCCTACAATGACCGGGGTCACCTTGCCCCGGTGTTAACCCCCGTACTGTAGGAGATTGACTATTAACAGGACGGCAAAGTAAATGTCATCCGTCCAACCGCCCGAGTGTGAGCGCGACCTGGATGGTGAACGCCCCCCGCGGCTCGGTCGGGGCCTCACCGCAGATCTCACCGACCCGGCGCAGCCGGTAGCGCACCGTGTTGGCGTGGACGAACAGCGCCCGGGCCGTCGTCTCCAGCGCGCCGCCCGCGGCCAGGAACGCGGTGACCGTGTCGAGCAGGACGTCGCCGGCCTTGGCCAGCGGCAGGTAGATGTGGTTGATCAGGGCCTCGCGGGCGTCGGGGTCACCGGCCAGGGCCCGCTCGGGCAGCAGCGCGTCGGCGCTC
>DASXYE010000419.1:0-3207 GCA_036502695.1 Jatrophihabitantaceae bacterium
GCAAGAGCCTGCACGTGCAGGACGTGCCGACCCCCGAGCTCGGCCCGGGCGAGGCGCTGGTGGCGGTCATGGCCAGCGCGATCAACTACAACACGGTGTGGACATCGATCTTCGAACCGGTGTCGACCTTCGAGTTCCTGAAGCGGTACGGCAAGTCCTCCGAGCTGGCCCGCAAGCACGATCAGCCTTATCACGTCGTGGGATCCGACCTGTCCGGTGTCGTGCTGCGCGTCGGACCCGGCGTCACCCGCTGGAAGCCCGGCCAGGAGGTCGTCGCGCACTGCCTGTCCGTCGAGCTCGAGGACCCGCAGGGCCACGACGACACGATGATGGATCCGCAGCAGCGCATCTGGGGCTTCGAGACGAACTTCGGCGGGCTCGCCGAGCTGGCGCTGGTCAAGGCCAACCAGCTGATGCCCAAGGCGTCACACCTGACCTGGGAGGAAGCCGCCTGCCCCGGGCTGGTCAACTCCACGGCCTACCGGCAGCTGGTGTCCAAGCACGGTGCCGACATGAAGCAGGGCGACGTCGTGCTGATCTGGGGCGCGTCGGGCGGGCTCGGCGGGTACGCCACGCAGTACGCGCTGAACGGCGGGGCGATCCCGGTGTGCGTCGTGTCGTCGCCGGAGAAGGCGGAGATCTGCCGGGCGATGGGCGCCGAGTTGATCATCGACCGGACGGCCGAGGGCTATGAATTCTGGAAGAACGGTGAGCAGCAGCCGAGCGAATGGAAGCGCCTCGGCAAGAAGATCCGCGAGCTGACCGGCGGCGACGACCCCGACATCGTGTTCGAGCATCCGGGCCGCGAGACGTTCGGTGCGTCGGTGTACGTCGCCCGGCGCGGCGGCACGATCGTGACGTGCGCCTCGACGTCGGGCTACTGGCACGAGTACGACAACCGCTACTTGTGGATGACGCTCAAGCGCATCGTCGGATCGCACTTCGCCAACTATCGCGAGTCGTGGGAGGCCAATCGGCTGATCGCGCGCGCCGCGATCCATCCGACGCTGTCGAGGGTTTACCCGCTCGACGAGACCGGCCAGGCCGCCTACGACGTGCACCGCAACCTGCATCAGGGCAAGGTCGGCGTCCTGTGCCTGGCCCCGCAGGAGGGACTGGGCGTCCGCGATCGCGATCTTCGCGCGAAACACGTCGACGCGATCAACCGCTTCCGCGATCGGTGACGTACGTGGCACTGATCGACTTGGGGGCTGTTGCACCGAAGTGAGACGATCGAATCATGGCTTCGGAGAACTACTCGGAAACACTGCCAATCCTCGCTGACCGCGGCTTCGACACCGCGATGCGCGGCTACGACCGCCGCCAGGTCGATGAATACGTCGCCAACCTGGACGACGAGGTGCGCGCCGCCTCCGCTGATCGCGATGCCGCCGCCGCGCGCACCGCGGACCTCGCCGCTCAGCTGGCGAGCGCGCAGGCGCAGATGGAGTCGCTGAGACGCCAGCTGCGCAAGGCCTCCGAACAGGTCAACACCGACAACGTCGAGCCTCGCGTCCGCGAGATGCTGGATTCGGCGGCCGCCGAGGCGTCCAAGCTGCGTGCCGACGCCGACGAGTACGTGCTGAACACCCGCCGCTCGGCCGACGAGTCCGCCGAGCGGATCCGGGCCAGCGCCCGGTTCGAGTCCGAGCAGATCATGTCCCAGGCCAACCAGCGCCACGCCGAGGCCGACGAGACGTTCCGCCGGCGGCTGGCCGAGGTCGAGCGGCACCGGGCCGAGGTCACCGAGCAGCTCGAACAGGACCTGGCCCGCGTCCGGGCCGAGGAGGACCAGCTGACCGCCGAGGCGACGGCCACCCGGGAACGCCTGGACACCGAAGCCACCGCCGAACGGACCCGCCTGGACGCGGAGTTCCAGGCCCGCCGGACCCGCGAGGAAACCGAGCTGGACCAGCGGATCAAGACCGCGTCCGAGGACTTCGAGATCGCGCTGCGGGCTCGCCGCAGCGAGGAGTCGAAGCGGTCCGACGAGCTGAAGGCCGCGGCCGAGACCGAGGCCGAGCGAGTCCGCGCCGAGGCCCGCACGCACGCGGAGAAGATCGTCGCCGACGCCGAGGCCGAGGTCGCCCGGCTACGCAGTCGCCGCGACGACACCCAGTCCGAGCTGCGCGAGCTGCACACCATGCTGGCCGGGGTGCTGGACGCCGCGGCGACGCCGACGGCAGCACCGCCGGCACCCGCGCCAGTCGCGGCCGCGGAAGAGGTCGCGGCAGAACCGCCGGCTCCGGTCGCGGAAGCCGCGCCGCCAGCGGCCGAGGTTGCCGGCGACGACTCGCCCGCGGCCGAAGGTGCCGTCGACGACTCGCCGGCGGCGGATACGACCACGGCGCCGACCGAGGCACGGTCGCGTCCGCGGCCTACGCCCCGTCCGGCCAAGTCGCAGGCGAGCCGGACGCGGGCACGCGGCCCCAAACGCAGCTAGAGCGTGTCTGTCAGGCCCTCGTAGATAGCGGCCATGTCCTCGTCGGCGTGGCCGCGCTCGGCGGCCCGTTCGAACTGTCGGCGGGCGACGTCGAGGAGTTCCGGGTCGAACCCGGCGGCCCGACCGGCCTCGACGATCAGCCGGCAGTCCTTGGCCGCCCCGGACACCGCGAAGCTCGTCGTGTAGTCACCGGCCAGGATCGCCGCGCCCTTGACGTGCAGGTACTGGCTGTCGCTCAACCCGCCGGCGATGGCGTCCAGGAACAGCTGCGGATCCAGGCCCAACTGCTGGGCCAGCCGGATCGAGGTGGCCGTCCCGCTCATCAATGCCGCGACCCACGAGTTGGCGACCAGCTTCAAGGCGCTGGCCTGCCCCACCTGGTCCTGCCAGGACGACACCGTCCCCATGGGCGCGAACACCGGCTCGCAGCGCGACCGCAGTTCGGCCGGTCCGGCGGCGAGAATCTTCAGCTTGCCCTGCTCGGCCGGCATGCGGGTACCGAGCACCGGCGCGTCGACGAGCTGGATGCCGGCGCGCGCGGCGGCCTCGGCCAGCCGGGCACAGCCATCCACGCCGACCGTGCTCATCTGCACCCAGATCGCGTCCTGGCCCATCGCGGCCAGCGCGCCACCGTCGTCCATCACGGCCAGCACCGCGTCGGCGTCGTTCAGCATGGTGATGACGACGTCCGCGCCGGCGACGGCCTCGGCCGCGGTGGCGGCGTGGGTCGCCCCGTCGTCGGCCAGCGGGGCCGCCTTGGCCGC
>DASXYE010000420.1:0-13385 GCA_036502695.1 Jatrophihabitantaceae bacterium
CCCCTTACCTACCAGGGAGATCTGGTCGGTTCGTCCACGACGCGGATGCTGCTCGCGTACACGGGCGGCGATCCGGCCAAGCCGGAGACGTTGGTCGGCGACTACGTCGGGTTCGAGCGCATTACCGGCACCCTGGACGGCCGCACCGGCAGCTTCGTCGTGCAGGCCGAGGGCCGCCACGAGGGCGGCGTGGCCCGTACGCGCGGACGGATCGTCCCTGACTCGGGCACCGGTGAGCTCGCCGGGATCGTGGGCGAGCTGGAGTCCGAGGCCGGCGACACGACCTACCAGGTCACGCTGTCGTACGCGATCGAGGATCCCGAGGTGCACCACTGATGCAGCTGACCCGGCAGCAGGTCATCGCCCATCGGGTGGCGGCCCAGGGACTGCTGCGCGACGGCTCGTCCATCGACGAGTTGGCCGTGCTGGACTTCGGCGTGCAGGACACGTCCGGATCGGCGCGGCTGGCGTTCGACGCGCGGGTGCGCCGGCCGGTCGCGCCGCCGGACACGCTGGCCCGGACTGCGACCGTCTGGACGCTGCGCGGGGCCCCGCACGTCCATCGCCGCCGCGACCTGAACGGACTGGCCGCCGCGCTGTGGCCGCTGTCCGACGCCGATGCGCTGGCCCGGATGCAGGCCAGCGCGCCGCTGCGCAAGGCGGGCATCGGCGGGCTCGACGGGTTCACCACGGCGCTGGCCGCCCTGTGCAATATCGTCACGGCGCCCATGGACAAGGGTTCGGTCAGCACCGCCCTGACCAAGGCCACGCCGGACGGCCTGCATCGACACTGCCGGGCCTGCCAGGCCACGCACGTGTACGAGATCGTGCTGCGGTTCCCGACGCTGGCCGCCGGCCTCGAGCTCGAACCCGGCACGTCGCCCCCGGTGCTGGTGCCGCGGGCCAAGGCGGTGGTGCCCGACGCCGTGGACGTCGACGCGCTGCAAGAACTCGTCCGTACTTACCTACGGTTGCTGGGTCCGGGCACGGACGCCGACGTGGCCGATTACCTCGGCGCACGCCGGGCCGACCTCGCGAAGGTCTGGCCGGACGACCTGGTCGAGGTCGGCGTCGAGGGCCGGACCGCGTGGCTGCCCGACGATGCGGTGGCCAAGGCCCGCCGGCCCCGCAAGCCCCGGTTGACCCGGCTGCTCGGCGCGTTCGACCCGTACCTGCAGGCTCGCGACCGCGACCTGATCGTGCCGGACAAGGCGGTGCAGAAGACGCTGTGGCCGATCCTCGGCCGGCCCGGCGTGGTGTTCGTCAACGGCGAGGTGGTCGGCACCTGGCGGCCCAAGTCGGCCAAGACGCGCCTGCAGCTGAACGTCGAGACGTTCGCCCCGCTGCCACCGGCGATTCGCCGCGAGGTGGAGGCCGAAGCCGAGCGGGTCGGCACCGCCCGCGATGCGACCGACGTCGACGTGCGATGGGTGGATTAGCGACGGATTAGCGGCCTGCGTCTGCAAGGATGCGACACAACCCCTTTCACCCCCGAGGAGTGGTTGTGTCCGTGCTCTCCAGGTTGGCCCGCCGGGGCCTCGTCCTTGGCGCGGTCGTCGCGCTGGTCGCGCCGGCCGTCGCCGCGTCCGCCGCGCCGTCGCCGGGCAGCGACGGTGCCGGCGATCCGTACTACCCGCGCTATGGCAACGGTGGCTACGACGTCTCGCACTACAAGATCGCGATCGACTACGACCCGGCCACCGGCGTGCTGACCGGCGACACGACGATCACCGCCCGGGCCACCCAGGACCTGTCCCGCTTCGATCTGGACTTCCTGCTGCCGGTCAGCTCGTTGACGATCAACGGCCGGACGGCCACCACCTCCGAGTACGCCTACGACACCCCGGCCCGCAACTACGGCGGCGAGCTGGTCGTCACTCCGGCTCGCGCCATACGCCGGGGTACGGCGCTGACCATCCGGGTGCGCTACTCGGGTAATCCGGCCACCACCCTGGTCGGCGGCTTCTCGCCGTGGTTCCCGACGCCGACCGGCGCCGTTATCGCCGACGAGGCCGAAGCGTCGGCCTGGTGGTTCCCGGCGGACGACCACCCGACCGACAAGGCCACCTACGACGTGTCGACGACGGTGCCGTCCGGCCTGCAGGCGTTGGGCAACGGCCGGCTCGCCGGCACGTCCACGCATCAGGGCAAGACGACCTACCGCTGGCGCGAGGATCTGCCGATGGCGACCTACCTCGCGTTCGTCGCGATCGGCAAGTACACGGTGACGTCCGGCCGTAGCACGTCGGGCATCCCCTACACGAACGCGATCGCGTCGCAGGACGTCCCGGCCGCGGCGGCCGCCGACATCGCGCGCACCGGCGAGGTCGTCGACTGGGAGTCCACGCAGTGGGGGCCGTACCCGTTCGATGCGGCCGGCGGCGTCGTCCCGGACCTGGCGTTCGGCTACGCCCTGGAGACGCAGACCCGGCCGGTGTACTCGTCCGACTTCTGGGACGACGGCTCGGACATCTACGTCGTGGTGCACGAGAACGCGCACCAGTGGTTCGGCGACAACGTGTCGGTGCATCACTGGAGCGACATCTGGCTGAACGAGGGCTTCGCGGTCATGACCGAGTGGCTGTGGTCCGAGACGCACGGCGACGGCTCGGCCCAGTCGCTGTTCGACAGCACCTACGCCAAGTACCCGGCGAACGATCCGTTCTGGACGGTCAAGGTCGGCGACCCGGGCGCGGCGAAGATCTTCTCCACGCCGATCTACGAGCGCGGACCGATGGTGTTGCAGGCGCTGCGCAACCGGATCGGCAACTCGACGTTCTTCTCGCTGCTACGGCTGTGGGCGCTCGCGCACCGGTACGGCAACGCGTCGATCGGCCAGTTCGAGCACCTGGCCGAGTTGCTGTCCGGGCAGGACCTCGGGGCGTTCTTCCAGAACTGGCTGTTCACCCCGAGCAAGCCGGCCGCCACCGCCGCGAACGGCTTCCCGGCCGGGGGAGCACACGCCACGGTGGCGCCGAAGTCAGCGCCCCAGATCGCCCGGGTCCAGCGAGCCCTGCAAGCCGCCGGGTAGCCATCCTTCCCGGTTTTGGGTCATTCGGACGGCGCTACGCCGTCCGAATGACCAAAACCGCGCCGACCGCCGGAGGTCAGCTGTCGGCGCTGAGCATGGCGGCGGTGAGCACGCGGTCGCCGATGCCCCAGCCGCCGTCGGCCACCTCCTCGACGAGCACCATCGTGGTCGGCCGAGCCCGCTCGCCGTAGATGTCGACGTACAGCTCGGTGGCGCGGTGCACGATCTGCTCCTTCTGCTCGGCGGTCAGCGTGCCGGCAGGGACCTTGAAGTTCGCGAACGGCATGGTGCGCTCCAGCTTCTCCGGGTTGGGTGTTACCTGTCCACGCTGCGGCCAACCCGGACCGGTAACCAGTGGGCGTGCAGCCAGGGGACGTCGACCCCTGGCTGAGCAACCGGATCCGGTCAGTCGTCGCGCTGGCGCCGGGTCGCCTTCAGGGCGCCTCGGTGGCGCTTGGCGTCAAGGCGTCGCTGCTTGGCCGCCCGCGACGGTCGGGTGGCCCGCCGGACCCGTTCCGGTTCGAGCGCCCCGGCGATGAGTGCCGCCAGTCGCTCGCGGGCGGCCACCCGATTGCGCAGCTGCGCCCGATGCTCGGATGCGCTGATGGTGAGCACGCCTCCGACGAGGCGCCCACCCAGCCGGCTCAGCAGCCGGGCGCGCTGCGTGTCACTCAGCGCCGCCGACGCGGCCACGTCCCAGGACAGCTCGACCCGGCTGTCCGTGGTGTTCACCCCCTGGCCACCCGGGCCGGACGAGCGGCTGAACCGCTCGACCAGTTCGGCGGCCGGGATGCGCAGCCCGTCGGGCCGGCCGCGCCCCGGCGGCAGCTCGAGGTCGCCCGTGGGCCCGGGCGTCGGCGTCACGGCACAGCGGGCGTCGACTGCACCTCGCGCATCCAGGCCGTGACCTCGTCCGGGTCGCGGGGCAGCGACGCGGACAGGTTCGCCGGGTCGCCGTCGGTGACGACGATGTCGTCCTCGATGCGCACCGCCAGGCCCCGCAGCTCGGACGGCACCGTGCGGTCGTTGACCTGGAAGTACAGCCCCGGCTCGACGGTCAGCACGTGGCCGGCGGCCAGGGTGCCCTTGCGGTAGGTCTCCTCGCGGGCCAGCGCGCAGTCGTGCACGTCGATGCCCAGCATGTGCGACGTGCCGTGCAGCGTGTACCGGCGATGCAGTCCGGCGCCCGGGGCTTCCTGATCCTCGGCGCACGACACCTCGGCCGTCACCGGCAGGATGCCCCACGAGTGCAGGTGATCGGCCAGCACCCACATCGCGGCGTTGTGCGCGGCCAGGAAGTCGTTGCCGGCGCGCACCTCGGCGATGCCGGCACTTTGCGCCTCGTAGACGGCCTGGTAGACCCGGCGCTGCTCGGGCGTCCACTCGCCGGTGACCGGCATGGTGCGCGTGACGTCGGCGGTGTACAGCTCGTCGGTCTCGATGCCCATGTCGGCGAGCAGCAGCTGCCCCGGTTCGATCCGACCGTGGTTGCGCCACCAGTGCAGGGTGGTGCCGTGCGCGCCGGCGCCGACGATCGAGGTGTAGCCGACGTCGTTGCCCTCGAGTCGGGCGCGCCGCCAGAACGTCCCTTCCAGCCAGCGTTCCCCGCGCGGCGTGCCGCGTTCGATGAGCAGCGGCAGCTCGCGGGCGACGTCGCCGAACCCCAACGCGGTGGCGTCGCAAGCGGCCTGCAGCCGGGCGACCTCCCACTCGTCCTTGATCAGTCGCAGCTCGTCGATCACCTCGGCCAGCTTCTTGCCGTCGCTGCGCGGGAACAGCGCGTCGACGTCGGGGTCGAAGCCGGTCAGCACGGCGACGTCGCGGTCGCGCCAGCCGGCGACGTCGGTGGCCAGGTCGCGGCGCGGCCGGGTCAGCACGCCGAGCGCGTCCTCGGTCTCGGGCGGCGTCGGCACGTTGCCCACCCACAACGCGCCGTGCACCCGATCGGTGAAGTACTCGACCTGCCCGGGCGCGGCGTACTCGACGACGTACAGCGTGCTGTCGTGTCCGCTCACGCTCGGCGTCATGACCAGCACGGCGCCCTCGACCGTCTCACCGGTCAGCCAGGTGAACGAGCTCGCGGCGCGGAACGCGTAGTCGGTGTCGTTGGCCCGGGCCTTGAGCGGACCGGCCGGCACCACGACCAGCTGGCCGGGGAACGCCGCCGACAGCGCCGCCCGCCGCTTGGCGTTGTAGGGCCCGCCGTCCGGACGGGCCGGATGTGGCATCGGTGGTGCCGGATCCCAGTCCTGGGCGATGGCGGCGCGCAGCTCATCCGACATCGGAACGTCGTGCGAGGCGCGTCCCTCGGCTTCGGGCTGGGTGTCGGCGTCGCTCGTCATGCGGTCGAGTTTAGGCCGGTAGCACTGGGTCGCCAGATGGTTTACCGGATGGGCGGACCGGCCGGTGACGTATCGGTGTCAAGTCGCCATGTGGCTCTGTGACGGGGTACTTCGCCTCGCGGGCGGATCGTCCTAAGCTCGGGGGAATGCGACGTGCTCCCACGGCCGTGGTCGCCTTCTGGGCGACCCTCGCCGAACTCGTGGTCGTTGCGGCGGCCGGCAATCAATGGGTCGTCAACCACCTCGTCCGCAACGCCAAGCCGAGCGAGTTGCCCCGCAACCGCGAGCTCAAGGCCGCGCTGACCAGCTTCCCGTGGCGGTGGACGCCCGAACACCATCAGCGGATGCTCTGGCTGGGCGAGATCGTCGCGGTAGTCGGGCTGGTCGTCGTGCTGTTCTTGCTGATGCTCGCGTTCGTCGGACCGATGCGCGCGCCGCGCCGGTTCGTCGCGGTGTTCCTCGGCACCTGGGGCATCGTCGTCGCGCTGACCCAGATCGCGGCCATCGGGCAGGCGGTGCTGGCCTACAGCGACCTGGACAAGCCGGCGGTCGACCCGGATCGGCTCGGCCGGTTCTGGTTCGGGGTCTTCGACGGCCCCACGTCAGAGACGGTGCTGTTCGGCGGCGCCAGCGGGCTGATCGTCGCGATCGTCGCCGGACTCGTGGCCGCGCTGACCAGCCGCCGCGCCGATGAGGCGGACGAGGAGTCCGACACCTCGATGCCGAGCGGCGACGACGACGTGCCGGAGTGGTCGGCCGCGATCGGATCGCCGCGAGCGTACGACTACGGGTCGACGCAAGCGCTTGGATCCCCGCTGGGCGCGACCCAGGCGCTGGGGTCCTCGCAGCTCGGCTCGACGCAGGCGATCGGCAGTCCGTCCGAACGGGTTGCCTCTGACCGGACTGCCTCTGAACGGGCTGCTTCCGAACGGGCCGCGTCCGAGCCGACGCAGAGCTGGCCACCGCCTCCGGATCCGGCCGACCGCCTCAGCGGCTGGCCCGAGCCCGAGTCCACCGCGCGCCTGGACCGGCCGACCGCGCCGGCCCCACCCCGCGAGCCAGCCCCACCCCACCGGCCCGCGCGCGCCGAGTCGTCGACGCCGACCCGGGAGCCGGCATCACCTCAGTCGCGCGACCAGTGGTCGAACGTGACCCAATCGACGGGCGAGCCCGTCCGGCCGTACACCGAGCCGCCGACCGAGGTCACCTTGCCGCGCGCGCCGCAGCCGACCGCCGAGTTGCCGCCACCGGGATCGCTGCCGTCACCGACCGGTCGACTGCCGCTGCCGGAAGAGGGCGAGTCCGACGAGTCATGACCTGGGGTCTGTGAATTCGCCGTATGTGTCGCCCGAGATGATCAATAACGAGATCTTGATCTTGGTACGAGCCGTGTAACCCCGGCAAACCAAAGGGTCGCAGTACCACGAATCCGGTAGACGCTGCGATGCCACGCCCGAATGGTCCACCCTCCTCTGGCAGGGCACGGGCAAGTGGTGCATGCTGTGGGCCTATACCCCCGTACCACTGCGATCCTTCGCGCTCGTCCCGGTACTAGCGGTGACGAGCGGACCGGTCGTTCGGGTCCCGCGAACTGAGAGAGGTAGTACCACGGTGGACCAGACCGCCAACGGACAATCCCCCGCTGGATTCGAGAGAATGCGGGCAATGCTCGCACGCGCCTCGGATCTGCACGCCGGCGAGCAGCAGCAAGTCATCGACATCCTCGACGAGATCAGGACCCGCCTGTCCCCCATCGAGGGCTTCGCCGGCGAAGGTCGGACGCGCGTCTCGGCGACCCACGACAACGTCGCGCACATCCAGCGGCGGCTGACCGAACTGCCGGACCGCACCGAGGTCAGCGTCATCGCCGAGCGCCTCGACGAGACGCTCGCCCGCATCGACGCGCAAGACACCGTGCTCACGCGTGTTATCGAGGCAGTAACTGCGCTCAGCGAGCGCGTCGGCGCCCCACTCGAGGCGCTCGAGGGTCGGCTGGAGGGGGTTGCGGGGCGCTTCGAGGGCGTGTCCGGCCGGCTCGACGGGCTCGATGACCGGCTGCAGCACCTGCACTCGCGGCTGGACGAGACCGACGCCACCGTGGTTCGCGCGCAGGAGGCGGTCGACCAGCTGCCGGCCGCGCTCGACCCGGCGTCGGTGCACCGCCGCTTCGACGAGCTGGCCACCAGCGTGCACCAGCGCATCGAGGACGAGATGGGCCGCGTGCACGGCCGCTTCGAAGAGGTCATGTCCCGCCCGGCCGTCGACCCGAGCGAGCGTCTGGACGCCATGGCGGCGCGGGTCGAGCAGATCGCCGAACGGATCGAGGCGGCCAACGTCCGCGTCAAGGCTGTCGAGGACACCATCCACGCCGGCGTCGGATCGCTGTCCGGGGCCATCGAGAACGGCGTCGACAAGATCGACCGCAGTGTCGACTCGCGTCCGGACCGCAACGAGTTCGCCCGCGTGCTGCGCGATTCGCAGCACGACTCCGAGCGCCGCATCACCCAACAGCTCGACGGGGCGCTGGCCGACTTCGCCGAGGTCATGCTCGGTGGGGGGCAGCCCGCCAACCCGAAGGGGGCGGGCGGACGCCCGGGTGGTCGCAAGGCGGGCAAGAAAAGTGACGAGGACGAGGACTGATTTCGATCTAGAGCCTGATCAGGGCTACGAGCCGGAGTTCGTTCTCGTCGGGGGCCCGGCAACGGCCAGCGAGGAACACGGGGCGGTCTACCCGCCCGGCCCGTCACCAGCGGCGGAGCCACCGTTCGTGCCGGTTCCCGAACCGGTAGCTCCGGTAGCTCCGGCGGCAACGGCCGAACCAGTCGTGGCCGAACCGGCTGTGGCGGAACCATCGGCTGCGGTCGAATCGCCGGCCGAACCACCGGCCGCCGCAGAACCGTCGGCTCCGGTCGCTACGCCGGCCCGGGCCAAGGGCAGTCGTCCGGCTCCGGCCAAGGCCGCGCGCAAGGCTCCGGCCAAGGCGGTGCCCGGATCAGGGGCGGGAAACGCGCGGGCGAAGGCCGGCCCCGGTAAGGCGGCGCCGAAGCCGGCCGGGGCGGCGGAATCGGCCGAGCCTGCGGCGAGCACCAAGCGGACCCCGCCGCGCAAGAACGCAGCGGCCGCAGCCCGTCCCGCGGCACGCAAGCGCACCACCCGCAAGACGTCCTGACAGCAGTAGCGATTCGGCCGCTCCGCCCGTGGGGGAGCGGCCGAATCGCGTTTGAACGACGTCCACTCCGGATGGCATGATCGATCCATCATGGACAGCTGAGACCACGTTCGGATCCACGTCGCGGCGCGCTCGCCCGGTGGGTCGTCCAACCATTTCCGGATGGTCCGTGTGTCTCGTTCCCTCACCGAGTCCGCGCTGCGCGCGCGTGACATCACCAAGTCCTACGGCGATCGCGTCGTGCTCGGCGGCATCGATCTGATCGCGTCACCGGGGCAGCGCCTCGGCCTGGTCGGCGAGAACGGGGTCGGCAAGTCCACCCTGTTGCGGATCCTGGCCGGCGTCGAGGCCCCCGACGGCGGCCTGGTCACCCGTCCGAGCGATATCGGCTACCTCGCGCAAGAGCTGCCGGCCGAACCGGGACGGCGGGTGGCCGACGTGCTCGAGGCGGCGCTGGCCGAGCCGCACGAGCTGACCCGGCGGGTCGAGAGGCTCGCCGCTGATCCGGGCCGGCTCGACGACTACGCCGAAGCGCTCGAGCAGGCCGTGGCCCGCGACGCCTGGGACGCTGATCGGCGCGCGACCCTCGTCCTGGACGGGCTCGGCCTGGCCGACCTGCCGCTGGACCGAGGCCTGGACGAGATCTCCGGCGGCGAGCGGTCGCGGTTGGCGTTGGCCGCCCTGCTGCTGTGTCGCCCCCGGGCATTGCTGCTGGACGAGCCGACCAACCATCTCGACGACAGCGCCGTCGAGTTCCTGCAACAGCACCTCGCCGAGCTGCCCGGAGTGATGATCGTGGCCAGCCACGATCGGGTGCTGCTCGACGCCGTGTGCACCGACATCTGCGATCTGGATCCGGCGCGCGGCGGCGTCACTCGCTACGGCGGCGCGTACGGCAAGTACCTGCAGGCCAAGCGGGCCGAGCGGGCGCGCTGGGAGCAGGCCTACGCCGAGCACCAGGACAAGGTCGCCGCCGCCCGGCACGCCGTGGCGACCACCGCGCGCAACGTCGCGCCGGGCCGGGCCATCCGGGACAAGAACAAGATGGCCTACGGGCTGCGCGGTGATGCGGTCCAGGCCTCGGTGGCCAGCCGGGTGCGCAATGCCCAGCGCCGGTTGGACGTTCTGCTGGCCGATCCGGTGCGCAAGCCGCCGGCCCAACTGCGCTTCACGGGGTCGTTGGGCCGCGAGGCCAGCGGCGATGCGCCGGTGCTGGCGGCCCGCGACCTGGACGTGCCGGGCCGGCTCCGCCTGCGGTTGCTGGACGTCCCCGCCGACGGGCGGCTGCTCGTCACCGGGCCGAACGGCGCCGGCAAGTCGACGCTGCTGAGCGTGCTGGCCGGCGCGCTGCCGACTGCGGGTGGCTGGGTCTGGCGCCGGCGCGGGCTGCGGGTAGCCCTGCTCGAACAGGACGTCCGGTTTGCCGATCCGGCGCGGACGCCTCGCGAGGTCTGGGGCGAGCGCCCCGGCGCGAACCTGCAGGAGCTCGGCCTGCTCGGCGGTCGCGACCTCGACCGTCCACTGTGGACGCTGAGCACCGGGCAGCGGCGGCGGCTGGCCGTGGCCCTGCTGGTGAGCGAGGAACCGCACGTGCTGCTGCTGGACGAGCCGACCAACCACCTGTCGCTTGCGCTCGTCGAGGACCTCGAGGCGGCGCTGCCCACCGCCCCGGCCGCGATCGTCGTGGCCAGCCACGACCGGTGGCTGCGCCGGCACTGGGCCGGCGACGAGCTACAACTCGCCGCCGCGTGATCGGCGGGACGGTGGCCCGGTCGGGGGCTCGTCGAGGACGGTGAACGTGATGCCGTCCTTGGTGAGCCGCTCGATCAGGGCGTCGCCCATGGCGGTCGCGGTGGTGACCTGCCCGGCCGTCGGCGGCACGTCGTCGAACGCCAGGCACAGCGCCGACTCGGACAGCATCTTGGCCGTCTCGTCGTAGCCCGGGTCGCCGCCGGAGACCTCGGTGATCACCCGCCGGCCACCGCCCTCGCCGACGAAGCGCACCGTGAACCAGCTGCGAGCCCGCCGGGCCGGGGAGGGTCCGGTGCCGGCCGGCACCCGCCGCAGCAACCACCGCCGGGTCAGCGGGATCTGGGCCGCCGCGGCGATGCCCGCCAGGGCGGTTGCGCCGCCGAGCAGCGTGGGCAGTCGGTGGACCGCCGCGTAGTGCGAGTAGCTGAAGTCCGGGCCGTAGCGCTCGAGGGCCCGGGCGGATCGGCCGACCACGGGCCCGTCGATGGTGGGCAACGGCACGGCCCAGGCCTTCGCGTCGGAGTCGTGGTGCAGCCGGCCGCCGACCGCGCGCGCCCGTCGATCCGTGAGACGCGGTTCGGCCTCGGCCCGCTGGCGGTGCGCCGCCCGGTTCGCACGGACCCTCGCGAAGAAGGTGATCGCCGACTCGTAGGTGCCGCCGGAGATCATCGCCGACGCGCGCACGAACCCGCGTACCCGAAGCGGGACGCCTTCCGGCAGGTGCAGCACGGTGAAGTAGGCGCCGAGGTCGTACGGGATCGAGTCGAAGCCGCAGCTGTGCACCAGCCGGGCACCGGTCTCGACGGCTCGTTCGTGGTAACGGGTGTAGCAGCGGTTGACGAACTCCGGCTCGCCGGTCAGGTCGAGGTAGTCGGTGCCGGCCTCGGCGCAGGCGGCCACCAGCGGCTCGCCGTACTTCACGTAGGGCCCGACCGTCGTGACCAGCACGCGGGTGCTCTCGGCCAGCTCCCGCAGCGAGGCCGGGTCGCTCACATCCGCCTGCAGCAGCGGCAGTTCCGACCACAGCACGCCCAGGCGGGCACGGACGTCCTCCAGCTTGGCTGTATTTCGCCCGGCCAGTGCCCAGCTGGCCTTGGGTGGAATCGCCCGGGCCAGGTACTCGGCGGTCAGCCCGCCGGTGAAGCCGGTCGCGCCGAACAGCACGATGTCGTAGGGACGCTTCGGTCGGGCCATCCCTGCACCCTGCCACACTTATTGATGCACATTCAATAGCGGCCAGCGACGGTGATCAGGCAGGATCGACGAAGTGAGCAACCGCCTGGCCACTGCGACGAGCCCGTACCTGCGCCAGCACGCCGAAAACCCGGTCGAGTGGTGGCCGTGGAGCGACGACGCGCTGGCCGAGGCGCGGCGGCGCGACGTGCCCATCCTGCTCAGTGTGGGCTACGCCGCTTGCCACTGGTGTCACGTCATGGCCCACGACTCGTTCGAGGACGCCGCCGTGGCCGCACTCATGAACGAGCACTACGTCTGCATCAAGGTCGACCGCGAGGAACGTCCGGACATCGACGCGGTCTACATGGACGCGACGACCGCGCTGACCGGCCAGGGTGGCTGGCCAATGACGTGCGTGCTCACTCCAGCCGGTGAGCCGTTCTTCGCCGGGACGTTCTTCCCCAAGGAACAGTTCGCCCAGCTGCTGACCGCCGTCGCGCAGGCGTGGGCCGAGGACCGGGACGAGGTCCTGGCCGCCGGCGCGCGCATCACCGCCGCGATCACCGAGGCGACGCTCACCGGGCCGGCCGGCAAGCTGCCCGAGGCCGAGCTGCTGGATGCGGCCGCGGCCCGGCTCGGTGGGCAGGTCGACGTCGATCACGGCGGGTTCGGCCACGCGCCGAAGTTCCCGCCGTCGATGGTGCTCGAGTTCTTGCTGCGGCACTACGAACGCACCCGTGACCCGTCGTCGCTGGACATCGTCACGCGCACCTGCGAGGCGATGGCCCGCGGCGGGATGTACGACCAGCTGGCCGGCGGGTTCGCGCGCTACTCGGTCGACGAAGCCTGGGTGGTGCCGCACTTCGAGAAGATGCTGTACGACAACGCCTTGCTGCTACGGCTGTATCTGCACTGGTGGCGGCTGACCGGATCCCCGCTGGCCGAGCGGATCGTCCGCGAGACGGCCGACTTCCTGGTGCGCGACCTGCGTACTCCGCAGGGTGGCTTCGCCTCCGCCCTGGACGCCGACACGAACGGGGTCGAGGGGCTGACCTACGTCTGGACGCCGGCCCAGCTGCGCGAGGTACTCGGGGCGGACGCCGACGCCGCGGCGCAGCTGTTCGAGGTCACCGACGCCGGGACGTTCGAGGACGGCGCGTCCACCCTGCAGCTGCTGCGCGACCCGACCGACCGTCCACAGTGGACGGACCTGCGCGCCCGGCTGCTGGCCGCCCGCACCACCCGCCCGCAGCCGGCGCGCGACGACAAGGTGGTCACCGCCTGGAACGGACTGGCTATCGCCGCCCTGGCCGAGGCCGGCGCGCTGCTCGACTCGCACTACCTGGATGCCGCGATCGACGCCGCCACCCTGCTGATCGGGACGCACCTGGTCGACGGCCGGCTGCGCCGCACGTCCCGCGACGGCGTGGTGGGCGACGCCGCCGGGGTGGCCGAGGACTACGGCGACCTCGCCGACGGGCTGCTCGTGCTGCACCAGGTCACCGCCGACCCGCGCTGGCTGGCCGCTGCCGGGTCGCTACTCGACCTGGCGCTGGCTCGATTCGCCGACGGCAAAGGGGGATTCTTCGACACCGCCGACGACGCCGAGCGGCTGATCCGCCGACCGCAGGATCCGACCGACAACGCCACACCATCCGGGCAGAGCGCGCTGGCGCAGGCCCTGCTCACCTACTCGGCGCTGACCGGTTCGCTGTCGCACCGCCAGGCGGCCGAGTCGGCGCTGGGTGTCGTGTCGTGGCTGGGCGTGCAGCAGCCGCGGTTCCTGGGGTGGTCGCTGGCCGCGGCCGAGGGACTCGTGAGTGGTCCGCTGCAGATCGCCGTGGTCGGCGAGCCGGACGGCGGCGCGCTCACCGCGTCGGCCTGGCAGGGTCGCCCGCCCGGCGCAGTCGTCGTG
>DASXYE010000421.1:0-9878 GCA_036502695.1 Jatrophihabitantaceae bacterium
GCCGAGGCGAGCAGGGCCGGGTCGACGTTGCCGCCGCTGATCACGACGGCGACCTGCGAATCGGGCTCGATCTCGATCCGGCCGGCCAGCAGCGCGGCCAGCCCGGCGGCGCCCGCGGCCTCGGCGGCCAGCTTGCCGTCCAGGGCCAGGACGCCGACCGCGGCGATCAGCTCGGCCTCCTCGACCAGCACGATCGAGTCGACCCAGGACTGCACGCAGGCCAGCGTGTGATGCCCGGCGAACGGCGCGGCCAGCCCGTCCGCGACGGACTGGGCGCGCTCGAGCGCCACCGGCTGCCCGGCGGCCAGCGCCGTGGTCATTCCCGGGGCCCAGGCCGGCTCGACGCCGATCACCCGGGTCTGCGGCGAAAGCATCCGCACCGCGGCGGCCACTCCGCTGATCAGCCCGCCGCCGCCGACCGGGACGACGATCACGTCGAGCTTCGGGGCGTCCTCGACCAATTCCAGGCCCACGCCGCCGGCCCCGGCGATGATCCGCGGGTCGTCGAAGGGATGGACGAGGGTGAGCTGGCGCTCGGCCTGCACCTCGGCCAGCACGTCGGCGAGCGGCCGATCGGTCTGGATCACCTCGCCGCCGTAAGCCTTCGTGCTGCTCACCTTGGCCGGGTTGGCGTACTGCGGCATCACGATCGTGGCCCGGGTGTGCGCGTGGCGCGCCCCGTAGGCCAGCGCCGTCGCGTGGTTGCCGGCCGACATCGACACGACTCCGGCCTCGCGTTGGGCGGCGTCCAGCTGCAGCAAGGTGTTCAGCACGCCGCGCAGCTTGAACGATCCCGTGGTCTGCAGCAGCTCGGCCTTCAGCCACACCTCCTGGCCGAGCCGCGCGCTCAACGCGGACGACGGGATGGTCGGCGTGCGGGTGATGAACGACTTCGTCCGCTCGTAGGCCGCCTGGACGTCGTTCAGGTCGACGGCGGGTGTGGCCACCACCTGGTCAGAGACCTCCATGACCACACAGTGCCCCAACCTGCAACAAGTGTCACCTTGAAGCCCGGCAAGATGGGCTTATGCGCGCAGTCGTGATCACCGAACCGGGCAGCCCGGACGTCCTGCAGGTCCAGGAGGTACCCGATCCGGTACCCGCCTCCGGGGAGGTGCTCGTCGACGTCGCCGCCACGGCCGTGAACCGGGCCGACCTGCTGCAACGGCAGGGCCACTACCCGCCCCCACCCGGTGCGCCGCCCTACCTCGGCCTGGAGTGCTCGGGCACCGTCGCCGCGCTGGGCGAGGGCGTGACCGGTTGGCAGGTCGGCGACGAGGTGTGCGCGCTACTGTCCGGTGGCGGGTACGCCGAGCGGGTCGCCGTGCCGGCCGGGCAGCTGCTGCACGTCCCGCACGGACTGTCCATTGTGGACAGCGCCGCGTTGCCCGAGGTGGCCTGCACGGTGTGGTCGATGGTGTTCGACATCGGCCGGCTGCAACCCGGCGAGACGTTCCTGATGCACGGCGGGGCCAGCGGGGTGGGCACGCTGGCAATTCAGATCGCGCGCCGGCACGGGGCCCGAGTGATCACCACCGCCGGCAGCGCGCGCAAGGTCGACGCCTGCCGCGAGCTGGGCGCCGACGTCGCGATCAACTACCGCGACGAGGACTTCGCCGCCGTGGTGCGCGCCGAGGGCGGGGCCGACGTCATCCTCGACAACATGGGCGCCGCCTACCTTGCGCGCAACCTCGATGCGCTGGCCACCGGCGGGCGGCTCGTCGAGCTGGGCATGCAAGGCGGGGCCACCGCCGAGCTCAACCTCGGCCTGCTCATGATGAAGCGGGCCAGCGTCCACGGCGCGACGCTACGGGCCCGGCCGGCCGACCAGAAGGCGCGGATCGTCGCCGGCACCGAGGCGTTCGTGTGGCCCATGATCGAATCCGGGGACGTCGCGCCGGTGATCGACCGGGTGCTGCCCCTGGACCAGGCCGCCGAGGCGCACCGGATCATCGAGGCCGGCGACAACATCGGCAAGGTCGTGCTGGCGACCTGATCAATACGACCTGATCAATACGACCTGATCAGTGGGTCGGGCAGCCGGGGTACGGAACCTGGCCCAGGTCGGGGAACGGGCTCACCAGCTGCGTCGCCGGCACCCCGTCGACGGCGTAGTCGACCCGGAACTGGACAGGCAACGGCCCCGGGCAACGGACCTGCACGGCCAGGCTCAGCGACACCCAAGCCGTAGCCGACGGATCGATCCGCCGGCCGTTGACCACCGCCGTGGCGTTGTTGTCGCACTCGCCGTCCTGGCTACCCACCTGCCGCAGACCGCCCAGTGGGAACACACCCTGGACGCCGGTCAGCACGACTGGCCGCGCACCGTCGTTGACGAGATTGACGCCCACCATCAGGACCCGGCCGCTCGATGCATCGACGCCGTAGCAGGTTTCCCCGAGACTCAACCCGGCCTCCCGGGACAGGGTCACGGTCGTAGGAGTCGGCGCCGGCGCGGCCGCGTGGTGATGGGGCCGGCCGATCAGGTAGCCGATGCCGATCCCGGCCAGCAGCGCGATGACTACCAGGCCGGCCAGCCAGGACGGGCGCATCGGCCAGCGCACCGGCGGACGCGGCGCGCGGCCGGAGATGACGTCGCGCTCGGCGTCGCCCGCCGGAGCGGTTTCGACGATGTCGATGTCGGCGTCGTCCGTCACGGAACGAGTATCGCGCCACGCGACGCCGGCGACACCCGGCCGGTCTCGATCAGTGGGACGGGCAGCCGGGGTATGGAACCTGGTCCAGGTCGGGGAACGGTAACAACTTCTGGGTGGCCGGCCGACCGGCCACGGTGTAGCCGACCTGGAGTTCGATGGGCAGCGCCGCCGGGCAGCGCACCAGCACGGTGAGATCCAGCGTCAGCCACAGCGTGGCCGCCGACGCCACCCGCTGCCCGGATACCGGCGGGCCCGCGCGCGTCTCGCACCTACCGACCCGGACACCCGCCTGCCGCAGCCCGCCCAGCGGGAACCCGACCCGGACGCTGGTGAGCACGATCGGTCGCTGGCCGGCGTTGAGGAGTGGGAAGCCGACCACCAGCGCCCGGCCCGTGCGGGCGTCCAGGCGGGAACAAATGCCGTTGCCAGTGGTCAGCGCTTGCTGCGGTATCTCGGCCAGCGCCGATCCGGCCGGCGGCACCGACCCGGACGTCAGCGACGGCGTCGCCGGCCCGATGGAGACGGCCGGCGTCGCCGGGGCGGCCGCGTGCTTGCCGCGGTCCGAGTGACCGATCAGGTAGCCGATGCCGATCCCCGCGAGCAGCCCGACGGCCAGCAGACCGGCCAGCCAGGACGGGCGCATCGGCCAGCGCACAGGTGGTCGCGGCGCGCGGCCGTTGATGACGTCACCTCCGGCGCTCTCGTCGTCGGCGGCCGGAGCCGTCTCGACGATGTCGAAGGCGTCGGGGTCGGGGTCGGGGTCGGCCACTACACGAACTCGTGCAGCGCCGTCGACAAGAGCTCGACCTCGGCCCGGGTGGTGTGCGGCATCAGCCCGGCGTGCACGGTGCCGCCCAGCTCGTCCGCCCCGAACGAGCTCATGAACAGCGACATGCCGCTCGGGCCCGTCCACACCGAAACGCCGCGGGACTTCAGGTAGTCGCCGACCTCGACCGGCTTGCGCCCGTCGACCGCGAACGAGACGACGGGCACCCGGTTGTCGGGCGAGCCGAGCACGGTCACGCCCGGCAGGGCGCGCAGCCGTCGGTCGAGCAGGCTGAACAGCTGCCGCTCGTAGTCGCCGGCCGCCTTGATCGAGGCCACCAGGCGCTGGCGGCGCGTGCCGGTGGCCCACTCGTCGAGGCTGGCCAGGTGATCGACCGCCGCCACCACCCCGTCGAGCAGCTCGACCGGCAGCGGGCCTACCTCGTAGCGCTGCGGCACCGGTTCGGCCGAGTCCTCGTCGAGCTCGTAGAGCAGCCCCTCCCGCGCCACCATGGCGCCCAGGGTCGGGCCGCCGAATCCCTCGACGGCCAGCCCGATCAGATCGCAGCCCAGATCGGGCAGGTTCAGTGCCAGGTGCGGCAGGGCCACACCGGCGTCGACCACCACCAGCGCCCCGACCGCGTGCGCCACGTCGGCGATGCGCCGGACGTTGGGCACCGCGCCGGTGGCCACGTTGGCCAGCGGCACCGTGACGAGTCGGGTACGGCGGCTGATCAGCCGGTCGTACTGCCACTCGGGCAACTCGCCGGTCTCGACGTCCACCTCGGCCCAGCGCACGATGGCGCCCACCGTCTTCGCGGCGGCCAGCCACGGCCGCACGGTGCTGTCGTGGTCGAGCCGGCTGATCACGATCTCGTCGCCGAGCTGCCATTCCCGGGCGATCAGCGCGGCGAACTGCTCGATCAGCACGGCGACGTTGGCGCCGAGCACGACGCTGTCCGGGGCGGACCCGACCAGATCGGCGATCGCTCGGCGCGCGTTGTCGACCGAGGCGGCCGACCGCAACGAGCGCGCCGACTGCGAGCCCGGCTGGGCCGGCGAGGCCCGCAACGTCGTGATGATCGCGCGGATGACGGTCTCAGGCTGCAGCGCGCTGAAGTTCCCGTCCAGGTAGGCGACACCGCTGCCCAGCGTGGGGTAGAGCCCGCGAACCCGTGCGACGTCATATGTCATGGATGCATCCGGTCTTCCGGTTGTTCACGGCTCGGCTCCCCGATCCTCGCAACGCTCGTACCGGGGTCGGCGCCGCGACGCGACCGGTTGCATCATCGCCGCCAACCTCGCTTTCCACTGGGCCACGGGCACAGGGGCCCGGGGGGGTGAAGGTGCGCACCGTCCGGCCTGCGCGAGACTGGATGCATGACGGACGACACCCAGCCCCCCGGTGAGCCCCAGCACTCAGCTGAATCCGACGAGGCTGCCGACACGGTTGTCGCAGCTTCGGATGATGCCGGTGCTGGTGACGACGGTGACGAGATTACGACCATGGTCGAGCAGCCCGCGAAGGTGATGCGTATCGGGACCATGATCAAGCAGTTACTCGAGGAGGTTCGGGCCGCCCCGCTGGACGAGGCGGGGCGCCAGCGGCTGCGTGAGATCCACGACCTGTCGATTCACGAGTTAGAAGAAGGTTTGGCGCCGGAGCTGCGCGACGAGCTCGAGCGGTTCACCCTGCCGTTCGGCGAAGACGTCCCGTCCGAGGCCGAGTTGCGGATCGCGCAAGCGCAGCTGGTCGGGTGGTTGGAGGGCCTGTTCCATGGCATCCAGACCGCGCTGATGGCCCAGCAGATGGCCGCCCGGGCCCAGCTCGAGGAGATGCGCCGCCGCGCTCTGCCCGGTGCGCCGGGCCTACCACCCGGTGGTCCGGTGATCGTCGGGCCGGGCGGGCAGATCATCCCGGCGCCGGGCGCCCAGCGCGCCGAAGGCGACCACGGCACCGGCCAATATCTGTAGTTCTCCCGATCGTGCAACTTCGGGCCGCGTGAGGCGGCCGAAAGTTGCACGAATCGGTTAGATCAGCTTGTTGATCAGCGCTGCTACCCCGTCGTCGTCGTTGGACGGCAGCACCTCGTCGGCGACGGCCAGCACGGACGGGTGCGCGTTGGCCACGGCATAGGCCCGGCCGGCCCACTCGAGCATGGCGACGTCGTTCGGCATGTCGCCGACGGCCACCACCTCGTCGGCGGTGATGCCGTGCGAGGCGGCCAGCTCGGCCAGTCCGCTGGCCTTCGTCACGCCGGGGGCGGCGATCTCGAGCAAGCCGTTTCGCGACGACGTGGTGACCGTCGCCCGGTTGCCGACCACCCGGGTCGCCTCGGCCAGGAACTTGTCCGGGTCGGCGGCCCAGTCCTTGGCCAGCAGCTTCAGCGCCGGCCGGGTGATGATCTCGGCCAGCTCCGCGACGTGCGGCGGCGGGATCGGCTGGCCACGGCGATCGCGGCTCGGGTTGATCTCCCAGTCGTGGTGGTAACCGGGCTCGTAGGCGAAGCTCATCCCGTACTCGACGGCGAACCGCGCGTCCGGAAAGGCGTTGCGCAACAAGTCGGTCAGGGTGACCAACCGGGACGGCTCGAGCAGGTGCCCGCTCAGGATCGTCTCGCTGGTCAGGTCGTACAGCACGGCGCCGTTGCCCGCGACGGCCACGCCGGTGTGCCCGGTGTCGTCGGCGACCTGGTGCAGCCATCGGGGTGGCCGGCCCGTGACGAACGCGACCAGCAGCCCCGCCGCCGTGGCCCGGTGCACCGCGCTGCGGGTGGCCGCGGACACCGTGCCGTCGCTGCGCACCAGCGTGCCGTCGACGTCGCTGGCGAGCAGCCGGACCGTCATGCCGGAGCCAGAACCTCGCGGCCGCCGAGCCACGGGCGCAGCGCCTCGGGCACGTACACCGTGCCGTCGGGCTGCTGGTGGTGGTCGAGCAAGCAGGCGATCGTGCGGGCCACCGCGCACAGCGTGCCGTTCAGGGTGGCCACCGGAGTGGTCCCGCCACCCGTACGGGTGCGTATGTTCAGCCGTCGAGCCTGGAACGTCGTGCAGTTCGAGGTGGACGTCAGCTCGCGGTAGGTGCCCTGCGACGGGAACCACGCCTCGATGTCGTACTTGCGGGCCGCGCTACTGCCCAGGTCGCCGGCGGCGACGTCGATCACGCGATAGGCCAGCTCGAGCTTGTCCAGGAACTCGCGCTCCCAGGCCAGCAGCCGCTGGTGCTCGTCCTGCGACTCCTCCACCGGCACGTAGGCGAACATCTCGACCTTGTCGAACCAGTGCACCCGGATGATGCCCTTGGTGTCCTTGCCGTACGAGCCGGCCTCGCGGCGGAAGCACGACGAGAATCCGGCGTAGCGCAAAGGCAAGTCGGCCAGGATCTCGTTCGAGTGGTAGCCGGCCAGCGCGACCTCGGACGTGCCGACCAGATAGAGGTCGTCATCTGCCAGCCGGTACACCTCCGGCGCGTGTGCCCCGAGGAAGCCGGTGCCCTCCATCGCCTCGGGCTTCACCAGCGCCGGGGCGATCATCGGGGTGAACCCCGTCGCCGCGGCCTGCTCCATGGCCAGGTTGACCAGGGCCAGCTCGAGCTGGGCGCCGATCCCGGTCAGGAAGTAGAACCGCGCACCGCTGACCTTGGCGCCGCGTTCGGTGTCGATGGCCCGCAGCGCGTTGCCGATCTCGACGTGATCGCGGGGCTGATCGACCTGCGGCGGCGTCCCGACCGTCTCGAGCGTGACGAAGTCGTCCTCGCCGCCGGGTGGCACACCGTCCTCGACGAGGTTCGGGACGGCGAGGTGGGCATCACTCAGCGCGGCGTCGGCGGCGTTCTGGTCCGCCTCGGCCGACTTGACCTCGTCGGCCAAGTGCTTCGCCTTGGCCAGCAGGGCGGTGCGCTCGTCCGGGGACGCCTTGCCGATCTCGCGACCCAGCGCCTTCTGCTCGGCGCGCAGGGAGTCGGCACGACCCACCGCGGCGCGGCGGCGGTCGTCGGCGGCCAGCAGCGCGTCGACGAGTCCCTCGTCGGCGCCGCGGAGACGTTGCGAGGCGCGCACCCGGTCCGGGTCCTCGCGCACCACTCGGAGGTCGATCACCTGCCCAGGCTACTGACCCACGCCCACCGACTTGTCATACCTCCGCCGCGCGCCAGGCCGGCGGAGGTATGACAACTGCGGAGATGGGAGCGCGTTCACGTCATGTTCACCGATCGCCCTTACCGTCTCAGGCGACCGCCCACCCCCAGGGAGGCATCGATGGACATCTCGTTCCTCGTCCTCGTGGTGATCATCACCGCACTGGCGTTCGACTTCACGAACGGCTTCCACGACACGGCCAATGCGATGGCGACGTCAATCGCCACCGGCGCGCTGAAACCGAAGGTCGCGGTGGCGATCTCGGCGGTGCTCAACCTGGTCGGGGCGTTCATCTCGACCGCCGTGGCCAAGACGATCTCCGGCGGCATCGTCGACGACGCCAAGGTCACGCCGGCGATCATCTTCGGTGGCCTGGTCGGCGCGATCTTGTGGAACCTCGTCACCTGGCTGCTCGGGCTGCCGTCGTCCTCGTCGCACGCCCTGTTCGGCGGACTGATCGGCGCGGTGTGGATCGCGTCCGGCTCCAGCGCGGTGCACTTCAGCACGGTGGTGTCGAAGATCCTGCTGCCGGCCGTGATGTCGCCGATCGTGTGTGGCGTGGTGGCCCTGCTCGGCACGTTCCTCGCGTACAAGATCACCGGCCGAGCCCGCAAGAAGGCGCAGACCGAGGGCTTCCGGCACGGCCAGACGATCTCGGCGTCGATGGTGTCGCTCGCGCACGGCACCGGCGACGCGCAGAAGACGATGGGCATCATCACGTTGCTGCTCATCACGTCCGGGCACCTCAGCTCCAATTCCGGGCCGCCGTGGTGGGTGATCCTGCTGGCCGGCCTGGCGATCGCCAGCGGTACGTACATGGGCGGCTGGCGGATCATCCGCACGATGGGCAAGGGCTTGGCCGACATCGAGTCGCCGCAGGGCTTCGCCGCCGAGACGTCTTCTACAGCCGTGCTGCTGGCCTCGTCGCATTTGGGCTTCGCGCTGTCGACGACGCAGGTCGTGTCCGGCGGGATCCTGGGCGCCGGCCTGGGTCGCAAGCTGGCCGAGGTCCGCTGGACGTTGGCCGGCAAGATGGCGCTGGCGTGGTGCTTCACGCTGCCGATCGCCGCCCTGGTGGGCGGACTGTCCGGCAAGGTGGCCGACTCCGGTAACGGTGGGGTGGCGATCATCGCGATCATCGCGATCGTCATGGTCAGCGGCATCTACCTGCTGTCGCGGCGCAACGCGGTCACTGCGAGCAACGTCAACGACGGCACCACGGTGACCCTCGAACCCGCGGCGGCGACGGCCGGAGCAGCAGCATGAGCGCGCGCATCGTTGCGGCGAGCAACAGCAAGCTGGACATCCACTGGGCGGCGCTGTTCAAGGTGGCCGGGGTCAGCCTGGCGTTCGGGGTCGGCGTGGTGGTGGTCTTCGCCGTCGGCGTGCTGGCCCTGTCGCAGGTCGAGACGGCGCGCGAAGGCGGGCGGGATCCGCGATCCGGCTACGCGATGGCCGGCGTCGCATTCCTGATCTGCGCGGCCGCCCTGGGCTACGGCCTCTACCTGATCATCCCGCAATTCCACTGAGCATCCGGCGCGTCCTGCTCAGCCGGCGATCCCGCTGAGCGACCGGGACATCGCCTCGAGTTCGGCGTCGATCCGGGCCCGCTGCTCGGCTTCGTGCCGGCTGCGCTGCTGGAACTGCTCGACCGCCTGGTGGATCTGCTTGTCGATCCGTTCCGCCTCCGCCGCCTCGGCCTCCTTCGTCCGGCCGGACCCGAACAGCCGCTGGCCGACCCCACTGGGCCGGTACGCCTCGGCGAGGTCGGCCCGGATGGCTGCCACCGCGGCCTGATCCGCGCCGTCGGCGGTGATCGCCACGTCCCGCCCGCGGACCCGCACGTTGGCGGCCTCGGGCGAGCTGAGCCGGCCGCGATCAGCCAGCTGCCGGGCCACCACCTGCAGCCACGGGACGGCAGCCCGAACCGCGACCGGTCGCGCTCCCGCCGCGACGGTGCCGCCGACGATGTCGTTGTGCACCAACTCGACGACGGTGCCGGCCGGCTCGTCCCACGGGCGGTAGGCGGGCGGGGCGGTGCCGTTCTCGACCACCGCGCGCAGCTGTTCGACGCGACGCAGCAGCGCCCGTTCCGGCTCGTCGCCCTCGTCCACCAGGCCGCCGACCAGCTCGCGCAGCGGCATCAGCATCGGGCTCGGGGCCTCGTCGGTGTCGGCGGCCGGCGCATCGGGCTCGGGCTCGATGCACGACTTGTGCAGGGCGGCGAGCGCATCCGCGGCGGCGCCGGCGATTGCCGAGGACGTCGGTGCCCACGGTTCGGGCAGCGGCTGGCCCTCGGGCGGGACGCCCACCGCGGTGC
>DASXYE010000422.1:0-8224 GCA_036502695.1 Jatrophihabitantaceae bacterium
CAGCTACTCGCTGCAGCAGACGCTGCACGCTATGGGGACCGCCGTCGTCGAGGCGGTGCCGGCGATTTGCGAGGTACGGCTGGTGCTGCCGAACAAGCACCACTTCCTGGTCGACCTGGCCCCGTTCGGCCAGCCGAACGACAACGAGGTCTACTACGCCGCTGATCGCCCCTTCGGGCAGATCGAGGGGCAGATCCTCGCCGACGACGCCCCCGCGGAGGGCCCGGCCTGGCAGGGCTGACGACTCTTACCGCCCCGGCGTGTCACATCTTGCCCGCTCGACCGGCGTTCGATCTGCTTACCCTCGACGCGATGAGCGGTCAGGGCGGGGTGGGTTGAGTGGAGTTTGTGCGCGCGACGTCGTGGTCGGACGCGCTGGCGATCAAGGCCGCCCGCCCGGCCGCGCTGCCGATCGCGGGCGGCACCGACGTCATGGTCGAGATCAACTTCGATCGGCGTCGGCCGGACGCCCTGCTCGACCTGAATCCCGTTGCCGCGCTGTCGGGGTGGGAGCGCGACAACGGGCAGGTCAGCATCGGCGCCGGCGTGCCGTACACCCGGCTGATCGACGAGCTGGGTACCGACCTGCCCGGGTTGGCGATGGCGTCGCGGACGGTGGGTTCGCCGCAGATCCGCAACCGCGGCACGCTCGGCGGCAACCTGGGCTCGGCGTCACCGGCCGGCGACACGCATCCGGTATTGCTGGCCCTGTCCGCGTCCGTCGACGCCGAGTCGACGCGCGGTGCCCGCTCCATCCCGATCGACGACTTCTACCTCGGCGTCAAGAAGTCGGCGCTGGCCGAGGACGAGCTGATCCGGTCGGTGCGCATACCCCTGGGTACGGGGCCGTGCCACTTCGCCAAGATCGGAACCCGCAACGCCATGGTGATCGCGGTGTGCTCGGTGGCGGTCGCCCTGCACGTCGAGGCGCGGACCGTACGCACCGGTATCGGCTCGGCGGCGCCCACGCCGCGGCGCTCGCCGGAGGCCGAGGCGTTCGCGGCGAGTGCCCTGGATTGGTCCGGCGTCGGTGCGTTGGACGACGCCACCGCCCGGCGGTTCGGCGAGCTGGTCGCCGCCGCGGCCGTCCCGATCAACGACGTACGCGGTACGGCGGCGTACCGCCGGCATGCGGTGGCCGTGCTGGCCCGCCGCACGCTGAGCTGGGCCTGGGAGGAGCACCGCGCATGCGCGTGAACGTGACGGTGAACGGCGAGAAACGCCAGGTCGACGACGTCTGGGAAGGCGAGAGCCTGCTCTACGTGCTGCGCGAGCGGCTCGGTCTGCCGGGCAGCAAGAATGCCTGCGAGCAAGGCGAATGCGGCTCGTGCACGGTGTACCTCGACGGTGACACGGTATGCGCCTGCCTGGTCGCCGCCGGCCAGGCCGAGGGCCGCGACGTGCTGACCGTCGAGGGCATCGGATCGTCCGCCGAGCTCAACCCGGTGCAGCAGGCGTTCCTGGACGCCGGCGCCGTGCAGTGCGGGTTCTGCACGCCGGGCCTGGTCGTGGCCACGCACGAGTTGCTCGCCCGCGACCCGGCGCCGTCCACAGTGGACATTCGCGAGGCGCTGGCCGGCAACCTGTGCCGGTGCACCGGCTACGAGAAGATCATCGAAGCCGTGCACCTGGCCGCGGAGAGGCAGGCGGCGCGATGATCGTCATCGACAACGCCTACGTGGCAACGGTGTCCGGGCCGGAGTACGAGAACGGGCACGTGGCGATCGAGGGGAATCGGATCGCGTCGGTCGGCGCCGGCTCCGCGCCCGGCTCGGGTGCGGCCACGCGGATCGACGCCACCGGCTGCCTGGTCACGCCGGGACTGGTCAACACGCATCACCACCTGTACCAGTGGCTGACGCGGGGGCTCGTCCAGGACGGCACGCTGTTCGAGTGGCTCACCACGCTGTACCCGGTGTGGGCGCGCATCGACGCCGAGACCGTCCACGCCGGCGCGGCCGCCAACCTGGGCTGGCTGGCCTTGTCCGGCTGCACGACGTCCACCGACCATCACTACGTCTTCCCGCACGACGGCGGCGACCTGCTCGAGGCGGAGATCACCGCGGCGTCCGGGCTCGGCGTGCGGTTCCACCCGACGCGGGGCTCGATGGATCTCGGCCAGTCGCAGGGCGGGCTGCCCCCGGACGAGATCGTCGAGGACCGCGACACCATCCTCAGCGAGACCGAGGTGGCCATCGACCGCTGGCACGACCCGTCGCCGGACGCCATGCTGCGCATTGCCGTCGCGCCGTGCTCGCCGTTCAGCGTTACCGGCGACCTGATGCGCGAGGCCGCCGAACTGGCCCGGCGCAAGGGCGTTCGGCTGCACACGCACCTGGCCGAGACGATCGACGAGCAGGACTTCTGCCGCGAGAAGTTCAACCGCACGCCGGCCGAGTACGTCGAGGATCTCGGCTGGCTGGGCAATGACGTGTGGCTGGCCCACTGCGTGCATCTCGACGACGCCGCGATCAAGCGGTTCGCCGCCACCGGCACGGGCGTCGCGCACTGCCCGACGTCGAACGGCCGCCTCGGCTCGGGATCCGCCAGGGTGCGCGACCTGCTCGACGCGTCCGTACCGGTAGGTATGGGAGTGGACGGGTCGGCGTCCAACGAGGCGAACCGGCTGGTCGACGAACTGCAGGCGGCGCTGACGGTGGCCCGGCTGCGGGGCGGACCCTCCGCGCTGACCGCCCGCGAAGCCCTGCGGATGGGCACGGTCGGCGGCGCCCGTTGCCTGGGACGCGACGTCGAGCTGGGCTCGCTGGAACGGGGCAAGCTGGCCGACGTCGCGGTGTGGCGGGTCGACGGGCTGGGTGCCGCCGGCGGGGTGGATCCGGTGTGGACGCTGGCGTTCGGCCGTCCGCCGCTGGAATGCCTGATCGTCGACGGCGAGGTGATCGTCGAGCGCGGCGAACTGGTCCGCGCCGATGCGCGCGCCCTGGCGGCCGATGCCGCGCGGGCGAGCCAGAAGGTGATGCAGCCGTGACGCAGACGCAGACGCAGACCAAGAGCCGGACCGAAACGCCGGTGCGCGGCGGCATCGGCACCGACGCCGCCCGGCCGGACGGCGTGCACAAGGTCCGCGGCGAGTTCGCCTACTCGTCGGACCTGTGGCTGGACGACATGCTGTGGGGCGCCACCCTGCGCAGCCCGCACCCGCGCGCCCGCATCCAGGGCATCGACATCACCGAGGCGATCAAGCTGTCCGGCGTACACGCCATCCTGACCGCCGACGACGTGCCCGGCGCGAACCGCTACGGCCTGGAGATCGCCGACCAGCCGGTGCTCGCCGAGAAGGAGGTGCGCTACCAGGGCGAGGCGGTCGCGGTGGTGGCCGCCGATCATCCCGAGATCGCTCGGCGCGCGGCGGCCAAGATCGCCGTCAGCTACGAGGTACTGCCGCCGGTGACCGACGCGGTGGCGGCCATCGAGCCCGGCGCCGACCAGGTGCAGCCCGACCGCGACAACGTGCTGCGGTACGTGCCGGTCCGCCGCGGCGATCAGAACGCCCGCGCCGACGTCGTGGTGCACGGCGAGTACGAGGTCGGCATGCAGGATCAGGCCTTCCTCGGCCCCGAGTCGGGGTTGGCGGTGCCGGCCGAGGACGGTGGGGTCGACCTGTACATCGCGACGCAGTGGCTGCACGCCGATCAGCGCCAGGTGGCCGCCGCCCTGGACCTGCCGGACGAGAAGGTGCGGTTCACGCTGGCCGGCGTGGGCGGCGCGTTCGGCGGCCGCGAGGACGTGTCCATGCAGGCGCACGCGTGCCTGCTGGCGCTGCGCACGAGCCGTCCGGTCAAGATGGTCTACAGCCGCGAGGAGTCGTTCTACGGGCACGTGCACCGACATCCGGCGGTGCTGCGGTACGAGCACGGCGCCGACCGGGACGGGCGGCTGGTGTACGTCCGAGCCGAGATCATCCTGGACGGTGGGGCGTACGCGAGCTCGTCCACGGCAGTGGCCGCGAATGCCGCCACCCTGGGTATGGGTCCCTACGAAGTGCCCAACGTGACGATGGACTGCCGCGTCGCCTACACGAACAACCCGCCGTGCGGGGCGATGCGCGGGTTCGGTGCCGTACAGGCCTGCTTCGCGTACGAGTCGCAGATGGACCGGCTGGCCGAGGCGTGCGGCCTGGATCCGGTCGAGCTGCGGGTGCGCAACGCCCTGCACGAGGGAAGCACCATGCCGACCGGGCAGATCGTCGACTCGGCGGCGCCGGTGGCCGAGCTGCTGCGCCGGGTGCAGGCCGCGCCGATGCCGGAGCCGCTGGACGCCAGCGACGTACGCAACCTGCCGGGTGGCGCCTCGAACGCCACGCACGGCGAGTCCGTACGCCGGGGTATTGGCTACGGCATCGGCATCAAGAACGTCGCGTTCTCCGAGGGGTTCGAGGATCACGCCACTGCCCGGGTGCGCGTCGAGCGGCTGAACGGCGAGCTGGTCGCCACGGTGCAGACCGCCGCCGCCGAGGTCGGCCAGGGCCTGGTCACCGTGATCCAGCAGATCGTGCGTACCGAGCTGGGCGTCGAGCAGGTCACGCTGTTGCCGGCGGATACTTCCATCGCCAGCGCCGGTTCGACGTCGGCGTCCCGGCAGACGTACGTGACCGGGGGCGCCGTCCGCGCCGCCTGCGAGGCCGTACGCCAGCGTATGGCCGACGGCCAGCTGCCGGCCGACGAGACGGTGACCTGGAACCACCGCCCGACCGAGAAGCTCGACGAGAACGGCCAGGGCAATGCCCACGTGCAGTACGCCTTCGCGGCGCACCGTGCCGTGGTCGACGTCGACACCGAACTGGGACTGGTCAAGGTCGTCGAGCTGACCACCGCCCAGGACGTCGGCAAGGCCATGAACCCGCAGGCGGTCGTCGGGCAGATCCACGGCGGCACCGCCCAGGGCCTGGGGCTGGCGCTGATGGAGGAGATCCAGATCGTCGACGGGATCGTCAAGAACCCGTCGTTCACCGACTACCTGCTGCCCACCATCCTGGACATGCCGCCGATGAACGTCGACGTGCTCGAGCTGGCTGACCCGCACGCGCCCTACGGACTGCGCGGGGTGGGCGAACCGCCGACCATCTCGTCCACGCCGGCGATCGTGGCGGCGATCCGGGCCGCGACCGGGGTGGCGCTGCGCCGGGTGCCGGTCCGGCCCGAGCACCTCACCGCTACCTGAGCGGGTGGGCCCCCGGATACCCAGTACGTATACCGAGTATGCCGACGTCAAATGCGATTCAGTCGCCGAACACCCGCACGTCCACATCGAGGCGGCGCGCCTCGAGCAGCTTCGCGTCGGCCGTGACCAGCGGCGCGTCGAGCGCCTGGGCCAGCACGAGGTACGCGGCGTCATAGGCGGTGAACGAGTCGCGCAGGGCCAAGATCGGCTTCAGCAGAGCGGACATGTGATGACGCTGGACGTGGATCGCCGTGAAGTCATCGACGGCCGTGTTCAGTCGGCGCACGGTCAACTTCCTACCGAGGTAGTGCCCGCGAAGGGCGCTCGCGACCTCGAAGTCGAGAAGTGCCGGTGCATGCACCTCGTTGTCGGTGATGGTGCTTAGAAGTTCGGGGTTGACTGGCTCGTCAACGAGCGCGTCCACCATGGCGGACGCGTCGACGACGATCACGAAGCGTCGCGGATGCGGCGGATCTCGGCCACCGTTTCGGCGGTTGTCGGGCCGCCGGTGCGGTCCCGCCGGGCGATCCGTTCGATGATCTCGGCGTTCGTCGGCCGGGCCGCGATCTCGTCGAGCGTCGCCCGCAGGAAGGCGGCCATGGTCAGCCCGCGCTCGGCCGCCTGCTGCTTGAGCGACTCGACGGTTGCCTCCGGCACGTCCCGGACCTGAATTAGTGGCATACCAGCAGTGTATGCATTTGTATGCAGGCCGGCAATCAGTTCTTGGCGGCGGCTTGCTTCTCCAGGACGTCCAGCACGTAGCGGTCGATCTGCCCGTCGACCATCCGCATCTCGAAGTTCTCGACGCCGATCCAGGCGTCCAGGTCGGCGTAACCCAGGATGGCCAGCCAGCGGTCGACGTCGTCGCGGACCCCGTCGAGGGCCACGAGGGCGTCCGGGGACGGGGCCTCGAAGTAGACGTGGTGCAGGTCCAGCAGCCGGGCCAGCTCGCGGCACGGTTCCGGGTCGTCGTCCACGCGCAGGTCGACGTAGATGTCGTTGCCGCCGCCGTACCCGCCGCCGTCGGTCACGACGAGCAACGCCGCGGACTGCCGGCCCCGCCGATCGCCCCCGGCCGCATCGCCGGCCTGCAGCGCGGCGAGCAGTCGCCGGGCCAGCGGCGCCGACGGGTCGGACGCGAGCCAGGCCCGGTGCATCGCCTCGACGACCTGCGGCCCGACCAGGATGTTGCCCTGGATGGCCACCCCGTCCTCGGCGACGCCGCCGGCCCAGTCCATGCATTCGGCGCCGGTGTAGGTGGCGGCCTCGCCCTTGGCGTCGACCACGCCGAGCTGGCGATGCGCCCGCTCGGCGTCGGCACCGACCAGGTCGGTCACCACCTGTTGCGCCGACCGGCCGCTCTCCAGCAGGTGCAGCCCGTTCGGGACGTAGGCGACGTTGGCGTAGGCCTGGGTGGCGACCGCTCCGACCGCGGCGCGCGCGCCCGGAACGACGGCGCCCACCGCCAGGAACTTCGAGGCGACGGCGACGCCCCACTGGGGGCCGGTGGGACCGCTCTCGCTGCGCGCGGCGATGGAGAACGTCATACGGGCAACCTACTGCGATTGACAGGCACTGCGAAGCCTCCTCACGGCGACGCTGCTACCCACGTCGCCGGAGGAGGTTCGGTTCACCGAACTAGTTTGTCCTAAAAGGACACTTGGTCGTAACTGTCGTCGCGCAGCACCGACTCCTGGTCGTACTGCTGCTCGTACGCCCTGCGTAGGTACTCGATCTTGCCGCTGGCACTGCGGTCGTTCAGCGGGTACAGCAGGATCAGCTCGTGCGACGTCTCCTTGGAAAGGCTGCCATCGTCGTTGCGCCACTGGCCGCGGCCGTCGAGCACCGTCAGCCCGTCCGGGAACCGCGGCGTGACCACCGAGTTGACGAACGACTGGAACTGCTTGGCCGTGACCGGCGCGCTGCCGTCCGCGTGCGAGGTGCCGAAGTACAGCTCGGTGCGGTGATACAGCGTGCTGTCCGGCGCGGCCGCGTTGTGGTTGACCGCGGCGATCGATGCTGTGGCCGGCGCCGCGCCGTCGTGGGCGCTCGGGGTCGAGGCCACCGAGGTGCCGAGCCCGATGGCGGCCGTGGCGGCCCCGCCGGCGACGAACAGGCCCACCTGGGCGACCCGCGTCTTGAGCGTTGAATTCACGTCTTCCCCCTCTTGATCCTTGATCGACAACGTCGTCCATCCTGCCCGGACGGGGTGGGCGGGCTCACCCGTGAAACCACCTGTCTTTGGCTTCCCGATCGCCCCATTCACGTGGCGTTCACCGGCTGGCCGCACCCTGGTTCTGCCGCGGCGCGAGACTCTGCGCATGTCCGATCTCACCCGTCGTACGTTCATGGGCGGCGCCGCCGGTGCTGCGGCCGCCGCCGGTCTGCTCAGCGCGCTGCCGGATGCCGGCGCCGCTACGTCGCATCGGCCCGGCCGCCGGAAGGGCAGCCTGGACGATGTCGAGCACGTGGTGATCCTCATGCAGGAGAACCGCTCGGTCGATCACTACTACGGGACGATGCGCGGCGTGCGCGGCTTCGGCGATGCCGCCGCGCTGCGTGGCGTGTTCCGCCAGCCCGATCCGAAGCGGCCCGACGGCGGGTACCTGCTGCCGTGGCACGTGGACACGTCCACAGTGGACGGTCAGGACATGGGCGGGCACGACCACAGCTGGGGCGGCGTCCACACCCAGTGGGCCAACGGCAACCTCAACGGCTGGATCGCCAACACCGGCGAGAACGCGGTCACGTACTTCACGAAGGACGACCTGCCGTTCCAGCGCGCGCTCGCGTCGGCCTTCACGTTCTGCGACCACTACTTCTGCTCGATCAAGGGCCCGACCACGCCGAACCGGCTGTTCCACTGGAGTGGCACGATCGATCCGCACGGCACGGCTGGTGGCCCCGCGTACTTCAACCCGGACGACTACAACCCGGTATACAGCTGGACTACCTACCCGGAGCGGTTGCAGGCGGCGGGCGTCTCGTGGCAGGTGTACGCCAACGACGAGGTCGGCGACGGTGGCGGCGAGGACGGCTGGGT
>DASXYE010000423.1:0-12477 GCA_036502695.1 Jatrophihabitantaceae bacterium
ACACGCACGAGTTCACGGCCACCGAGCTGCACGATCTGCTCGCCAGCACGGGATTCGTGGACCTGGACGTGCGCGGCCTGCACGCCGGACCCAAGCTGCAGGCCCTGGACCGAAAGCACGGCGGCTCGTTCACCGACACGCAGCTGAGCACCCCGCCCCATCGGTGGAGCAACGCGCTAGCGCAGGACGTCGCCGGCGTTGTCCGGGCCGACTTCGTAGTGACCGCCGACGCGGAGTCGGCGCTCGACCTCGTCGTCGTCGCACGCCGTCCGGGCGTATAGCGCCGACAGCCCGAGCGCGACGCCGCCGGTGAGGAAGATCGCCGCGAGCACGAGCCACAACCCGGCGAAGTCCCAGCTGCTGTCGTCGGAGTCGTCGACGAACACGGCACCCCACGAGCCGCAGTCGATGTGTACCCGGCCACCGATCGGCGCCACGAAGTTGCCCAACGCGTTGGTGGGCCGCACGTCGGGCGACAGCACGGTGATCGCCAACGGCACCGCGACGCCGCCGTCTTGGGTCACCGAGCACTGCCCCGACGTGGTCTCGACGCCGCGCTTCTGCAACGCCTTGCGCCCGCCGGGGACGGAGACCTCGTACTTGTGTCCGGCGGTCAGCCGCACCGTGTCGGGCGGGGTCGCGCCGCTGTTGTACGAGTGCCGCTCGGCTCCGTCGGCGACGCGGAACAACCCGCCGAACAGCACGGCGCCCAGCAGCAGGGCCACGGCGAGCACACCGCGGTGCCGGATCACCCACGCGCCGAACGCCCGCACTCGGACCACTCCTCGCTTTCCGGACCCGTCGCGCACACCTGTGACACCGCGTGGCACCATCTCGCGACGTGCGCGTACTGATGTTGTCATGGGAGTACCCGCCGCTCATCGTCGGCGGTCTGGGGCGGCACGTCGACGCGCTGTCCCGGCAGCTCGTGGCTGCCGGGCACGAGGTGTGTGTGGTGACCCGCGGCGGTTCCGAACCACGTGACGAGGTGCACGACGGGGTGCGGGTGCGCCGCGCGGCCGTTGACCCCGTCCGCATCGACTTCACCGCCGAGAGCCTGCTGGCCTGGACGCAGGCGTTCGAGCACGGGCTGATCCGGGCCGCGCTGCCGGTGGTGCGGCGCTGGCGTCCGGACGTCATCCACGCCCATGACTGGCTGGTGACGCAGAGCGCGGTGACGCTGGCTCAGGTCACCGACCAGCCGATCGTGGCGACCGTCCACGCCACCGAGGCCGGCCGCCACCAGGGTTGGCTGCCCGCCCCGCTCAACCGCGCGGTGCACAGCGTCGAGCGGTGGCTGGTGCACGAGGCGGCCCGGGTGATCACCTGCTCGCGGTTCATGCACGACGAGGTCGTCCGGCTGTTCGACGTGCCGGCCGCGCACGTGGACGTCGTCCCGAACGGGCTGACCGCCGAGACGTGGCGCGCGCCGGCCCGGGCCCGGCTGGCCGCCCGGGCGCAGTACGCCGGCGACGGTCCGCTGCTCGTGATCGCCGGCCGGCTGGTGCACGAGAAGGGCGTGCAGGTCGCGCTGTCCGCCCTACCCCGACTGCGGCGGGCCTTCCCGGGCGTACGCCTGGTCGTGGCCGGCGACGGGCCGCTGGCGTCCGAGCTGCACGAGCAGGCCCGACGGCTGGGCGATGCCGTGCACTGGGCCGGTTTCTTGCCCGACGCCGACCTGGCCGCCCTGCTCGGCGCAGCCGATGCCGTCCTCGTGCCGTCGCTGTACGAGCCGTTCGGGCTGATCGCGCTCGAGGCCGCCGCGGCGGGCGCCCCGGTGGCCGTGGCCGACACGGGCGGACTGCGCGACTTCGGGTTGACCAGCTTCGCCCCGGACGACCCGGCCGCGCTGGCCACGGCCGTCGGCGCGCTGCTGGGCGATCGCGACGCGGCCCGGCGGGCGGCCGCCCGGACCCAGCGCCAGGTTCGCCGCGACTACAGCTGGGCTGCGGTTTCGGCCCGCACCGCTGACGTCTACGCCGAGGCGCTCGGCGGCCGTCGCGAGCGGACCACCCTGGCCGGGATGCCCACCGCCACACCGTAGTCGGGCAGGTCGCGGGTGACCACCGCGTTGGCCCCGACCACGGTGCCGTGGCCGATCACGACGCCGCGGGTGACCGTCGACTTGGTGCCCAGCCACACGTCGTCGCCGATCCGCACCCGCGCCTTGACGATGCCCTGGTCCTTGATGGGGCGATCGAGGTCGGTGAAGCGGTGGTCGAAGTCAGAGATGTAGACGTCGTCGGCGACCAGCACCGAGTCGCCGACCTCGACGTCCAGGTAGCAGTTGATCGAGTCGCGCCGGGCGAACGTGCACCGGTCGCCGATGCGCAACGTGCCTTCGTGGCAGCGGATCGCGGTGTCGACACCCAGGTGCAGCCACCGGCCGAGGACGAGCCGGCCGAGGCCGCGCCGGGCGTACAGCTCGGCTCCACGATCCAGGAAGACGAATCCCCTTGTGACGACGTGCGGGTTGGCCAGCTTGAACCGGAAGAACCGCCAGTACCGGATCAGGTACCAGGGCGTGTAGGCACGATGGCGGATCACCCAGCGCAGCGAGGCGATCGTCAGGAACCGCGCACCGTCACCCCGGCGCGTCCTCGCCGGCGCGGCCTCACGCCGTTGCAGCATCCGGCTCGCCGAAGATCCGGTCGTGGGCGGCTAGCAGGGCCGACGGCTTGGCGAACACCTCGATCGCGCCGGCCAACTCGCCCGGCGTCGAGTAACCCCAGCCGGCGCCGAGGCAGCCGATACCGTGCGCTCGGGCGCCGTCCACGTCGTGCGAGCGATCGCCCAGCATGAGCACGCCGGCCGGATCCGGGTGCCCGAGCCGCTCGAGCACGGACGTGATCACCTTGGCCTTGGTATCGCGCGAACCGTCCAAGGCGTCGCCTCCGATCACCGCGAAGTACTCGGTGATACCGAGGTGTTCGACGATCGGCACGGCGTACGCCTCGGGCTTGCTGGTGGCCACGGCCAGCGTGACGTCACGGGCCCGCAGGTCGGCCAGCACGTCGGCCATGCCGTCGTACAGCGTCGTGTCGAACATCGCGGTGCTGTAGTAGTCGCGGTAGGCGTCGATGACGGCCGGCATGCGGTCGGCGCCGACCAGCGGCGGCAGCGACTCGTAGAACGGCGGCCCCAGCAGCGACCGCATCGTGGCATCGTCCGGCGGCGGCACGCCCACGACCGCGAACGCCCGGTGCAGCGACGAGACGATGCCGGGTGCCGAGTCGGACAGCGTGCCGTCCAGGTCGATCAGGAGGGTTTGCATCCGGTGATCTCGACGTTGTAGTAGAGGTCTTTCGGGACGACGCGGGACAACACTCTGTCCACAGTGGACAGTCGTTGCCAGCCCTTCATGGCGAAGTTGGCCCACTTGAAGCCCAACCGCTCCGGCGGTACCGCCGCTTCGAACGTGCGCACGGGCCAGCCGAACCAGGCAGCGGTCAGCTCCTCGCATTTCGTGCTGGTGCCGACGGCGCCGGCCCGAACCGCCATACCTTCCAGTACGGACGGTACGAACGTGTGGATGTCGACCACCGATTCGAGCGCGGCCGCCCGGGACGACTCGTCCAGCTCGGCCCGCGGTCGACGCCATTCCGCGGGGGCCACGTGCGTGGTCAGCCACCACGTCGCGCGGGACAGGCGCCGGGCGATGTAGTCGCCCCACTTGGTCGGCTCGCCGGCGAACACGAACCGCCCGCCCGGCTTGAGCACGCGCAGCACCTCGCGAAACGCCTGCTCGACGTCCGGGATGTGGTGCAGCACGGCATGGCCGACCACCAGGTCGAACGTGCCGTCCTCATAAGGGATTCGCTCGGCATCGGCTACGCGTCCCTCGATGTCGAAGCCGAGCTGCTTGGCGTTGCGCTGGGCCACGTCGACCATGCCGGGGCTCAGATCGGTGACGTGGCCCTCGTCGATCACACCGGCCAGCTTGAGGTTGAGCAGGAAGAAGCCGGTGCCGCAGCCCAGCTCCAGCACCGAGCCGTAGGGCCAGCCGTCCGTCCCGGCGATGTTGCTGAACCGATCGCGGGCGTAGTCGATGCAGCGCTCGTCGAACGAGATCGACCACTTCTCGTCGTAGCTGGCGGCTTCCCAGTCGTGGTAGAGGACGTTGGCCAGCTTGGGATCCGACCAGGCCGCCTCGACCTGTTCGGCCGTAGCGCTCACGCGAACTCCGCCTTGCCCGGCCCGCTCTCGAGGAAGGACTTGATGCCGGTATCGCGGTCGGCGGTGGCGAAGATCGAGGCGAACAGGTGCGATTCCAGGCGCAGCCCGTTGCCGAGGTCGGTGTCCAGGCCGCCGTCGATCGCCGCCTTGGCCGCCCGCAGCGCCAATGCCGGACCCTTGGCGTAACTAGCCGCCATCTGCACAGCCGTGCTGTACACGTCCTCAGCCGGGACGACGGTGTCGACGAGTCCGAGACCCAGCGCCTCGCCGGCGTCGATCATCCGGCCGCTGAAGATCAGATCCTTGGCCCGCGCCGGACCGATCAACCGGGGCAGCCGCTGCGTGCCGCCCATGCCCGGGATGATGCCGAGCAGGATCTCGGGCTGGCCCCACTTGGCGTTCTCGGCGCTGACCCGGAAGTCGGCGGCCAGCGCCAGCTCGCAACCCCCACCCAGCGCGTACCCCGTCACGGCCGCGATCACCGGCTGGGGAATGCGGGCCACGGCGTCGATGGACGAGCTGACCCGCTCGGCGTCGCGCATGAGCTGCGCGTGCGTCATCGGCGCGAACTCCTTGACGTCCGCCCCGGCGGCGAACACCTTCTCGCCGCCGTAGACGACCACGGCGCGCACCGCGTCGTCGGCGCCGACCTGCCGGGCCGCATCGCGCAGCCCTTCCTGCACCTGGCTGTTGATCGCGTTCATCGGCGGACGATTCAGCCGGATCGTGGCCACGCCGTCCGCAACGTCAACGCTGACGAACTCGCTCATAGCCCGGCAGCCTACTGGCGAGTTGCCGACGAGCAGCGCCAACCACCGCAACCACGAAGAACGGAACCACCAAGAACGCAACCACCCGGCGATGAGCGCTCGCGCGAAGAGCGCGCCGCCGCGACGCGGCCCGCGACGAAGTCGCGGTGCGGATCTGCGTTGGACCCCGAGCTGGCGAGGGGGTCCACAAGCAGATTCGCGAAAGGCGCATTAATCGTCAGCTCGGGCGAAGAAGCGGCCGCGGCGGCGCCATACGCCGATCGGCACGCCGAACGTCTCGGACAGGCTCTCGGAGTCGATCACGTCGTGCAGCAGGCCGGCGCTCACTACCCGCCCGTCGCGCAGCAGCATGGCGTGGGTGATGCCCTCGGGGATCTCCTCGACGTGGTGCGTGACGAGCACCTGGGTCGGCGCGTCGGGATCCGAGGCGAGCCGTTGCAGGCGGCGAACCAGGTCCTCGCGGCCGCCGAGGTCCATACCGGCGGCCGGCTCGTCCAGCAGCAGCAGCTCCGGGTCGGTCATCAGCGCGCGAGCGATATGCACCCGTTTGCGCTCGCCCTCGCTCAGCGTGCCGTGCGGGCGCTCGGCCAGGTCGGCCACGCCGAAGCGTTCGAGCAAGCGCGCCGCGCGCCGCACGTCGAAGCGCCCGTACGCCTCACGCCAGCGCCCGACCACGGCGTAGCCGGCACTGATCACGACGTCGATGACCTTCTCGTCGGCCGGGATGCGTTGCGCAAGGGCCGCGCTGGTGAAGCCGATCCGGGGGCGCAGCTCGAATACGTCCACCTTGCCCAGCTTTTCGCCGAGTACGTACATCTCGCCCGAGGTTGGATGCATCAGCGCCCCGGCCAGCTGCAGCAGCGTGGTCTTGCCTGCGCCGTTCGGGCCGATGACAACCCAGCGCTCGTCCAACTCGACCGTCCAGTCGACGTTGTCGAGCAGCACCTTGTCGCCGCGACGCACGGTCACTCCGACCAACTGCAGCACGGCGTCGGCATTTACCTCGGCCACGGGCCCTATCCAACCGCACGACGCTCTGCCGGTCGCGGAGGGCAACCGTTAAGGTCAATTGACCATGAGCCCCGACACCCCGGTGTGGCCCGGTCGACCGTTCCCGCTCGGGGCGTCCTGGGACGGCCACGGCACGAATTTCGCCGTCTGGTCGGCCAGCGCGACGGGCGTCGAGGTGTGTCTTTTCGACGTGGACGGCACGGAGCGCCGGGTGCCGCTCACCGACCGGACGTTCCAGATCTGGAACGGGTACGTGCCCGACATCGGGCCGGGCCAGCTCTACGGACTGCGCGTCGAGGGACCGTACGACCCGGCGAACGGCCTGCTGCACAATCGCGCCAAGCTGCTGGTCGACCCGTACGCCAAGGCGATCGTCGGCGACTTCACCGACCACCCGTCGGTGTACGCGGCCAGTCCGGACGATTCCGCGCCGCACGTCCCCCGCTCGGCGATCATCGACCCGGCCTTCGACTGGGGCGACGACCGCCGCCCGGACGTCCCCTGGGACGACACGGTCATCTACGAGCTGCACGTGCGCGGCTTCACCCGGCAGCATCCGGACGTTCCGCCGGAGCTGCGCGGCACCTACGCCGGCCTGGCTCACCCGGCCGTCGTGGAGTACCTGCGGTCATTGCACATCTCGGCTGTAGAACTGCTGCCGATCCACCAGTTCGTGTCCGAGCCGCACGTGCAGCAGCGCGGCATGCGCAACTACTGGGGCTACAACACCCTCGGCTTCCTGGCCCCGCACGCCAGGTACGCGCACGCGTCGTCGCCGGGCGGAGTCGTCAGCGAGTTCAAGTCGATGGTGCGCGCGCTGCACGCTGCGGGTATCGAGGTCATCCTCGACGTGGTCTACAACCACACCTGCGAGGGTGGCCCGGGCGGGCCGGTGCTGTCGCTGCGCGGCATCGACAACCGCACGTACTACCGGCTGCTGCCCGGCGATCCGTCGCAGTACGCCGACTACACCGGATGCGGCAACACGTTCGACGCCCGGCTGCCGTCCGCGTTGCGGTTGATCATGGACTCGTTGCGGTATTGGGTCACCGAGATGCACGTCGACGGGTTCCGCTTCGACCTGGCGTCGTCGCTGGCCCGGTCGCTGCACGACGTCGACCGGCTGTCAGCCTTCTTCGACACGATCTACCAGGATCCCGTTATTTCACAGGTGAAGCTCATCGCCGAGCCGTGGGACGTCGGCGCCGGCGGCTACCAGGTCGGCAACTTCCCGCCACTGTGGACGGAGTGGAACGGGAAATACAGGGACACTGTACGTTCGTTCTGGAGCCACGGTTCGGGCGGCGTGCGAGACCTGGCGTATCGCCTGTCCGGCTCGTCGGACCTGTACGCCGACGACGGGCGGTTGCCGTTCGCGTCGATCAACTTCGTCACCGCGCACGACGGGTTCACGCTGCGCGACCTCGTCAGCTACGACCGCAAGCACAACGAGGCGAACGGCGAGGACAACCGCGACGGCACCGACGACAACCGCTCGTACAACTGTGGCGCCGAGGGGCCGTCGGATGATCCGGCGGTTGTTGCGTTGCGGCTGCGGCAAACGCGCAACCTGCTGGTGACGCTGCTGCTGTCCACCGGCGCGCCGATGATCGTCGCCGGCGACGAGCGGTGGCGCACCCAGGGCGGCAACAACAACGCTTACGTGCAAGACAATCCGACGTCGTGGGTGTCGTGGTCTTCGTCGTCCTCGGCCGACGATCTGCTCGCGCTGACCCAGCGGGTGATCGCGCTGCGCCGGGCCTCGCCGGTACTGCGACAGCGGGCGTTCTTCGACGGCCACGTACTGCCGGACGGCGGCAAGGATCTGGCCTGGTTCCACCCGTCCGGGCACGAGCTCAACGATGCCGACTGGTTCGACAGCGACCTGCGCACGCTCGGCATGTACCTGGACGGGCGCGGCCTGCGCAGTCGCGGTGCCCATGGCGAGCCGATCGTCGACGACTCGTACCTGCTGGTGCTGCACTCGGGCGACGACTTGGTGTCGTTCACCCTGCCCGCCGCGCCGTGGGCCGCGTCATACGAGCTGGTGATCGACACAGCCTTGGTGGCCGGCGCAGGTTCTGGCTCGCTGGCCGCCGGATCGGCCGTCCCGCTCGGGCCACGGACCACCCTGCTGCTGCGAGCGGTTCGTGGCTGAGCTGATCCTGCTCAACGGCCCGCCCGCGTCGGGCAAGTCGACGCTGGCCCAGCGCTACGTGGACGATCACCTGCTGGCGCTGAACCTCGACGTCGACCGGATCCGGTCGATGCTCGGGCAATGGGCTGATCATGCGCTCGAGGCCGGGCTGGCCGCCCGCGCGATTGCCCTGGCCGCAGCGGCCACGCATCTGCGAGCCGGCCACGACGTGATCGTCCCGCAGTACCTCGGCCGCCTCGCGTTCATCGAGCAGCTCGACCAGCTGGCCGTTGCCGAAGGCGTACAGCTGCGGGAGCTGGTCCTGCTCGACAGCAAGGCCAACCTGCTGCGTCGGTTCGGCGAGCGGACAGCAGCGGGGGCCGAGCCTGCACACGTCGAGGCAGGTGCGTCGCTGCGGTCCTGGGGCGGTCCGGCCGGGCTGGCCGACATGTACGACCGGCTGCTGGACATCATCGAGCAACGTCCGAACACGCAGGTCATTCCGTCCGAGTACGGCCAACCCGACCGCACCTACGAGCTGTTGCTGGAGGCGTTGGATTGCTCGGCTTCGTAGGGTCGAGCACGTGACGGACGACTCGACCCGGGCGTTCTACGACGATCTCGCGGCCGACTACGACCTGATCTTTCCCGACTGGGATGCCAGCATCCGCCGCCAGGCCGCGGCGCTGGATGGCTTGCTGGCACGTGACCTGGGCGGCCCGCGGCTGGCCATTCTGGACTGCGCCTGCGGTATCGGTACCCAGGTGATCGGCCTGGCGGCGCTGGGGCATCGGGTCGTCGGCAGCGATCTGAGCCCGGCGGCCGTCGTGCGGGCGCGGCACGAAGCCCGACAGCGAGGGCTGGAGCTGCCACTCGTGACAGCCGACATGACCCACTTGCCTTTTGCCTATGGGCGATTCGACGTCATCGTGTGCGCCGACAACGCGATCGCCCATCTGCTGACCGAGGCTCGGCTCGCGTCGGCGCTGGCCGAGATGCACCGGGTGCTGCGGCCCGGCGGCCTGCTCGTGCTCACAACGCGCAGCGAGGCGGTCCGCGAGACGCATCCGCAATGGGCGCCGCCGCAACTCCGTCAGGGCCCGGCCGGGCGGGTGATCACCTTCCAGCTCTGGGACTGGCATCCCGACGGCGAGCACTACGACCTCGAGCACATCCAGCTGCACTCACAGGGCGAGGGGTACACGGCGCGGGTACGACGGACAACGTCGTGGCCTCTGCGCCACGACCAGGTGAGCGCCGCGGCTCGGCGCGCCGGGTTCGGGTCGTCGAGCTGGCACGACCCGGGCGAGACCGGCTTCCCGCAGCCGATCCTGACCGCTCGCAGCTAGTCCGAGCCGTCGGACGCCCATCCTTGCCGAACAAGAATCTCCTTTCAAAATAAGCGCATTCTCTCTGGACGTGGATACCACGGAGCTGGTAGTGTCGTACGCATGTTCGAGCGAGAGGCGCCACCGGCGACGCTTTCGGACGTGCTGGCCAGCCCGGATGCGGTGGTCGCTGAGCTGGCCCGGGTGCGGCCGATGGCCGAGGATGCGGTGACGTTGTCGTTGCTGGATCCGACCGCGCTGTCGGCGGCGGGGCGGGTGGACATGTTGGTCGCGTTGGAGCGGCAGGCCGCGTTGATCGCGGCGCAGCAGCAGCGGGTGTTGGCCAGGATGGCTGTAGAGCAGTCCGATGACCGCAACTGGGTGCGTGAGGATGTCGCCTGCGCGCTGCGCATGTCCGGGAGGACCGCCGCGCGGCGCCTGGCGGTAGCCCAGACGCTGGTCGAGCGGCTGCCCGCGATGCTCCGGTTGCTGGATCGTGGGCAGGTGAGCCACCTGCACGCCGTGACCTTGGCCGAAGCGATCTATCCGTTGGACGAGAAGCAAGCCCACGCCGTCGAGGAACGGGTGCTGCCCCGCGCACCGGAGCAGACCCTCTCGGCATTCCAGCGCTCCGTACGCCGCGCCGTGGCCCGGGTGGCTGCGGCCACCGTCGAAGAGCAACGGGCCGAGGCGATGACAAAGCGGCGGGTGTGCCTCACGCCGCGTGATGACGGCATGACCGAGCTGTGGGCACTGCTCCCGGCCGAAGGCGCGTCCGCCGTGGTGACCGCGGTCGACGCGCTGGCCTCGGTGACCTCTGCCGATGACCCACGCACACCGGATCAGCGCCGCGCCGACGCCCTGGTCGATCTGGGTGTCGCGGCGTTGCACGACCCGCTACTGCCCAAGGCGCAAGGGATGCGACCGAGCATTCAGGTCACCGTCGCGCTGTCCACGCTGCTGGGGACCGATGAACAACCCGGCGAGCTAGCCGGGCACGGCCCCATCCCCGCCTCAGTAGCCCGACGCCTGGCCGCCGACGAGTCCGGCACCTGGCGGCGACTGGTCACCGATCCGGTCACCGGACAGCTACTCGACTACGGCCACGACACCTACCGCCCGCCGAAAGACCTGGCCGAGTTCGTCATCGCCCGCGACCAGATCTGCACCTTCCCCGGTTGCGAACGACCGGCCGGCCGCTGCGACCTGGATCATCGAACCCCTTACCGCGAAGGGGGTTCGACCAGTAGCAAGAACATGGGGCCGCTGTGCGAACGGCACCACATCGGCAAACACCAAGCCGGCTGGACACCGCACCGCCACGACGAGGACGGCAGCACCAGCTGGATCAGCCCCACCAAACACGTCTACCGATCACGACCACCCGACCTACCCCACGACACCACATCCGACCCGCCGCCGTTCTGACCCAGTTCCGTGGGTAAGGGGTGTGGAGTTCGGTAGTTGATCTTCACTTGGGTTGGGCAGGGTGGCTGGGCCGCTGCGTTGAGCGGTGTCTCCGGGTTGTTGTTGGCGGGCGTGGTAGGGCGTTGGTCGAGTGCGCTCAGATGGCGGTTGGGAGGGCTCTGATGCGGGCGAGTATTTCGGGCAGCGGGCTATTGACGGTGCAGCGCAGCGTCGATTGGCGGGCGTGCTGAACGAGCCGGGCGGGCAGGTTGATCAGTTCCCGGCGCCAGCGGATGATGCCGGTTCGCCGCACGGGCTGGATGATCATGTTGAGCCAGCCGGTCAGGGCGACGGCGAGGAACGCGGCATGGACCCAGGCGGTGTTCACGGCCGGGTCGCCGGAGGGCAGGTGTCGCAGCGCCGCGCCGTGCTTGGCCTGTTTGAACAGTTCCTCGATGTCGGTGCGGTGTCGGTGCCAAGCCTCGATCTCGACGGCTTTGGCGGGGCTGCTGGTGTCGAGGTTGGTCAGGATGAACGAGTAGCCGTAGATGTGGTCCCAGCCCTCACCCAGGGCCAGTGCGAGCTGGCCGGGGGCCAGGGTGCGGTGGCGGCGGGCGCGTTCGTCGGCGCCGATGGCGCGGACCTCGTGCCGGACCCGGCCGATGATCAGCCTCGTGCGCAGCGGCCAACCACGGTCGTGGTCGCGGTAGGGGTAGTCGATGACGGCGAGCTGGGCGTTGGGCATGCCGATCGCGGGCTGCCAGGCGTGCTCGTCGACCAGGCTGAGCAGCCGCCAGATCTTGGGCTGGCGCTGGATTCCGATCGCGAAGTCCGCGCCGGCTGCGACGATGCCGGCCGCGACGTCCTTGCTGCAGTAGCCGATGTCTGCCCGCACCCGCGGGCGCCGCTGCGGATTCCACGCCACCCCGGCCTGCTCGAGCCAGCCGAGGGCCTGCTCGACGAGATCGACGGCGTGCGTGTGTGCGCGGTGGTGCGCGAATCGGTCAACCGGGCTGCGGCGATCAGTCCAGCCTCAGCCCAGCTGGCCGCGTGCACCCGCCCGGAGCGTTGCCCGAGGTAGTTGTAGGTGACGCCGGCCTTCTTGCGGCCATAGACCTCGATGTCGGTCGCATCCAGGTCGATCGTCGGCGGGCCCACCTGCAGCCGTCCCCGGACCGCAGCCGGCGCCTGGCCCAGCACTCGGCCGGTCACCCGCGCGATCGCGGCGCTGACTTGCCTCCAGGCCCGCTCGTCCAGGCGCCGCGCGAGGCCGGCCACGCTCGATGCCGCCGGGGTCGCATGCGTGAACAACGACTCCCCGACCCGGTCCGCCCGGCGGTGATCAAGACCGACGAGGTGGTCCGCGCCACTGAGCTGAGCACACGCCATCGAGGACAGAAACTGTCCAACGCTCACTCCGCGACGCCGCGACTTGAAGCCGGCAACAGCGGCGTCCAGCGCCACAACCAGACCGACACGATCGCTCAACTCGGCGACCGCCAGCAGCCCCGCGGCACCGGTCACTGACCGGTCCGGCGCGCCAACCCGGATCTGCTTCCGACGCCGTTGGCCAGACCGTAGAGTGCTCACCCAGAAGGTGCCTTCCCGCGCGTGACCGATCGAGCTTCAGCAACTCAGATCATCAACC
>DASXYE010000424.1:0-3056 GCA_036502695.1 Jatrophihabitantaceae bacterium
CGTAGCCCTGGTCGGACTGCACGAGATGCAGCATCGGCAGCAACGCCGACCGCGACTGCCCCTCGGGATAGCGGGCCACGATCTCGGCGGCCGCGGCGCGAACGTCCTCGCCGAACACGCTCGGATCGCCGGCCCGCTCCAACGGCATAACAGCGGTTCTGAAATTGGTCAACGGTCCACCCCACCCATGATCGGGTCGATCGAGGCCACCGAGGCGATCACGTCGGCGATCAGCCCGCCGGTGGACAGCATGGCTGTGGATTGCAGGTTGATGAAGGACGGCTCGCGCAGGTGCACCCGGTACGGCCGGGTGCCGCCGTCGCTCACCACGTGCGCGCCCAGCTCGCCCCGGGGCGACTCGATCTTCGAGTAGACCTGTCCGGGCGGGACCCGGAAACCCTCGGTGACCAGCTTGAAGTGATGGATCAGCGATTCCATCGACTCGGCCATGATGTGCTGGATGTGCTCGAGCGAGTTGCCGAGTCCGTCCGGGCCGAGCGACAACCGGGCCGGCCAGCCGATCTTCGGGTCGTCGACCATCGTGATGCCGGGCTCGAGCCGATCCAGCACCTGCTCGACGATCTTCAGCGACTCGTGCATCTCGGCCACTCGCACCACGAACCGGGCCCAGCAGTCGCCGCGGTCGTCGGTCGGCACCTCGAAGTCGAACGTGTCGTAGCCGAGGTACGGCTCGGTCTTGCGCAGGTCCCAGGGCAGCCCGGCGGCGCGCAGCAGCGGTCCGGTGACACCGAGCGAGAGGCAGCCCTCGACGCCGATCCAGCCGACGTCCTTGAGCCGCTGCACCCAGATCGGCTGGCCGCGCAGCAACTTCTCGACCCCGACGAGTTCCTTGCGCGTCTCCTTGATCCACTCGCGGATCTTCTCGACGGCGTCCTCGGGCAGGTCCTGCGCGACGCCGCCCGGGCGGACGTAGCCGTGGTTCATGCGCAGGCCGGTGATCAGCTCCAGGATGTCCAGGCAGCGCTCGCGGGCCCGGAAGCCGTTGGTCATGGCGGTCAGCGCGCCGAGCTCCATGCCGCCGGTGGCGAGCCACACCCAGTGCGACGAGATCCGGTTGATCTCCATCGTCAGCACCCGGATCAGCTGGGCCCGGGCCGGCGCCTCGATGCCGAGCAACCGCTCGACGCCCAGGCAGTAGACGGTCTCGTTGAAGATCGGCGACAGGTAGTCGGCCCGGGTCAGGAATGTGACGCCCTGGGTCCAGGTGCGGTACTCGGTGTTCTTCTCGATGCCGGTGTGCAGGTAGCCGATCACGACTCGGCAATCGGTGACGGTCTCGCCTTCGAGCTCGAGCACCAGGCGCAGCACCCCGTGCGTGGACGGGTGCTGCGGTCCCATGTTGAGGACGAGCCGCTCGTCCTTGATCGGGTCGCTGCCGCCGAGCACGGCATCCCAGTCACCGCCGAGCAGGTTGTAGACGCGCCCCTCGGTCGTATCGCGCGACGGGCTGTACATGTCAGTCATAGGTTGACTCCCAACGCGATGAGCGCTCGGCCGGTACAGCTCACCGGTACGCCCGCCTCTCGTCCGGCGGCGGGATCGTCGCGCCCTTGTACTGCACCGGGATGCCACCGAGCGGGTAGTCCTTGCGCTGCGGGTGGCCGTCCCAGTCGTCGGGCATGAGGATTCGGGTCAGCGCGGGGTGACCGTCGAACACGATGCCGAACATGTCGTAGGCCTCGCGCTCTTGCCAGTCGGCGGTGGGGTACACCGGCGTGACCGACGGGACATGCGGATCCTCGACGCTGACCGCCGTCTCGAGCCGGATGCGGCGCCGGTAGGTCATGGACGTGACGTGGTAGACGGCGTGCAGCCGGCGCACTTCGCCCAGGTAGTCGACGCCCGAGACGCTGGACAGCAACTCGAAGCGCAGCGCCGGATCGTCGCGCAGGATCCGGGCCAACGACCGCACGTGCTCGCGCTCCACGTACAGCGTCAGCTCGCCGCGGTCGACGACGATCTTCGTCACGGCCTCGTCGAACTGCGGGTAGGCGGCGGCCAGCGCGTCGACGACCTCGTCGAAGTAGCCGCCGTAGGGGCGCTCCGCCGCTGGCGCGTCCCATGGCTCGCGGACCAGACCGCCGTACCCCGACGTATCGCCGCTGCCCTCGACCCCGAACATGCCGTGCGCGGGCGGCGGCAGATCAGCCGGTGCGTCCTTGAACACGGTGGCCGGCTCGACCTCGCCGGCGGGCTGCTCGGGCGGGTTCTCGGTGCTCTCCGTGCTCTCCGGGCCGGTCATCGGGCGAACTTCTGCGACGACGGGACGAGCTCGACGTGCTGGCCCTCGAGCCGCTTGGCCCGCTTCGGCCCGAGCGGCTCGTTCATGATCTTGTGGTGCAGCTTGAGGACGGCGTCGATGAGCATCTCCGGGCGGGGTGGGCAGCCCGGCAGGTACATGTCGACGGGCACCACGTGGTCGACGCCCTGCACGATCGCGTAGTTGTTGAACATGCCGCCGCTGCTGGCACATACGCCCATGGCCAGCACCCATTTCGGGTCGGGCATCTGGTCGTAGATCTGGCGCAGCACCGGCGCCATCTTCTGGCTGACCCGACCGGCGACGATCATCAGGTCGGCCTGGCGCGGTGAGGGCCGGAACACCTCCATACCGAACCGGGCCGAGTCGAACCGGGGCGCGCCGAACGTCATCATCTCGATGGCGCAACACGCCAGCCCGAACGTGGCCGGCCACAACGACGACTTGCGCGTCCAGTTGACGAGCTTCTCGACACTGGCCAGCAGGATGCCGTCCGGCAGCTTCTCTTCAAGACCCATGAGTGATCAGTCCCAGTCCAATCCGCCGCGCCGCCATACGTAGGCGTACGCGATGAAGACGGTGAGGATGAAGATGATCATCTCGACGAGCAGGAACAGGCCGAAACCCTGCCCGCCGACCGCCTTCGTCTCGACCGCCCAGGGGTACAGGAAAATGATCTCGATGTCGAAGACGATGAAGATCATCGCGGTCAAGAAGTACTTGATGGGAAAGCGATTCGGGCCGAGCGGCTGCGGGGTCGGCTCGATGCCGCACT
>DASXYE010000425.1:0-5866 GCA_036502695.1 Jatrophihabitantaceae bacterium
AAGCCGGACGGCTCGGCGTACGTGATCGGCGAGGCCGGCCTGACCACGCCGTTGCACGAGGCCGGCTACACGCTCACCGACACCGACCCGGACTTCGTCGTGCTGGGCGAGACGCGCACGTACTCGTTCGAGGCGATCACCAAGGCGATCCGGCTGATCCTCGGCGGCGCCCGGTTCATCGCCACCAACCCGGACGTGAGCGGCCCGTCCGCCGAGGGACCGCTGCCGGCCACCGGCTCGGTCGCGGCGCTGATCACGGCGGCCACCGGGCGGCGTCCCTACTTCGTCGGCAAGCCCAACCCGATGATGTTCCGCAGCGCGCTGAATCGGATCGCCGCGCACTCGGAATCCACCGTGATGGTGGGCGATCGCATGGACACCGACATCGTCGCCGGCATCGAGGCCGGCCTGGACACGATCCTGGTGCTCACCGGTTCGACGACGCCGGCCGACATCGAGCGGTATCCGTACCGTCCCGGGCGGGTGCTCGACTCGATCGCGGACGCCGTCGAGCTGATCTAGCCCGGTTTTGGCCGTGCGGACCGCGTATAGCGGCTCGCCCGGCCAAAAGCGATACTGGCGGGGTGGCATCCGTCCCGCCGGCTCGGCACCTGCTGCGCGCTCGCGATCTGGCCGACGCGCGTTACATGGAGCCGCTGACCGTCGAGGACCTGGCGCGCGCCGCCGGACTGTCCCGCGCGCACTTCAGCCGCGAGTTCCGCCGGGCGTTCGGCGAGTCGCCGCACGTCTACCTGCTGACCCGCCGCCTGGAACGGGCCGCGTCGATGCTGCGCAGCACCGACCGTTCCGTCGCCGACATCTGCATCGCCGTCGGGCTGGACAGCATCGGCTCGTTCACCACGAGCTTCACCCGCATGTTCGGACGCTCGCCGACGGCGTACCGCGCGGCGTTCCCGCCGGCGGCCGACCGGGCACTGATCCCGGCCTGCGTGCTGCGCGCCTACGGCCGCCCGCAACACCGCACGTTTCGAGAAGACGGGCAGCTCGTCGGCTGAATAGCGTTCGTGACATCACTTCGACCAGGAGGACGTCATGATCAAGATTGCTACTGCTCAGCTCTGGGTGCACGACCAGGACGCCGCGCTCGACTTCTACACGACGAAACTCGGCTTCGAGGTCCGCTCCGACGTGACGGTGCCCGAGCTCGGCGACTTCCGCTGGCTCACCGTCGCGCCGCCCGGGCAGGACGACGTGACCATCGTGCTGATGGCCATCCCCGGCCAGCCGGTCATGGACGACGCCACCGCCACGCAGGTCGCCGACCTGATGGGCAAGGGCTTCGCCGGCACGGTGTTCCTGACGACGGAGGACGTCCAGGCGTCCTACGAGGAGCTGACCGCTCGCGGTGTCGAGTTCACCGAGAAGCCCGAGGATCGCCCGTACGGAATCGACTCGGGCTTCCGCGACCCGTCCGGCAACAACTTCCGCCTGACCCAGGTCCGCGAGGGTTTCGGTGGCTAGCTCGGCCTGACTATTTGTTGGACGGACCACTCGTTGCCGTCAGGGTCTTTGAAGAAGACGAAGCGGCCCCAGGGGAATTCCTGGACGTCGCTCACCTCGACGCCGCGGCCGGCCAGCTCGTCACGGGCGGCATCGGCGTCGGCCACGACCACCTGCAGCCCCTTCAGCGAGCCGGGTTCCATGGTGGTCAGGCCGTCGCCGATGGTGATCGAGCAGGCGGAGCCGGGCGGGGTCAGCTGCACGAACCGCAGCGACTCGTTCACCCGGTGGTCGTGGTCGGCGTTGAACCCGGCCTTCTCGACGTAGAACGCCTTGGCCCGGTCGACATCGGTTACCGGCACCGGGATCAGCTCGAGCTTCATGTCCATGGCCGGAACCGTAGCGGTAGCGTCCGACCGTGCAGATCGTCGTCGGCGCCGCGATCGTGCACGACGGCCAGGTGCTGGCGGCTCGACGCTCGGCGCCGGCCGCGGTGGCCGGCGGCTGGGAGTTCCCCGGCGGCAAGGTCGAGCCCGGCGAATCCCCCGCGGACGCCCTGGCGCGCGAGTGCCGCGAGGAGCTGGGCGTGACGGTGGCGGTCGGCGCACTGCTCGGCACCGCCGACATCCAGCCCGGGTTCGAGCTGCACGTGTACGCGGCGACCCTGGTGGCCGGGACGCCGGCGCCGCTCGAGGATCACGACGAGCTGCGCTGGCTGACCGCCGCCGAGCTCGACGACGTCGCGTGGTTGCCCGCCGACCGCCCGGTGCTGGCGGCGGTGCGCGCCCGCCTCTGACCGGCCGTCGTACCACTGACGTGGTGCCGCGACCAATCCGTTACCAACGCGGCCGAACCGGAACCGCGGGACGTACGTGACATGCGTGAGGGCCTGTCGCAGATCCCACTCACGATCTTGCCGAGGGAGGCACCGCTCATGAGGCGGCGGCCAGCACCGACACCCAAGCTCCGACCACCCCCGGAACCCTCAAGATGATGAGCCAGTCCCAGACCGGCGTGTCCCTGTCGTGGGGCGCATCCCGCGACGACGACTACGCGCACAGCCTGACCTACCTGGTCGGCGACGGCACCACGACGCACAGCACGAACTACTCGATGCTGACGATCAGCGGCCTCGCGACGAACCACGTCTACGACTTCACCATGCAGGCGAAGGACGCGGCCGGCAACCTGTCCGGAGTCGTGCACGCGAGCGCGTTCCTCGAGTCGACGCCGCCCAACGCCCCTGGCGCGCCCGAACAGGTCGCCGTCGTCGACGGCTCGCCCGAGCTGAGCTGGCCGGTCGGTATCGACAACTCCGGCGTCGTCACCCGGTACAAGCTGCTGGCCGACGGCATCAGTCTGCGCATCATCAAGGCCCCTACCCACACAGTCAATCTGGTCGACTTCGTCGACTGCGGCGGGCTGCTCAGGGGCACGAGCTACTCGTTCACCGTCCAGGCCATCGACCCGTCCGGCAACATCTCGGCCCCGAGCCCCGCCCTGGTGGCCACCCCGTAGAAGTCCACCGATCGTGCAACTTTGTGCGGCGTCAGACCGCACAGGGTTGCACGATCGTGGGGTCAGGTCTCGTTCATGGGCACTCGGACGCCCCGCTCGGCGGCCACCTCGGCGGCCCGGTCGTAGCCGGCGTCGACGTGCCGGATCACGCCCATGCCCGGGTCGTTCGTGAGGACGCGTTCGAGCTTGGCCGCCGCCAGGTCTGTGCCGTCGGCGACGGTGACCTGCCCGGCGTGGATCGACCGCCCCATCCCGACCCCACCGCCGTGGTGGATCGATACCCACGACGCGCCACTGGCGGTGTTCACCATGGCGTTCAGCAGCGGCCAGTCGGCGATGGCATCCGAGCCGTCCAGCATCGATTCGGTCTCCCGGTAGGGCGATGCCACCGAGCCGCTGTCCAGGTGGTCACGGCCGATCACGACCGGCGCGGAGATCTCCCCGGACGAGACGAGCTGGTTGAACTCCAGCCCGGCGCGGTCACGTTCGCCGTAGCCCAGCCAGCAGATGCGCGCCGGCAAGCCCTGGAAGCGCACCTTCTCCTGCGCCATCGTGATCCACCGGGCCAGCGACTCGTTCTCCGGGAACAGGTCCAAGATGGCGCGGTCGGTCCGGGCGATGTCCTTCGGATCGCCGGACAGCGCCGCCCACCGGAACGGCCCCTTGCCCTCGCAGAACAGCGGCCGGATGTAGGCCGGCACGAACCCCGGGAACGCGAAAGCCCTTGTATAACCGGCTTCTTGCGCCTCGCCCCGGATCGAGTTGCCGTAGTCGAACACCTCGGCGCCCTTGTCCATGAAGCCGACCATCGCCTCGACGTGCCGGGCCATCGACGCCCGCGCCCGGCCGGTGAACTCGTCGGGCTTGCGCTGCGCGTAGTCGTGCCAGTCGTCGAACTCCACGCCGATCGGCAGGTACGACAACGGATCGTGCGCCGACGTCTGGTCGGTGACGATGTCGATCGGGGCATCGTGGGCCAGGAACTGCGGCACGAGCGACGCGGCGTTGCCGAGCAGCCCGATCGACAGCGGCCGGCGTTCGTCGCGCGCCTCGACGGCCAGCCGCAGCGCCTCGTCCATGGACGATGCCTCGACGTCGAGATACCGGTGCTCAATACGCCGGCGTATGCGCGAAACGTCCACGTCGATGCAGATGGCCACGCCGTCGTTCATCGTCACGGCCAGCGGCTGGGCACCACCCATACCACCCAGTCCGGCGGTCAGCGTGATCGTCCCGGCCAGGGTCCCGTTGAACCGTTTTGCGGCCACGGCGGCGAACGTCTCGTACGTGCCCTGCAGGATGCCCTGCGTGCCGATGTAGATCCACGAGCCGGCGGTCATCTGCCCGTACATCATCAGACCGAGCGCCTCGAGGCGGCGGAACTCGGGCCAGTTGGCCCAGTCGCCGACCAGGTTCGAATTGGCGATCAGCACCCGCGGCGCCCACTCGTGGGTGCGCAAGACGCCGACCGGCTTGCCGCTCTGCACGAGCAGCGTCTCGTCGAGCTGCAAGTCCGTGAGCGTCCGGACGATCGCGTCGAACGACGGCCAGTCGCGGGCGGCCTTGCCGGTACCGCCGTACACGACCAGTTGCTCGGGGTGCTCGGCCACCTCGGGGTCGAGGTTGTTCTGCAGCATCCGCAACGGCGCCTCGGTGGGCCAACCCCGCGCGGTCAGGGTGGTGCCGCGGGGCGCGCGGATCGTCCGAGTCATAGGGCATCCTCTCCGGCATGTGGTCTGTCGTGGACGCTACGCCGGACCGGTGGCCCGATGTCGTGATGGTCATGGGCACCCGCGGCGACCCGTCGCGGTGCTGGTGCCAGTTCTTCCGGATCGCCGGCGCCGGGTGGGATCGAGCCGACGCGCCGGCTATGCGCGAGGCGCTGCACGAGCAGGTGCGCGGCGCCGTGCCGCCCGGCGTCCTCGCGTTCCAGGACGACGAGCCGATCGGGTGGTGCGCCGTCGGTCCGCGCGCCTCGTACTCGCGACTGGGTCGCTCGCCGGTCGCGCAGGCCACCGACGACGGACCCGGGGTGTGGGCCGTGACGTGCTTCGTCGTGCGGGTCGGCCACCGGCGGCGCGGGGTCGCCTCGGCGTTGCTTGACGGCGCCGTCGACCTGGCCCGCCGGCACGGGGCCGCCGTCGTCGAGGGCTATCCGGTGGACACGTCCGCCCGCAAGGCGTCCTCAGCCGAGCTGTATCACGGGCCGCTGTCGGTGTTCCGGGCCGCCGGCTTCACCGAGGTGGCCCGGCCCTCGCCCGCCCGGGCTGTCGTCCGCCGAACCGTCTAACGCAGGGGTTCGGGCAGGGCCGATTCCGCGGCGGCCACCGCGGCCCCGCTCGCCACGAACGTCACGGCCGCCTCGATCTCGGGGGCCAGGAACCGGTCGGCCGCCGGACCGTCCACTGTGGACCGCAGCGCGTCGCGCACGGCCCCGGTGGCCGGCCCGGGGGCGAGCGGCGCGCGCAGGTCCAGGGCCCGGGCGGCAGTCAGCAGCTCGATGGCCAGCACCCGGGTCAGCCCGTCGACGCCGCGGCGCAGCTTGCGGGCGGCCGACCAGCCCATCGAGACGTGATCTTCCTGCATCGCGCTGGACGGGATCGAGTCCGCGCTGGCCGGGACGGCGAGCCGCTTGAGCTCCGAGACGACCGCCGCCTGCGTGTACTGGGCGATCATGTGCCCCGAGTCGACGCCGGCGTCGTGGGCCAGGAACGGCGGCAACCCGCGTGAGCGGGCGACGTCCAGCATCCGGTCGGTGCGCCGCTCGCTCATACTCGCCACGTCCGCGACGGGGATGGCCAGGAAGTCGAGCACGTAGGCGATCGGGGCACCGTGGAAGTTGCCGTTCGACTCGACCCGACCGTCGAGCGTGACGACCGGGTTGTCG
>DASXYE010000426.1:0-7395 GCA_036502695.1 Jatrophihabitantaceae bacterium
GCTACCCGTCCCGGTGCCGGACGCCGCGGCTAACCGCTCGGCGACTCCGGCGTCGTCGGCCCCGGCGGCGGCTCGGGCGGCGGCCCGACCCGGGGCGGGCGCGGCAGTACGCGGCGGTGCGGGCGGTTGAGCGTGCGCGAGCGTCCGATCAGGTAGACGCCGAGGATCACCGCCGCACCGCAGGCGGCCTCGACGGCCAGGTGTCCCGGTGACACCTCCACCTTGTCGGCGAGCAGCGTGACGCCGAGCCCGATACCGGCCAGTGGCTCGGCAGCGGTGAGCGGCGGTAGCGAGTGCGACAGCGCGCCGATCTTGAACGCGCTCTGCGACAGCAACAGTCCGATGATCGCGGCGACCACCACCAGGTAGGTCCACGGGCTGCTGAACATCTGCACGATGCCGTTGTTGTCGGCGCGCAGCAGGGCCTGGCGGGTGGATGCATCCTGCAGGCCGTACAGCAGCCCGGCGCCGGTCGAGAGCAGCACCGCCTCGGCGATCACCTGCTGGTTCTTGGCCACCACGACCAGGATCAACACGGCGCTGGCCACCGCGATCAGGGCCAGGACCGTCCAGAGCCGGTCCGGATGCGGGTGCTGGCTGCTGCGCGGCTTGCCCACCACCAGGAAGGCAGCCAGGCCGGCGATCAGCAACACCGCACCGCCTACTTCGTGCCAGCGGACCTTGCGGTCGGACAGCACCGCGGCAATCACGAAGGCGAAGAGCAGGCTGGCCGACAGCAGCGGTTCGACGAGGGCCACCGACGCCAGCTGCAGGGCCAGCCCGCCCAGCAGCTGACCGACCACCATGCAGCCCACGCCCGACAGCCACGCCCGGTTGTGCAGCAGGTCGAGCAGCAGCCGCCAGGACAGCACCTCTTCCACCGGCGCCAGCGACGCGGCGCGCTGCTGCAAGACGTAGCCCAAGCCCAAGCACAGGGCGGCTGCGACCCCTACGAGATAGACCACCACCGCGCCTCAGGCCGGATGCGGGCAGGCGGCCGGGTCTTCCGGACGTGGGCTGGCCACCCGCGGAGCGTCCTCACTGTTGTCCTCGAGAAGGGGTGAGCGGGCGAGTACGAGCACGCTCGCCAGCATGGCAACCGCACCTAAGGCTGCGATCCACAGGTAGACGCCGCCCCTGGTTTGTTCGTCGAACACCAGGACGCCCCATAGCGTCGACACCAACGGATCCATCAACGTGATACCCGGCTGGGCGGCAACCAGGCGCCCGGCGTGCAGCGCGGCCTGTACGAGGATCACGCCGAGCACGCCGAAGCAGATCGCCGCGTAGGTCTGCCAGGTCGACACCAGCCCGAACAGGCCGCGGTGCGACAGCTGCGACATGGACTCCTTCACCAGGCTCGCGGTGAGCCCGAAGCTGGTGCCGGCGGCCGCGCCCAGGGCGGCGGCCCGGATCGGTCCGCGTCCGACCCGGCCGAGCAGGCACAGCGCCGCGACGGTGCCGGCGGTTCCGCTGCCGGCCAGGACGTAGGTCGTGTGGCTGACTCCGGTCGGCTTGCCCGGCGTGGGCGACAGCGCGGTGAGCACGACGATGACGCCCCCGGTCATGGTGATCGTGCTGGCCCACTCGAGCCGGCCGAGCCCGGACTGGAACGCCCACGACGCGAACAACAGCGACAGCGGCAACTCCAGCGCGATGATCGGCTCGACCGCCGACAGCTGGCCCTGGTCCAGCGCCGTCGCGTGCAGGATGAAGGCGGCGACCATGCACAAGATGCCGAAGAGCCATACCCGCATGTGGATGAGCCGGCGCAGCACGCCCCGACCGAACTCGGCATCCTGCGTCAGCAACGCCGCCTTGCGCTGCAGGACCGCGCCCGCCGCGTTGCCGGTGGCAGCCAGCGCGGCGAGGACGAGGCTCAGGATCGGCACGTCGACAAGGTAACCCTTCGGTGTCCGGACTCACGACACCGAGCTACCCGCAAGGCCGCCACATAACGCTCAGCTCAGCTCGCAACCAGGGCCATGAGGTGGTCGCGCCGGCGCTCCAGCACCTCCGCGCTGGCCGACGCGGACGGCGGTCCGGGCACCGCCTGCCGTAGCTGGGCGTGCACCTGCGCGTGCGGCTGGCCCTTGCGGGACGCGACGACGCTCACCAGCCGGTTGACCTCGCGGCGCAGCTCGGCGGCGGCGCGCCATCCGTCGCGGCTCGGCGCGTCGCCGAGATCGAGGTCTAGCTCGGCCGCGGACACCCGGCGCCGCGCCACGACGTCGCGCTGGGCGAGCAGGGTGGCGGTCTGCTCGGGCGTGAACAGCCCGGGCATCCCCAGGAAGTCCTCGTCCTCGTCGGTCAGGTCGAAGACCTCGGGCGCGACCACCGCCCGCCCGCCGTGCAGCACGTGCGCGAACTGCGCGTCGGCGTCGAGCGCCTCGAACTCCTGCACCTCGCCCGGCTCACGCTCGACTTCCTCGACGTCGAGAGAATGCTGGTCGTCGGCGGACGGCGGCGGGATCACGTGGTTGCGCTCGTCCTCGAGCTCGGCGGCCAGCGCCAGCAGTGGCCGCACCGCCGGCAAGAACACCGTCGCCGACTCGTGCTGCCCGCGGGCACGCACGACGCGGCCCACCGCCTGGGCGAAGAACAGCGGGGTGCGGTAGGAGGTCATCCAGGCCAGGCACGCGGCCCGTGGGATGTCGACGCCCTCGGAGATCATCCTTACGCAGACGGCCATTCGCTGGTCGCCGGCGGCGAATGCCTCGATCTTGGAGCTGGCTTTCGGGTCGTCGGACACGATCACCACCGGCGCCTCCCCGGTGACCCGCTCGACGATGTCGGCGTAGGCGCGGGCGTCGTCCTGGTCGCTGGCCAGCACCAGCCCGGCGGCGTCGGCCATGCCGGTCTCGCGCAGGTGCGTGATGCGCTCGTCCATGGCCGCGACGACGTGCGGCACCCACTTGCCGCCCGGATTCAGCGCGGTGCGCCAGGCCGTGGTCTCGGTGCGCTTCGTGCCGCCCTCGGACAGGCTGGCCGCCACGACCTCGCCCGCGCTGTTGCGCCACCGCGACGTACCCGTGTACGCGGCGAACACCACAGGGCGCACGACCTCGTCCCGCAACGCCTCGCGGTACCCGTACGTGTAGTCGGCGTGGCTCTGCATGCCGCCCTCGGTGTCCGGGTCGTACTGCACGAACGGGATGAGCTCGTCCGGGCGGGTCCGGAACGGCGTCCCGGTCAGGCACACCCGGCGCACCGCGTCGGCGAACGCCTCGGCCACCGCGTCGCCCCAGGCCAGGCCGTCGCCGGCGTGGTGCACCTCGTCCAGGATCACCAGGCTGCGCTTGGCCGACGTGCGCGCCGCGTGCAGTCGCGGCTTGGCGGCCACCTGCGCGTACGTCGTGACGTAGCCCAGGACGTCCGGACGCACCGGGCCGACCGAGTTCGGCAGGTTCGGGTCCAGGTGCAGGTCGACGCGACCCGCGGCCTCGGCCCACTGGGTGCGCAGGTGGTCGGTCGGGCAGACCACGATCACCCGGTCGATGATCCGACGCTCGCGCAGGCGGGCGGCCAGGGTCAGCGCGAACGTCGTCTTCCCGGCGCCGGGCGTCGCGGTCACCATGAAGTCGCGCCGTGCCTGCTGCTCGTAGGTGGCGAGTGCCGCGCGCTGCCACGCGCGCAGTGTCCCCTGGCCTGTGCCGATCACGTGCTCCCGTTCCTTGCGCGAGAAGATGCCCCGCAACGGTTCGGCGCGGGGCATCGTCGGGCGAAATCTTAGTGCGCGTCAGGCGCCGGTCTGGTCCTCCGTCCACCTCGGGCGTGGCGCGGACCAGTGCCGGCGAACCGCGATCATCCGCAGCCCGAACACCACGACCGCTACGCCGACCTGCCACGCCGCGCCGAGTTGGTGCACGCCGTCGCCGAGGCACACCAGCGCCGCACCGACGACAGCGGCCAGCGCGTAGATCTCGCTGCGCAGCACGAGCGGGATCTCGCGCAGCAACACGTCGCGGATCATGCCGCCGCCGACACCGGTCAGGACGCCCAGCACGCACGCGCCGGCCGCCGGCAACCCGGCCTCGAGCGCCTGCCGGGTGCCGGTGACGGTGAACAGGGCCAGGCCCGCGGCGTCGGCCAGCAGCACCAGCATCCGCAGCCGGGCCACCTGCGGGTGCCAGTAGAAGACGAGGATGGCCGCCGCGGCCGGCACGGCGAGGTAGGGCCAGTGCCGCAGCGACTCCGGTGGGGTGGCGCCCAGCAGTGTGTCGCGGACGATGCCGCCGCCGATCGCCGTCACGGTGGCCACGACGACCACGCCGAACAGGTCCAGCCGGACCCGCACCGCCGCCAGCCCTCCGGACAGCGCGAACACGAAGACCCCGGCGAGATCGAGGGCAGCCGGGCCCGTCAGCGTCCAGCTGGCTGCGTGCGACACGCTGGAAGATTAGGCGCGACACGCTCGAAGGGGTGGGTAGACGCGCGTGAGGTCAGCGGTATCGGCACACTCTTCCCTCGTGAGCGTCGGCGGTCGCGCCTGGTGGTTGATGCGCCGCACTCTGGCCAAAGCCTGGGCGGACCGGGTGCTGGGCCTGTCGGCCGAGGCCGCGTTCTGGCAATTGCTGAGCCTGCCGTCGCTGGCTCTGGCCGGCGTGGCCATCCTCGGCTACATCTCGCGATGGTTCGGCCCGGACACGGTGAACCGCACCGAGTCACAGCTCAACTCGACGTTCAGCCGGGCGTTCACCCCCGACGTCGTGCAGCAGATCGTCGCGCCGACCCTGCACGAGGTGCTGCACGGGCAGCGCATCGACGTGATCAGCATCGGCTTCATCCTGGCGCTGTGGGCCGGCTCGTCGGCCACCTCGACGTTCGTCAACACCATCACGATCGCCTACGGGATGCGCGACCAGCGCGGGGCCCTGCGCAGCCGGCTGCTCGCGTTGTGGCTGTTCCTCGGCTCCATCGTGCTCGGCGTGATCCTGCTGCCGCTGCTCGTGCTCGGGCCCAGCCTGCTGCCCCGGACGTTCCCGAAGAGCGTGCGCAGCACGGCCAGCACCGTCATCCACGCCTCGTACTACCCGGTCGTGATCGTGCTGCTGCTGCTCAGCCTGACCAGCCTGTACCACCTGGCACCGCCGCGCCGGCTGCCGTGGCGACGGGGTGCGCCCGGCGCCGTGCTGGCCATGGCCGTGTTCCTCGGCGGCTCGGCCGGGCTGCGCAGCTACATCACCTTCATCCTCAACCACAACCACGCGTACGGGACGCTAGCGGCACCCATCGCGGCCTTGCTCTTCTTCTACATCCTGGGCTTGGGGGTGCTGCTCGGCGCGGAGTTCAACGCGGCGCTCGAGCAACTGGCCCCGACCCCGGTCCGTCCGCCCCGGGTGCTGGATCCGCGCGGGTGGCGCAGCCTGGACGATGTGGACCGGGCCGACGATCAGTCCTCCGACGAGCTGCGGCCGGACGGTCAGTCGTCGGACGAGCCGCAGCCGGACGGTCAGTCGTCGGACGAGCCGCCCGGCGGCAAGGACTCGTAGATCTCCTTGCAGCGCGCACAGACCGGCGAACCGGGCTTCGGGGTGCGCGTCACCGGGAACACCTCGCCGCACAGGGCTTGCACCATCGTGCCCATGACGGCACTCTCGGCGATCTTCGCCTTGCGGACGTAGTGGAACAGCTCATCGCCGGTGTCGGCATCTGCCGTGCTCGGCTTCTCGAGGGTCTGGGTGGTGGTCACGGGGTTCGATTCTGCCATCGGGCTCACCCGTCGGCGGTTCGGTCGGTCGGGTCGTCGGCCGTGCCCTCGACGGTCTGGTCCTCGCGGGCGGGCGGCAGCACCTTCTGGCGCGACTCGAGTGTCTTACCGGCCGGCCCGTCGTGGCGGTAGCCCTTCCTGCGCCGGCTCTTCTTCGGCGCCCGGTCGTTGGCCAGGATCACCGCACACCACGGCAGGACCGCGCCCCCGACGATCAGCACCACGGCCAGGATCCACGAGACGCGGTAGAGCAGCGCCGCCCCGATCACGCACAACGCCCGCAGCGACATCATGATCGCGTAGCGCTTGCGCCGCCGGTCGAACTCGTCGTCCAGGCTCTCCGGCGCGTCCGTGATCAGAGTTGGGTGATCCTCACGGGGATTGCGCACGTGTCCATCGTCCCACCGCGACGGCGCCCCCGGTGGCGGTCCGGCAAGATCTCTGCGAGAAATTGGAGGTTCAGCGCCATGCGAGCAGTGATCCAGCGCGTCGAGACCGCGTCCGTGCACGTCGACGGGCAGGTCGTCGGCCGGATCGGCACCGGCCTGCTGGTGCTGCTCGGCGTGACGCACACCGATACCGACGACGACGCCGCCCGCCTGGCCGGCAAGGTGCACACGCTGCGGATCCTGCGCGAGGAGCAGTCGGTGGCCGACGTGGCCGGCGCCGGCGTGCTGGTTGTGAGCCAATTCACGTTGTACGCCGACACTCGCAAGGGCCGCCGTCCGTCGTGGAGCGCGGCCGCGCCCGGTCCGGTGGCCGAGCCGCTGGTCGCCGCGTTCGGCGCCCACCTGACGAAACTCGGAGTTGCCGTCGAAACCGGCGTGTTCGGTGCGGACATGCGCGTCGAGCTGGTGAACGACGGCCCGATCACGCTGATCCTCGACAGCTGACCCGGGCGGCTCGGGTGCGGTGGGGTCCCGGTCGACCGGCCCGGTGGCCCCGTGAATGCGGGCATCCGAACCCCTGTGCGAGACCTGAGAAGGGGTTACCGACGGGGCAACATCGGGAACACCTGAAGCGTCTGAGCGTTAAGGACAGTGAACCGAACGGGACCCACTTCCGAAGTAGGTAGTGGGACGTCAGTTGATACGAGCAGCACACATTAGGTGGTCATATTCCGTGGCAACTCCCCGCAGCACCCGAACCCGAGCCGCCGGCCGGTCGTCCGGCGAGCCGCGCATCGCCACGCGCGGTCATCGTAGCGCGCGCCGGGGCAAGCCGGCCGGTGTCGCCGAGCCCGCGAACGAGGTCGTCGAGACGACGGTCGCGACCGTCGAGGCGCCGGCCCAGGATGCTGGCGCGAGCGACACCGTCGCCCGGCTCGAGGCAGCCGCTGACGCCGCCATAGCGGCGCCGGCCGAGCCGGCGGCCGCCGACCTGGACGAGGCGGCCGCATCCGCCGACCTGGTCCGCGTGTACCTGAACGAGATCGGCAAGGTCGCCCTGCTCACGGCCGCCGACGAGGTCGACCTGGCCAAGCGCATAGAGGCCGGGCTCTACGCCGAACACCTGCTGGCCGCGTCGAACAAGTTGGCCGCGACCCGCAAGCGTGATCTGCGCGCTCTCAGCGTGGACGGCGAGCGGGCCAAGGACCACCTGCTGCGCGCGAACCTGCGTCTGGTGGTGTCGCTGGCCAAGCGCTACACCGGGCACGGCATGCCGTTCCTGGATCTCATCCAGGA
>DASXYE010000427.1:0-2163 GCA_036502695.1 Jatrophihabitantaceae bacterium
ACGCCGCCGGCCGGCGTCACCGCCGCGACCTGCACCGCCCCCGGGTCGACGCCCGGTTGCGGGTAGTTGAAGCGCGCCAGCACCGAGAACGAGTGGCCGGCACTGCGTGCTATGACGGCGAACGAACGGCCGTCGGAGGCCACCCCGGCGATGCGACCCTTGCCGTTGGACGCCTCCATCATGGCGAACTTGGCGTCCGGTGGTGTTCCCACAGTGCCGGGCGGCGAGCCCGAGGGCGGCGACGCCGGCAACGGCAGCGAACCCGGGATGGCCGCGCTGGACGAGCACGTCGCGGTCGGCAGGTTGGTGACGGCGGAGAGGCCCTTCACGCCATTGGCGACGGCGTAGTAGCGGTAGTCGGAGTCGGCGACATAGGTGGTGGCGTAGTGGCCGTTGGCGTCGGACTTCAGGGTGCGGCGCTTGGTGTAGAGGGTCGCGGCCCGGCGTTTGAAGTAGATCGACACGGTAGAGCCGGCCGGGGTGGCCGATCCGCTCAGGTGCACCACCGCGCCGTAGCCGGCCACGGCCGGTCCGTGGATGGTGACGTTGACCGCCTGGGCGGTCCGGGCCGGGCTGGCCAGCGCGGGAGTGCCCACCGCGATCGCGACGCTGCCCAGCGTCACGGCGACGGCGGACAGCCCGATGGCACGTTGTTTGGCCGACATCCGGAGATCCCTCCACAGAATTCGCTATGCGAAGCGCGCTGAGTATGCCCGACTGCGCGTGTCCGCGCTAGATCGGTGCTAAATCACGACACGGCCGTGAAAGCGGAGAGCAACCAGTGGGTCAGCTCGACGGGGTGGTCAACACCTCGGCGCCGTCGTCGGTCACGACCAGGGTGTGTTCCCACTGCGCGACCCAGGACTGGTCGGCGGTCACGACGGTCCAGCCGTCGTCCCACATCCACCAGGCGATGCCACCCAGGGTCAGCATCGGCTCGATGGTGAACGTCATGCCCGGCTCGAGCACGGTTACCGCGCGGGGCTCGTCGTAGTGCAGGATCGTCGGCTTGGTATGGAAGGACGGGCCGACGCCGTGGCCGGTGTAGTCCCGCACCACGCCGTAGTTGAACCGCTTCGCGTACGACTCGATCACCCGACCGATCACGCTCACCGGCCGGCCCGGCTTGACCGTGGCGATGGCCCGGCGCAGCGCCTCGTTCGTCCGCTCGCCGAGGTCGCGCACCTCGGGCGCCACGTCGCCCACGTAGAACGTGCCGCAGGTGTCGCCGTGCACGCCGTCCCTGAACGCGGTGATGTCGATCTTGAGGATGTCGCCGTCCGCAAGCGGTCGCGAGTCCGGGATGCCGTGGCAGATCACCTCGTTCACCGACGTGCACAGTGACTTGGGGAATTTCTTGTAGCCCAGCGTGGACGGGTAGGCGCCCCGCGAGATCAGGTACTCATGGCCGATCCGGTCGAGCTCGTCGGTGGTGACGCCCGGCGCGGCGTGCCGCCCGACCTCGACCAGCGCGTCGGCGGCGATGTTCCCGGACACCCGCATCCGGGCGATCGTGTCGGCGTCCTTGACCATCGGACCGTCGTAGTCGGCGGGACCGTCGCCGTCGACGTAGTGCGGCCGCGGGATCTCGGGCGGGACGGGGCGGCGGGGCGAAATCACGCCCGGGCGAAGCGATGTTCCGGCGGTCATGGCCTCCATCATTCCTGACTTCGGACGAGCGCAGCAGGGCGTTGCGGCCGGAATGGGCCAAGGACTTACGCGCTGGGGTGTAGGTGAGTAATGTTCGCGTTTGGTCCGAGCGGGGGCAACGGGCTCTACATCGGGGAGTTTCAGTGCATGTCACCGTCGATCATCGACGTCTGCTTCGAGCTGCCTGCGGGGTCGCAGGCCTGACCGTCTCGGCGTTCCTGCTGATGGCCGGCACCCCGGCGGGTGCCACGACCGGCCACGGTCAGGGCAGCAGTCACGGCAGCGGTTCGTCCCATCCTTCCGGCGATCACCGCGGCCACAAGTCGGGTGGGCATGGCCAGTGTGGCCACAAGCCGCCGCCTCCGCCCCCGCCGTGCAAGCACAAGCCGCCACACAAGCCACCACACAAGCCACCGACGACACCACCGCACAAGCCACCGACAACGCCGCCGCACAAGCCGCCGACGACACCGCCGCACAAGCCGCCGACGACCCCGCCGAGCACGCCGCCGT
>DASXYE010000428.1:0-7691 GCA_036502695.1 Jatrophihabitantaceae bacterium
GCACGTCGCGATCGACGTCGACGGCCGGCAGACCGATCGGCGCGGCGATTTCGACGAGGTGTACGGCGACTGGAAGGAGATCGCCGCACGCGTTCATGCGCCGCTGTCCACAGTGGATGGTGACGTGCGTTCCGCGCTGCGGGCGGCCGAGCGCGACCCGGGTGGGCTGTCCGAGGAGCAGGCGCTGGCGTTGATGACGGCCGACGGCTCGGCGCTCGACGCGATCTGCAGCCTGGCTGACGACCTGCGCCGCGACACCGTCGGCGACGACGTCACCTATGTCGTCAACCGGAACATCAACTTCACCAACGTCTGCTACACGGGCTGCCGGTTCTGCGCGTTCGCCCAGCGGGCCACCGACGCCGACGCGTACACGCTCTCGACGGACCAGATCGCGGCGCGCGTGCACGAGGCGGTGGCCGAGGGCGCCACCGAGATCTGCATGCAGGGCGGCATCGATCCGGAGATGCCGGCGACCGTGTACTTCGACCTGGCCCGCGCGGTGAAGCGGGCTGCGCCGAGCGTCCACCTGCACGCGTTCAGCCCGATGGAGGTCGTGAACGGCGCGTCCCGGATGAACCTGTCCGTCGAGGACTGGCTGATCGCCGCCCGCGACGCCGGCCTCGACTCGATCCCGGGCACCGCGGCCGAGATCCTCGACGACGACGTGCGGTGGGTGCTCACCAAGGGCAAGCTGCCCACGAGCGCCTGGATCGACGTGATCACCACGGCACACCGCCTCGGCATTCCCTCGACGTCGACGATGATGTTCGGGCACGTCGACCGGCCCGACCACTGGGTGCGGCACATTCGGCTGTTGGCGCGCCTGCAGGACGAGACGGGCGGGTTCACCGAGTTCGTACCGCTGCCGTTCGTGCACCAGCAGTCGCCGATCTACCTGGCCGGCATCGCTCGCCCGGGACCGTCCATGCGCGACAACCGGGCCGTGCACGCGATGGCCCGGATCCTGCTGCACGGGCGCATCCGCAACATCCAGACCAGTTGGGTGAAGCTCGGCGACGAGGGCACGCTCGCGATGTTGCGCAGCGGCGCCAACGACCTGGGCGGCACGCTGATGGAGGAGACGATCAGCCGGATGGCCGGCTCGGCGCACGGCTCGCAGCGCACCGCCGCCGACCTGGCCGCGCTGGCCGCCCGCATCGACCGTCCGGCCAAGCAACGTACGACCCTGTACTCATCCGCCGGATTCGGGTTTCCGGACCACCCACTCGCAAGCTCGGGGCGGATCCAGAAACCCGAGCGTGACTCCGTCACGCCCGCGTAGCGGCCGGCGGGCTCTTCGCGCGAGCGCTCATCGCGTTCGGGGATGGATCTTCCTGCGCCCGAGGTCTGCGCTCGCGGGAATTTCACCGTCTGTTGCGAACCGTGCGAGCTCCGTCCATCCTCACCATGCGCCTGGGTATGGATACCTCCATGCGCCCCGGTACGGAGGTTTCTCGTCCCTCTCGTGAGGTTCGCGCTTGCCCATCGGGGCTGATAGCAGATCTCAGCTTGACTAATCGGGAACGACACGGGTGTAATTCCATGCATGTCGTCCAGTCCGAGCTGCACCCGAGCCTTGGGCATCGCGCACTAGGAAGCCTGCGAAGGAGAGCGCCGTGACGGAACTGACGCCGACGTTGGCCGAGGCCGACCTCGCCGAGATTTTTGGGCTGCCCGAGGAGCAGAGCTGGCAGGAGCGTGCCCTGTGCGCGCAGACCGACCCCGAGGCGTTCTTCCCTGAGAAGGGTGGCTCGACGCGCGAGGCCAAGCGCATCTGCACCGGCTGCGAAGTGCGGTCCGAGTGCCTCGAGTACGCGCTCGAGCACGACGAGCGGTTCGGCATCTGGGGCGGACTGTCCGAGCGGGAACGCCGCCGTCTCAAGCGCAGAGCTGTTTAATCCGCCGGAGTCGGGCGGTCGAGACGCTGTGTCGCGGCCGGGTCGTACGTCTGCGTTTGGCCGCGGATAGGCCAGTCGCGGCGGCGGGCTCTTCGCGCGAGCGCTCATCGCGTTCGTGGTTGCGAGTGGGTCGAGACCGGATCCGTGCGGCGGATTTAGTCCAAATCTTTGCCGAGTAGCTCGGCGACCAGTTCGCTCACTACGGCGAAGACCAGGTCACCACGATCGAGTGGATCGACGGTGCGCGCCTCGACCGGGCGCCGGTAGATGACGATGACCGGCTTGGTGATCGGGCCCAGCCCGGTCCGGTACAGCCGCCCGAGCGCCACCCCGCGGTCGGTCACGGTGTCGGGGTCGAAGTCGGAGCGATCCGGCGGCGGGACGTCCTCGATGGCGAACTCGACGCCGTCCAGCTCCTCGGCGTCAGGGGCGAGGTGCTGTTCGAGATCCTCGATCGCGTCCAGGACGAGGTCGTCGAACCGGGCGGCCCGGCTGCGGGCGATCGGCACCTCCCGCGGCGCCAGCGGCGTGCGCAGGCCGCGACCTCGACGGTCGCGGCGCGGGGCGCGGCGGCGGGGACGGCCGCTGACCCGGTTCTCGCGCTGCACGATCGACAGCGTACGCAGCGGCCGGCCCCCGGGGCCCGCCGCGACACACAGCCGCGACACGACGGCCTACCCGGGCGCCATCCGCCGGGTTGCCGCCCGCAGGGGATATCGTCGCCGGTTGTGAGGCATGTGCGTCGCTGCAGCCGGACCGGGTGCGGCCGTCCGGCAGTGGCCACGCTGACCTACGTCTATTCCGACTCTACCGCCGTGGTCGGCCCGCTCGCAAGTTTCGCCGAGCCGCACTCCTACGACCTGTGCGAGGAGCACGCGGTCAACCTGACCGTGCCCCGGGGCTGGGAGGTCGTGCGGCACGCCGGCGAGTTCCCGGCGCCCATCCCGCACGCCGACGACCTTGAGGCGCTGGCCGACGCCGTCCGCGAGGCGGCTCGGGTCGATCCCCTCGAGCGGACGCCGGGACGTGAGGCGGCCGGCGGCGCCGGAGGATCGGCGGCCGCCCGCCGCGGACACCTACGGGTCGTGCCGCCGTCGTAACGATGCCCCGCCGGTAGGCTCCGACAGGTGATCGATCTCGCCACCATCGTCAAGGCTTATGACGTGCGCGGCGTCGTGCCCGACCAGCTCGACGAGCGGGTCGCGACCGCCCTGGGGGCGGCCTTCGTCGACGTCACCGGGGCCACCCGGCTGGTGACGGCTCGGGACATGCGCGAGTCCGGACCGGGCCTGGCCGCGGCTTTCGCTGCCGGGGCCACTGCCCGCGGCGCCCAGGTGCTCGACGCCGGGCTGGGTTCTACAGACATGCTGTATTTCGCGTCGGGCCACCTCGACCTGCCCGGGGCGATGTTCACTGCCAGTCACAATCCGGCCAGGTACAACGGCATCAAGCTGTGCCGGGTCGGGGCGGTGCCGATCGGGCAGGAATCCGGGCTGGTCGAGATCCGCGAGCAGGCCCAGCGCTACCTCGAGGTCGGCCTCTCCCCGGCCCCGGCGAGCACCGAAGAGATCGACCTGCTCACCGACTACGCCCGCTACCTGCGCGGGCTGGTGGATCTGAGCGGGATCCGGCCGCTGACCGTCGTGGTGGACGCCGGCAACGGCATGGGTGGCTACACCGTCCCGGCCGTGCTCGGCGACGCCGTCCTGGACGCGCTGCCGCTCACGATCGTGCCGCTGTACTTCGAGCTGGACGGCTCGTTCCCCAACCACGAGGCCAACCCGCTCGAGCCGGCCAACCTGGTCGATCTGCAGAAGGCCGTCGTCGCCGAGAACGCCGACCTCGGGCTGGCCTTCGACGGAGACGCCGACCGCTGCTTCGTCGTCGATGGCAACGGCGACGCGGTGTCGCCCAGCGCCATCACCGCCCTGGTCGCGACCCGCGAGTTGGCCAAGCACCCGGGCGCGACGATCATCCACAACCTGATCACGTCGCGGGCGGTGCCCGAGATCGTCCGCGAGCACGGCGGGGTGCCGTTCCGGTCGCGGGTCGGCCACTCGTTCATCAAGGCCGACATGGCCAGCACCGGCGCGGTGTTCGGCGGCGAGCACTCGGCGCACTACTACTTCCGCGAGTTCTGGCGGGCCGACACCGGCATGCTGGCCGCCATGCACGTGCTGGCCGCCCTGGGCGAGCAGCCCGGTCCGCTGGTCGATCTGACGAGCGCGTACCAGCGCTACGTCGGCTCCGGCGAGATCAACTCGACGGTCGAGGACCAGGCCGCCCGAGTGGCTGCCGTCAAGACCCACTTCGCCGCGCGCACCGCCAGCACCGACGACCTGGACGGGCTCACCGTCGAGTTGTCCGACGGCAGCTGGTTCAACGTCCGCGCGTCCAACACCGAACCGCTGCTGCGCCTGAACGTCGAGGCGCCCGACGAGGCCACGATGGGCGCGCTGCGCGACGAGGCGCTCGCGATCATCCGGGAGTCACGATGATGGACCAGGAACTGCTCGACATCCTCGCCTGCCCGAGCGACGATCACGCCCCGCTGCGCGAGGAGTCCCGCGAGGGCGGCGACGTCCTCGTGTGCACGAACTGCCTGACGAGCTATCCGATCCGCGACGGCATCCCGGTGCTGCTGCTCGACGATGCGACGCCGGGCCCGAACGGCATCGGGGTCCGGGCCAGCCAGTGAGCTTCGACGAGGCGCTGCTGGACGATGCTGACGCGCTTGCCGCACGCGACGACGGCCGCCTGCTGTGGGCACTGGCCGGCAGCGGTGCCCAGGTGCGCCGCGCGATCGATGTGGCCGGCGAGTTCGACGTGTCCCGGCTGCGCGACGCCGCCGTGCCCCGCGCCCTGCTCGTGGCCGCGGACAGCCCGGCCAAGGGCGCCGGCCGGCTGCTGGAGCGGCTGGGCACGCCGGCCACTCCGACGGTGCTGTGGCACGGCGTCGAGCTGCCGCCGTGGGCCGGCCCGGCCGACGCGCTGCTCGTCGCCTCGTCGGACGGGCGGCATCCCCGGTTGGCCCGCGTTGTCGAGCAGGCCGGGCACCGGGGCCTCGCCGTCGCGGTGGCCGCCCCCGAGGATTCACCGGTCGCGGCGGCGGCCGGCCGGGCGCCCGTTGCACACGTCCCGCCCGACCTGAACCGCCGCGCGCTGCTCTGGGCGGTGCTGACCCCGCTGCTGCAGGCCGCCGATGCCCTCGAGGTGGCGAGCGTGCCGACCGCGCTGCTGACCCAGGTCGCCGACGCGATGGACGAGATCTCCGAGGCCTGCCGCCCGAGCGCTGACGCGTTCACCAACCCGGCCAAGGCGCTGGCCATCGAGTTCGCCGACTCGCTGCCGCTGATCGCCGGCGCCGGCCAGCTGGCCGGGGTGGCCGGCCGGCTGTTCGCCGACCAGTTGCAGCTGCTCGCCGGCGTGAGTGCGGTCGCGGTCAGCCTGCCCGACGGCATCGCCGCCGCGGGGGCCCTGCTGTTCGGCGAGCCGCAGGACTCGTTCGACGACGAGTTCTTCCGCGATCGCACCGAGGACCAGCCCGTTCGGCCCCGGCTGGTGACCGTCGGCGACGACGGTGAGCCCGACGACGAGAGCCTGGGCGAACGGTCCGGCGTGCACATCCAGCTCGACGAGGTGGCCGCTCGGCGCGCCGCCGAGGCGCTGCACCGGATTGCCGGCCAGCGGGGCCTGCGATCGTCCACAGTGGACGTTCCGGCCGGACCGCCGCTGGCCCGGTTCGCCGCGGCCGCGCTGTTCGGCGCGTTCACCGCCACCTACCTGGCCCTGGGCCGGGGCATCGACCCGTCCGAACCGCGCCCCGGGGAGCTGGCCCATTGAGCAGCCCGATCCCCCCGCCCCGCTTGTTGAGTGGTGCGTTATCCGTCGAGTGGCGCATTACAACGCACCACTCGACCTGTAACGCACCACTCAACAAGATGGACGGAGCGCGAGCGTGAGCGCGGGTGGCGGCAGTAAGGCGGTCATCGCGGCGCTGGGGGCCAACCTCGGCATCGCGCTGATCAAGTTCATCGCGTTCGCGATCACCGGGTCGGCATCCATGCTGGCCGAGGGCGTGCACTCGGTGGTCGACTCGGGCAACCAGGGGCTGTTGCTGCTCGGCGGGCGCCGCTCGCGACGCCAGGCCACCCCGGAACATCCCTTCGGGTACGGCCGCGACCGCTACGTGTACGGATTCCTCGTCGCGCTCGTGCTGTTCTCGGCGGGTGGGCTGTTCGCGGTGTACGAGGGCGTGGAGAAGATCCGCCACCCGCATCACCTGGACTCGCCGGCCGTCGCGTTCACCGTGCTCGGCGTGGCCATCGCGTTGGAGAGCTTCTCGCTGCGGACGGCCATCGCGGAGTCCCGGCACAGCAAGGGTGACCTGAGCTGGTTCGGGTTCATCCGCCGGGCGAAGGTGCCCGAGCTGCCGGTAGTGCTGCTCGAGGACGTCGCCGCGCTGATCGGCCTGCTGCTGGCGCTCGGCGGCGTCGGTCTGGCCACGGCCACCGGCGATCCGGTGTGGGACGGCATCGGCACCCTGGGCATCGGCGTGCTGCTACTGATCGTCGCGGTCATCCTGATCGTCGAGACGAAGAGCCTGCTGCTGGGCGAGTCCGCGGCGCCGGAGGTCATCAGCGCCATCGCCACGAACCTGCTCGGCCCCGGCGTCGACCGGGTGATCCACCTGCGCACGCTGCACCTCGGGCCGGACGAGCTGCTGGTCGGCGCCAAGCTGGCGATGCCGGCCGCGGCCACCCTGGCCGACGTCGCCGCCGCGATCGACGCCGCCGAGGCCCGGGTCCGAGCCATCACGCCCACGGCCACGGTGATCTACCTGGAACCCGACCTCGACAGGGGCGCGCGATGAGCGCTCGCGCGAAGAGCCGGAGAAGAGCGTGATCTACGAGCTGGACGGCGTGATCCGTCCGTACGCCTGGGGCTCGCGGACGGACATCCCGGAGTTGCTCGGCGTCGAGCCGACCGATCGGCCGGCGGCCGAGCTCTGGTACGGCGCGCACCCGGACGACCCGGCGCGGGTGGGCGAAACGACCCTGGACCAGCTCATCGCAGCCGACCCGGTAGGGATGCTCGGCGAGCGCGTCGTCGCCGAGTTCGGGCCGCGGCTGCCGTTCCTGCTCAAGGTGCTCGCCGCCGAGACGGCGCTGTCCATCCAGGTCCATCCGAACCGCGCCCAGGCGCTGGCCGGGTTCGCCGCCGAGGACGCCGCCGGTGTGCCGCGCGACGCGCCGAACCGCAACTACCGCGACGACAACCACAAGCCGGAGCTGCTCTGCGCACTGACCGAGTTCGACGCGCTGTGCGGGTTCCGCCCGGTGGCGCGCACGCTCGAGCTGTTCGACGCGCTGGACGTGGCCGAGCTGGCCCGCTACCGCTCGGCGCTGGCCGGGCCGGACGGCCTGCGCGCGGCGTTCACCGCCCTGCTCACCGCTGAAGACCCCCCGGTCGATGCGGTCGTGGCCGCGCTGCCCCGGCTGGCCGGCTCCGAGTGGGCCGATCTCGGCGCCGCGCTGACCCGAGTGGCCGGCGACTTCCCCGGCGACATCGGCATCACCGTGGCACTGCTGCTGAACTATGTCCGGCTGGCGCCCGGCGAGGCGATCTTCCTGGCCGCCGGCAACGTCCACGCCTACCTGCACGGGGTGGGCGTCGAGATCCTGGCCAACAGCGACAACGTGCTGCGTTGCGGGCTCACCGGAAAGCACATCGACGTGCCGGAGCTGCTGAAGATCACCGACTTCACGCCGCTCGTCGAGCCCCGCTGGC
>DASXYE010000429.1:0-5463 GCA_036502695.1 Jatrophihabitantaceae bacterium
CACAACCACCCGTCGTTCGTCGAGCCCTACCAGGGGGCGGCCACCGGGGTGGGCGGCATCGTCCGCGACATCCTCACCATGGGCGCGCGCCCCGTCGCCGTCATGGATTCGCTGCGATTCGGACGGGCCGATTCACCCGACACGGCTCGGCTGCTGCCCGGCATCGTGGCCGGCGTCGGCGGCTACGGCAACTGTCTCGGCCTGCCGAACATCGGCGGCGAGGTGTACTTCGACGAGTCCTACGCGGGCAATCCGCTGGTGAACGCCCTGTGCGTCGGCGTGATGCGCAAGGACGCGATCAAGCTGGCCAGCGCGAGGGGCAAGGGCAACAAGGTCATCCTGTTCGGCGCGAAGACCGGCCGCGACGGCATCGGCGGCGTGTCCGTCCTGGCCAGTGCGACCTTCGAGGACGGCGACGCCAAGCGGCCGAGCGTCCAGGTCGGCGACCCGTTCGCCGAGAAGGTACTGATCGAGTGCTGCCTGGAGATCTTCGCCGCCGACCTGGTCACCGGCATCCAGGATCTCGGCGGCGCCGGGCTGTCCTGCGCGACCACCGAGCTGGCCAGCGCCGGCGACGGCGGCATGCGCGTCGAGCTGGACAAGGTCCCGCTGCGCGAGGCGTCCATGGCGCCGGAGGAGGTGCTGGCCTCCGAGTCGCAGGAACGCATGTGCGCCATCGTCGAACCGGGCAAGGTCGAGGCGTTCCTGGAGGTCTGCCGCAAGTGGGACGTGCTGGCCACCGTCATCGGCGAGGTGACGAATACAGGACGGCTGCAGGTCTACTGGAACGGTGACCTGATCGTCGACGTACCTCCGCGTACGGTCGCGCACGAGGGGCCGGTGTACGAGCGGCCGATCCAGAAGCCGCCGGAGCAGGACGCCTACGTCCGGCACGACGGGTCCAAGCTGCCCCGGCCGCGCAATGGCAACGAGCTGCGCCGGGCGCTGCTCCAGGTCGTCGCCTCGCCGAACATCGCCGACAAGTCGTGGGTCACCGACCAGTACGACCGCTACGTGCTGGGCAACACGGTGCTGGCCCAGCCCGAGGACGCCGGCATGATCCGGCTGGCCGACGACACGAATCGGGGCGTCGCGATCTCGACGGACGGCAATGGGCGCTACAGCCTGCTCGATCCGTACGCCGGCGCACAGTTGGCGCTGGCCGAGGCGTACCGCAACGTGGCGACGACCGGAGCACGGCCGCTAGCGGTCACGAACTGCCTCAACTTCGGCTCGCCGGAAGACCCTGGTGTCATGTGGCAGTTCAGCGAGACGGTGCGCGGCCTCGCCGACGGCTGCCAGCAGCTGGGCATCCCGGTCACGGGCGGCAACGTCAGCTTCTACAACCAGACCGGGGCCACGCCGATCCTGCCCACCCCGGTCATCGGCGTGCTGGGCGTGATCGACGACGTCACGCGTCGGACCCGGCACGCGTTCCACAACGACGGCGCGCAGATCTACCTGCTGGGCGATACCCGCGACGAGTTCGGCGGATCCGAGTGGATGGACGTCGTGCACGGCTTCGTGGGGGGCTCGCCGCCGGCGGTGGATCTCGACCGTGAACGGGTGCTGGCCGACGTCCTGATCGCCGCTTCTCGCGACGGACTGGTCGAGTCGGCCCACGACTTGGCCGACGCCGGGGTGGCCGCGGCGGTCGTCGAATCGTGCCTGCACGGCAGCGTCGGTGCGCGGCTCACCGTACCGGACGGTATGGATCCGTTCGTGTTGCTGTTCTCCGAGTCGGCCGGCCGGGCGATCGTCACCCTGCGGCGCAGCGAGGAGGCCCGGCTGACCGAGCTGTGTGCCGACCGCGGCCTGCCGTGCACGCGCATCGGGGTCGTCGACGTGCTGAGCGATCAGCTCGAGGTGCAAGACCAGTTCACGGTGCCGCTGGCCGAGCTGCGCACCGCCTGGTCGTCGCCGTTGCCGACGCTGTTCGACCGGTGACCGGCCCGGCATAGGATTTCGCTCGGTGTACGTCGTGGATGGGGGTACCTCGTGAGCCAGCCGCCCTACGGATCAAGCTGGCCGCCACAACCGGGTGGGCCGCCGGATTGGGGCGGGCAACCACAGCAGCCGCAGCAACCCCCGTACCCGGGTCAGCCGCAGTACCCACCGCAGCCGCCGCAGTACCCCGGGCAATACCCGCCGCAGCCGCAGTACCCGAACCCCACGCAGCCGCTGCCGCCGTACGAGGCTCCGCCGCCACCGGCCGGGCAGTGGGGTGGTCCGCCGGCCGGTCCGCCGCAAGGGCCGCCGCCGGGTCCACCGTTCCCGCCCGGTCCGGGTGGCCCGCCACCGTGGGGTCAGCCGCCCCGGCGCAACACGACGATGATCGTGGTCATCGCGATCATCGCGTTGCTGGCTATCGGCGGTGGCGTCACCGGGCTCATCCTGGCCACCGGCGGCAAGAAGAAGCACGACACCCACCAGACGAACTCGCCCACCAACGGTCCGACGAACGGGACCGGAACGCCCGACTTCCCGACCGGCAGCGGCACCGGTGTACCCACCGGCGGCAGCGGCTTCCCGTCCGGTGGCACCGACTTCCCCACGGGCGGTACCGACTTCCCGACCGGCGGCAGTGGCAGCAGCACCGCCGGCGGCGAGGGCACTGCCGCCCAGATCAAGATCGCGACCACTGCCCAGACCGTGGTGCACGCCCTCGGGAACACCCAGCCGAACGTCTTCTGCCCGCTCGTCGATCCGGCCGACCTGAAGAAGCTGCTCAAGGCGAAGCACATCGACAAGTGCTCCAACGTCGAGCTGAACGAGTCCTACCGTGACGACTACCGCCACTACGCCGTGACGGATCCGTCCGCGATCAAGATCACTGGCCGACTCGCGGTGATCCCGGGCAGCGCGGCCACACCGTCGGACTTCGGAGGTATCGAGATGCGCGAGGACACCGACGGCACCTGGAAGTACCGCTTCTACACGACCTGATGCGCTACCCATCCTGATGCGGCTCGACGTTCTGGCGGCGGCGTTTCGCGACCAGCGCGACGCGATCGTCGGGTGGGTCGACGACCTGTCCGAGGCGCAGTTCGCGCAAGCCTCGGTCCTGACCGGGTGGGACGTGCGTACCCTGCTCGGCCACCTGGTGATGGTGGTGACCAGGACGGGCGCCGCGCTCGGCACGCGTGACCCGGATCCGGCCGTCCCGGTGGCCGACTACGTGCGGCGGTACCGCCGGGACGTGGTGGCGATCGAGCAGCGCACCCTGGACGTGACGGCCGATCGGGCACCGAGTGAGCTGCTGGATGCCTTGCGCGATGAGCCTGATCTCGATCTGAACAGACTGGCGCCGGCAACCGTGCTGTCCGCGGCCCGGGGGCCGATCCGGGCCGACGACTGGCTGGCCACCCGCGTGCTCGAACTGGTGGTGCACGCCGACGACCTCTCCCGCTCGTTGCCGGATCGGCCAGCTGTGCCGCTCGAGCGGCCGGCGCTCGCTGTGGCGACCCGGCTGCTGGCCGAGATCCTGGCCGCGCAGGCGCCCGGACGGTCGGTCGAGCTGCGCGTGCCGCCGTACGTCGCGGTGCAGGCGGTAGCCGGTCCTCGGCACACCCGGGGCACGCCGCCGAACGTCGTCGAGACCGATCCGTTGACCTGGATCCGGCTGGCCACGGGGCGGATCGCCTGGACCGATGCTCCCGTCCAGGCCAGCGGTCAGCGGGCCGACCTGAGCGCGCACCTACCCGTGCTGAGCTGACTCCGCGCCGACTCCTTCCGAGCTAATTCAACGCGGAGAGTATAGAGATGGGCAACAGTACGTAGTCGATGCCTTACGGGACCGACCTGGGTCGTTCTTACCATGTGTGCGACATGAGTCGGGCTATTCCGCACATGTCATACCTCGGATTCGTCACTGTCTGCGATCGATTTCCCGCCGAGGGTTGCTCTGTGGCAGCGTATGCGCTCGTTGATCGCCCGTTAGGGCGGTGATGTTCCCAAGGGAGGGAATGAGCCTTGTCAGCTCGCCGCTCGGTTTTGCCGCGCCGACTCGTCCCGTTCATCGCAACTTTCCTCGTCGTTGCTGTTCCGCTCAGTTCGGTCGACGCGAGAGCCGGCTTTACTGGCAGCAGACACGGGAAGCATCACGCTCGGCCAGCGCCCAAGCAGCGCACCGGCAGCGCGGCGAACCAGCCGCACCTCGTCGGCCAGGGCGGCAACGACGTCGTGCCGACCTCGGTGCGCGGCCGGTATCCCATCCGCCCGATCCCGGCGCCAAAGCCGCAGGCACGCAACACCGCACACGTGGTGCCGGCGCCGGTGCTGCAGCACAAGGGCTTCGATCCGAAGACCAGCCACGAACTGCCCGATCACCGCAAACAGTTCGAGCAGACCTACGAGAACTCCGACGGTACGCAGACCACGGTGTTCTCGCCGACCCCGGTCAACTATCGCGACGCGGCCGGCCAGTGGCAGCCGATCCGCCCGAAGCTGGCCGCCACCACGACCGGTGTCTCGTCCAGCGGCGGCAGCGCCAACCTTCGGCTGGGCCGGACGTCGCCGACCGGAACCCTGACGATCGACGCGCGGCACGCCGTCGGCTGGACGCTCGCGGGCGCGCCCGCCGCGCCGGCCGAGGTGCACGGCGACACCGCCAGCTACGTCATCGCGTCGAACGCCGATCTCGAGGTATCCAGCCAGGCTGCGGGTGTCGAGCAGACCATCGTGCTGCGCTCGTCGACGGCAGCGCGCACGTACTCGTTCACCCTCCGGCTCACCGGGCTGACCGCGCGCCTGCGCAACGGCGCCGTCGAGTTCGTCGACGAGCGCGGCACCGTCCGCGCCACCATGCCGTCCGGCTCGATGAGCGACGCGGCCGGCAACCGATCGGCCGGCGTGCACTACCGGCTCGCCGGATCCGTGCTGCGCGTCGACCTGGACCACCAGTGGCTCGATGACGCGCACCGCGTCTACCCGGTCCGCGTCGATCCGAGTCTCGCGCAGCCCACGGCATCGGCGGCTGTCACTGTCCGGGACAACGACGCGCTCATGGGCGACCAGGATTTCCAGGTCGGGGTCAAGGGCGGTGTCCATGCCGCCGCATACCTGGCCTTCCCGGGCGTGTCCGCGGCACTGGCCCACGAGACGATCTTCGGCGCGCAACTGTCGGTGGTCGGCTACGACGCGCCGTCCTGCTCGGCCCGCCCCGTGTGGGTCTACCCGGTCACCCAGTCGTGGACGCCCAGCACCTCGCTGCGTTACCCAGGCCCGTCCGTTGGGCGGGCGCTCGCGTCGCAATCGTTCGCATACGGGTATGTGGCGCTCGGGCAGTCCAAGACGGCCTGCACCGTCGAGGGCAGCCTGTTCAATCTCGGCACCGCCGGACGTGACCTCGTCCAGAGCTGGGTGAACGACGCGTCCAAGAACAACGGCCTGTCGCTGCGGGCTTCGGCGACGGACCCCCTGGGTTGGAAGGACTTCACCGGCACCTCGACGGCCAACCCCCCG
>DASXYE010000430.1:0-2667 GCA_036502695.1 Jatrophihabitantaceae bacterium
TTCTACGTCTCCTACCACGGCTCGATGACTGCCGCCGCGCCGTTGTCGCACACGTACAACCCGCGGGCGATCGCTTCCGTCGCATTGAACGGGACGGTGGTGGGCGAGTCGGGGGTGAACGCGCTGGTGGCGCTGGCGCACGGCGTGCCGGTCGTGTTGGTGACGGGCGATGACGTGACGGTGCGCGAGGCGCAAGCGGTCTGCCCGGCGATTCACGGCGCGGCGGTGAAGACCGCAGTGAGCCGGTTCGCCGCCGACAGCCTGCACCCGTCGGCCGCCTGCGAGCTGATCCGCTCCCAGGCGCACGAGGCCATCGCCGGGCTGGCCTCGGCTGCGTTGCCGGCGATCTCGCTGCCGGTCACACTCGACGTCGCCTACCGCAATGCCGACCTGGCCGAGCTGGCCACCTGGATCGACGGCGTCGTCCAGGTCGGGCCGACGGCGGTCCGCATCACCGACGACGACCCGCTGTGCGTGTTCCGCCGCTTCATCGCCACCGTGCTGCTCACCCGCGACATCGCCGAGTAGCGTTCGCCGCATGGCGGCTGACGAGCGGGTTCGCCTCATCCCGGCGAGTGATCGGCAGGAGGCCGACCCGACGCCGGGCATGATCCGCGAGCAGGCCATCCGGACCGACGGCATGTGGGCCGGGTTCGTGCGCACCGAGGGCCACGCGACCTCGGCCTGGCATCACCACGGCGACCACGACACCGCCATCTACGTGCTGGACGGCGGCCTGCGCCTGGAGTCCGGGCCCGGCGGCGCCGACGTGTTCGACGCGCACCCCGGCGATTTCATCCACGTCCCGAAGGGCGTCATCCACCGCGAGACCAACCCGGGCGACGACGAGAGCCACATCGTCGTGGTCCGCGCCGGCAGCGGTCCGCCGACGATCAACGTCGACGGCCCCGCGCCGGCCTAGAGGTCCAGCACGAGGTCCGTGTCGGGACGGGCACAGCAGATCAGCGCGTCGTCCGGGCCGGGGCGTTCGAGAGGATCCGGCGCGTAGCCGATCTCGCCGGACAGCACCGGCGTGATGCACGTGTGGCACACGCCGCTGCGGCACGAGTACCGGGTCGGGACGTCGCAGGCGTCGGCCAGTTCGAGCAGCGACCCGTGCCGGTCGGACCAGCGAACGCTGAGGCCGCTGCGGGCGAACGTGATCTGCGGACCGGCGCCGGGCGGCCCGGGCGGCTGATGCGGCGGCGGGCGATGCGTGCCGGTCAGTCCCGGGTTGATGGCGGGCCGCGCGCCGAACAGCTCGGTGTGCACCCGATCGGCGTTGACGCCGAGGTCGGTCAACGCGGAGCTGAGGTCGGACATGAACGCGGCCGGCCCGCAGATGTAGGCCGTGGCATCGGCGGGCAGCCCCAACGTGGCCAGCGCGGCCGCCGTGGGTCGACCGCGGATGACCGGCACCGGCACCGGGTCGTCGGCCGCCGTGTAGAAGATGCGCTCGTGCCCGCTCGGCAGCTCCTGTAGCACCCGATGCGCCTCGGCGGCGAAGGCGTGCTGGCTGGCGTCCCGGGCGGCGTGGATCCACCAGACCTCGCGGGTCGACCCGGCGGCGGCCAGCTCGTGCAGCATGGCCAGCACCGGCGTGGCCCCGACACCGGCCGACACGAGCAGCACCGGGCTGGTGTCGTCGGCCAGCACGAACTCGCCCCGGGGCGCGGCGACGTCCACCTCGGCGCCGGCCCGCAGCTGGGCGTGCAGGTACTGGCTGACGACGCCGTGCGGTTCACGCTTGACGCTGATCCGGTAGGTGTCGGCACCGGGCCGAGACGACAGCGAGTAGCTGCGCACCGGCGCCGGATCGCCCGCGCCGGGCACGCGCAGGGTCAGGTACTGGCCGGCCCGCGCCCTCGGCAGGCCGACGCCGCCACCGGTCAGATACACCGACAGAACCGTCGAGCTCTCCGGCACGAGCTCGGCCACCCGTAGCCGGCGAAACCCGGCCCAGCCCGGCTCGACGCCGACCGGCGGGGCGGCGGCCGGCCCGGTCTCGAGCAGCTCGCGGAACGACTGCTGCCAACCGGGGCTCAGCGCCGGGATGTCGACGGCCGCGCGCAGCTGCTCGACGTCGCGATGCGGCAGGTAAAGCAGGGCGTCGATGTCGGCGACGCTCAGCGCGTGCCGGCCGACCCGGGTGCGCACGATCTCGTCCCCGGCGGCGACGTGCCCCTCTTCGATGACGCGCAGGTAGAAGCCGGGACGGTGGTGCGCGACGAGCAGCGCCGACAACTCGGGCTGTCCGAGTCGCAGGCCGACCCGGAAGCAGGTGACCCGCGGCTGGGTCACTTCGAACTCGGCCTCCCCGATGCGGAACCGGTCACCGATGTGCACCTCGTCGTCGGCCAGCCCGTCGACGGTGAAGTTCTCGCCGAACTGCCCGTACTCGAAGTCGTCGTGGCCGAAGTGCTGCTGCCAGTGGCGGTACGACTCGATCTGGTAGACGAGTACAGCCCGTTGTTCGCCGCCGTGCCCGTTCAGATCGCCCTGCCCGTCGCCGTCGACGTTGAGCCGGCGCACCATTCGTGGCCCGTCGACCGGCCGCTTCCAGACGCCGGTGTGCACGGTGCGGCCCTGCCAGGCGACATCCTTAGGCAAGCCGATGTTGACCGACAGCAAGCGTGCCACCTCGCCGCTCCTCTCCTCGTCGTGTGT
>DASXYE010000431.1:0-2585 GCA_036502695.1 Jatrophihabitantaceae bacterium
TGTCCGGCACCGCCCGCATCGGGGTGCTGCCGTTGGCCTCCGAGATGCTGGCCGGTACCTTGCCGGCCTGGTACCACGGCTGGGTGAACAGGTCGCTGGTCCCGCCGCCGCCACCGGAGCTGTAGGTGCCGGGCGGAGCCGGGGTCCAGGCCCCGTTGGTCAGCACCGAGTACGAGGTCTGCCAGCCGGCCTCCCACAGCCACTGGCCACGGTTGCCGATGCCGACGCTGGTGCCGCCGATACCCGACACGTAAGGCACGTCGGCCGGGAACTCGACTTCCTTCGGCTCGCCCAGGCCGGTGTGGTCGCCGTCGTCGCCGCTGGAGAAGTTGACCGTGATGCCGGTCAGCGCCGCCTCGAGCGAGAACTGGTTGTAGAAGTCGACATAGTCCTGGCCGAGCGCGGCGATGTCGTCGGTGCCGTCGGTCCACGAGTTCGTGATGATGTCGGCGACGTGGTTGTCGATCGTCTCCGCCCACGCGTCGTCCAGGCCGCTCAGGCAGTCCGAGCCGCCGACGTAGACGATCTTGGCGCCCGGTGCCATGGCGTGCACCGCCTCGACGTCCAGCGTCTCCTCGCCGTACCAGCCGTTACCACCGCACTCGTCGATGTTCGAGTAGCCGTCCGGCGGCGGGGTGATCTGGCTGAACTGGCCCGGCTTGAACAGCGGCTGGTGGTGGACCTGGTTGTACTTCTGCGCGTCCTGGTAGATCGTCGGCGCGGCGAACGCGTCGGTGATCGCGACGGTCTGGCCACGTCCGTCGATGCCGGTCGCGATCAAGCCCGACTCGCCGTACGCCTTCTGGTACTGCTGCGGCACGTACCCGCACGGCGCGTACGGCTGGTGCTTGCCGTAGGCGGTCGGCTGGGCCTTGGCCGTCTTCTGCCCGTAGTAGTCCGAGCAGGGCTGAACGCCGTAGCGCGTACCGTCCGGCGGCCCGGGCAGGGTGTCGGTGTGGGTGTGGATCTGCGCGCCCTGGTCGACGCCGAGGATGCCGTCGACGGCGTTCAGCACGGTGGCCGGCGTCTTCGACGGGAACGACAGCGCCGTCGTGTTCGACCGCACCGTCTGACCCCGGTAGGAGTAGTTCTTCACCGTGGTCTTGAAGACCTTCTGCAGCTGGCCGACTGTGCCACGGGCCTCGACGTACTGACCACTGGGCAGGGTCTTGCGCAGCGTGAAGCCCTGCGACACCAGCCAGTTCCGTACGGCTGCGATGTCCGAGGCAGCCGGGGCGTAGCGCGCGTTGAACTGCTGGTTGGTCAGCCACTGGCCGTAGTTCGCGCTGTCCGGATCGGAGATGCGCTGCAACGTGGCGACGGCGTCGGACGCGTTGCGCAGCTTGAGCACGACACCGAAGTCGACCGGTTGGGACGACGCGGCGTTGCCCAGCGCGCGTGCCTGTCCGGTCCACTTCGGCACGCTGCCCGGCACGGCGTGCGGCGATGGACTGGCCGCGGCCGTCGTGGCGACCGACGTGACCGCGATGACGGTCACGCCGGCGGCGAGACAAGCAGCGGCTCGCCTCGTCAGGGATGGGGGCATGCCCGTACCTCCGATAGGTAGTGAATGGGGCGACGATCCAGTCCGTTAGCTAAGCGAACGACCCACGCCTGGTCAAGGACTGTGCACCTCCTGTGCCGGCGTGGCGGCCGGTACCGTGACGCCATGACGACGCCGCCACCGCTCGAGCCCATCGACGAGACCTGGACGACTGCGCTGGCGGTCGTGGCCCACCCCGACGATCTCGAGTACGGCGCCGCCGCGGCGATCGCCCGGTGGACCGCCCAGGGCAAGAAGATCAGCTACTGCCTGGCGACCAGCGGCGAGGCCGGCATCGACGGCCTGACGCCGGAGGAGGCCGGCCCGCTGCGTGAACGCGAGCAGCGCGAGGCGGCGGCCATCGTCGGCGTCGACGAGGTGGAGTTTCTCGGTCATCCGGACGGCGTGCTCGAGTACGGGCTGCCGCTGCGGCGCGCCATCGCCCGGTCCATCCGGCGGACCAAGCCCGAGATCGTGATCACCGCCAACTACCGGGAGACCTTCGGCCCCGGCCTGCTCAACCAGGCCGATCACGTCGCGACCGGCCGGGCGCTGATCGACGCGGTGCGCGATGCCGGCAACCGCTGGGTCTTCCGCGAGCTGCTCGACGAGGGGCTCGAGCCGTGGGGCGGGGTGCGCGCCGCGTACGTCAACGGCTCGCCCGATGCCGGGCACGGAGTCGACGTCACCGACACGTTCGCGGCCGGGATCGCGTCGCTCAAGGCGCACGCCGCCTACCTGGCCGGACTGGGCGGCGGGCCGATGTCCGAGCCGGAGGAGTTCCTCGAAGGATTCGCCCGGATGACCGGCACCCGGCTGGGCGTCAAGTTCGGCGTGGCGTTCGAGATCGTCTCGTTCGGCTTCCCCGACGAGGAGTAGCTACGCGACCTTGAGGTCCGATACGTCGACGATCCGATCGAAGTCGATGTCGTCGTGCAGCAATGGCACGTCCTCGCGAATGCACACCGCCGCGATCAGACAGTCCGTTGCCTGGCGGATCGTGTGGCCGTTGCGACGGACCCGCCGGAACAGCTCGGCCGCG
>DASXYE010000432.1:0-14038 GCA_036502695.1 Jatrophihabitantaceae bacterium
CGGTGGCGGCGGTGTCGAGGTCCCTACCGTCAGCTGGTAGCTCGTCGTATGGCTCCCCGAGGTGGCCGCGCCGGTGACCGTGATCGGGTACGTGCCGTTCGTGGCGGACGATCCGGCCGAGACGGTCATCGTCGACGATGCCCCGGCGTTCACCGACGTCGGGCTGAACGACACGCTGACCCCCGACGGGGCACCGGTGGCCGACAGCGCAACGCTCTGCGCCGACCCGGACGTCACCGGCGTCCCGACCGTTGCCGTGGTCGAGGCGCCCGGCGCGACCGATCCGGACGACGGGGCGACCGAGATCGAGAAGTCGTTGCCGCCGCCCCCGCCGCCGCTGGTGAACGGCGCGAACGTGTGGGTGAAGAACCATTGGCTCTGCGAGATGCTCGAGCAGCTGTCGGCGGCCGGCGATCCGGGGCAGTTGCCGTTGTCGCGCTGCAAGGCCCAGAACGACAGGAACCCGATGCCGGTCGAGTTGGCCCAGTTGAGCACCGTCGTGGCGTCGCCCGTGGTGAACGTCTCGGCCGGGCCGAAGTCGTCGACGCCGATCATCTCGGTGACGCCGGTCATGGCCCACAGCTGGGCTGAGGACTTGCTCGGGTACAGCGAGGCGAGCTGGGAGTGCAGGCCGGTGGCCGCGCGCTGGGTGTCGGTGGCCATCTCGTGCGCGGCGTTGTCGTAGTAGTCGAACGTCATGATGTTCACGATGTCGATGCGCGCCTGGTTGCTGACCGCGTTCTGCAGTACGGCGAGCCCGCTGCTGGCCAGGCCGCCCGTGGTCGTGGGCAGCGTGTAGGAGAACTGCAGGGTGCGCCCGTTGGCGGCGGCCCAGTCCTCGGCGAGTTTGATCGCCTTGTTGCGACGGTCGATTCCCTGCGAGTTGGTCAGCGAGGCGTCCTCGGTGTCGAGATCGATGCGGGTGACGTTGTACGTCGTGACAACCCGTTCGAACTCGCTCGCGATCGAGTTGACATTGGTGCAGCTGTCGGCGAGTTCGGTGCCACCGTGGTCGGCGCCGTACCCGCCGAACGACGGGATTACGTCGCCGCCGTTGTTCCGGATGGTGGTGAAGTCGCTGCCGAACGTCGACGACGAGACGGGCAGGCCGGTGTCGCCGTCCCACACGGCCGTGCACGACCCGGGGGACGCGGTCTGCAGGAACGCCATCGTGAGGTACTTCGCGCCGGACTGCTGCGCCAGCGTCGCCGGGCTCTGCCCGGTGTAGGACTCGAAGTACGGCGCGAACGTCCGGGCCGGGATGGCCTGGGGCGTCGCGGCTGCATCGGCCGGGCCGGCCACGGCTACGGCGCCGGCTGCAAGCAACCCTAGGGCACTCAACATTGGCAGAAGATGTCTGGACAACCTCATGACCGCGCTCCTTCCGAGTCGAGCAGCGGCGCCGTTGCCTTTGCTGGACATGGGCGACTAGCCCGCTCTCTGGGGTGAGTGGGCTGAAAGGAAGAAAAGTTGCTAATACAGGATTGGACTAGACATCTGTCGTGTCAAGCCCTGGTTTGCCGGGAGTTGCGCCGTTCAGCCGAGTAGCTCGCGCAGCCAGGCCGCCTGCCGTTCCTTGTGGAACGGTCCACCGCCCTCGTGGTCGTTGTACCGGTATTCCTCGATCGTCTTGGGGCCGCCGTAGTTGTTGTAGGCGGCGTACACCGTGGCGGGCGGGCAGACCGCGTCCATCATCGCGACCGAGAACAGTGCCGGGACGGTGGCGCGCGCGCCGAGCACGGCGAGGTCCACGTAGCTGATCGTGTGGAGCGCCGCCTCGACGTGATCGCGGTGGACGCTGAGGTAGTTGGCCAGCTCCGGGTACGGCCCGCGCTCGGCAGTTACGCAGGCCTGCTGTATATCGCAGAGGAACGGCACCTCGGGCATCGCGGCGCGCACGTGCGGGCTGAGCGCGGCCGCGGCGAGGGAGATGCCGCCGCCCTGGCTGCCGCCGGTGGCGACGATGCGATCGGCGTCGACGGCCGGATGCGACCGGGCCGCCTCGACCGCGCGAACGGCGTCGCCGAACACCCGGCGGTAGTAGTACTGCGCCGGGTCGAGCACGCCCCGGGTGAGAAAGCCCGGATGGGACGGTGCCGAGCCGTGCGGGTCGGGGGTGTCGCCGGGCGTCGAGGCGGAGCCCTGCCCGCGGGTGTCCATGACCAGGTGGGCGTACCCGGCGGCGGCCCACAGGACGTTCTGGTGCACCAGGCCGCGCCCGCCGCCGTAGCCGATGAACTCGACCACGCTGGGCAGGGGGGTCGCCGGTCGCGCCGCCGGCAGGTGCAGCCAGGCTCGGATCGGATCGCCGTTGGCGCCGGCGAACGTCACGTCGTAGGACTCGATCACGGTCAGCGGGCTGGCCGCCGGAGTGAATGTGGCCGCCAGCGGGTGCGCGGCGTCGGCCGCCAGCGCCGCGGCCCAGAACTCGTTCAGGTCCGGCGGTGGTGACACCTGCGCCCGGGTCGCGCGCAGCTCGTCCAGCGAGGCTTCATAGATCGCCATGCTCTACAGGTGCTCCACGATGTAGTCGATGCAGGCCGTCAGCGCGGACACGTCGTCCGGGTCGACCGCGGGGTACATGCCGACGCGCAGCTGGTTGCGCCCGAGCGCCCGGTACGGCTCGGTGTCGACGATTCCGTTGGCCCGCAAGGTGGCCGAGATCGCCGCCGCGTCGATGTCCGAGGAGATGTCGATGGTGCCGACGACCGGGCTGCGCAGCGCCTCGTCGCCGACGAACGGCTCGGCGAACGGCGCCGCCTCGGCCCAGGTGTACAGCCGTCCTGAGGAATCGGCCGTCCGCTTGGCGGCCCAGTCGAGCCCGCCTTGCGCCAGCAGCCACTCGAGCTGATGCACGAGCAGGAACAGCGTGGCGATCGCCGGAGTGTTCAGCGTCTGGTCCTGGCGGCTGTTCTCGAGCGCGAGGTGCAGGTTCAGCGTGGGCGGTAGCCAGCGGTTCGACTCGGCCAGTGCGTGCGCCCGCTCGACGGCCGCCGGGGACAGCACCGCCAGCCACAACCCGGCATCCGACGCGAACCCCTTCTGCGGCGCGAAGTAGTACGCGTCGGTCTCGGCGATGTCGACCGGCAGCCCGCCCGCCGCCGAGGTCGCGTCGACGAGCATGAGCGCGTCGGCGTCACCGGCCACCCGCCTCACCGGCAGGGCCACGCCGGTGGACGTCTCGTTGTGCGGCCAGGCGTACGCGTCGAAGCCCGCCGCCCCCCGTGGCTCGACGCCCTTGCCGTACTCGGATCGCCGTACCTCCTGCTCGGACAGGAACGGCGCCGCCGCCGTGACCGCCGCGAACTTCGCGGAGAACTCGCCGCACACGACGTGCTGCACCCGCGACTCGATCAGGCTGAACGTCGCGACATCCCAGAACGCGGTCGAGCCACCGTTGCCCAGCGCCACCTCGTAGCCGTCCGGCACCGCGAACAGTTCGCCCAGCCCGACCCGGATTCGATGCACCAGGTCCTTGACCGGCGGGCGGCGATGGCTCGTGCCGAGCAGCGTCGCGCCGACGCCGGACAGGGCCTCGATCGCGCCGGCCGGGATCTTGGACGGTCCCGATCCGAAGCGGCCGTCAGCCGGCTTGAGGGCGACGGGAATACGCAGCGTGCTCACCGGGCGATCCTCCCATCAGGTGGCCTTACCGGGATAACAACCCGGCCGTGCCACACTCACGGCCAGCGTCCCGTTATCGTGGATGCACAACGACGGCCACCCGACCCCCCGCGGGTGGCCGTCGTTTATATATCCCGCCGAAGGTGGATCGCGACGGCTGCTGCGCCGCGGCACCCGCTGCTGCAATGGCTTGGCCGCGGATGGGACAGTCGCGGCGGCGGGGCTCTTCGCGCGAGCGCTCATCGCGTGGTGCTTGCGTCATTTGTCGTCAGGTGCCGCTGTCCTCGGAGTTGTCCGCGCTTGGACGCGCCACAGCATCGCGACGCGCGGACAACTTCCAAGTCAAGGCGGGGGTTATGCGTGCGCGATGTCGGCCCAGCCGTCGACCTCGGAGGGCTTCCGGGGCGCCGGGCCGATGTAGCGGGCGGACGGGCGCACCAGGCGTCCGGTGCGCTTCTGTTCCATGATGTGCGCGCACCAGCCGCCGGTCCGGGCGCAGGTGAACATCGCCGGCATCGTGTGCGGAGGCACCTCGGCGAAGTCGAGGATCACCGCCGCCCAGAATTCGACGTTCGTCTCGATCGCCCGGTCCGGACGCCGCTCGCGCAGCTCGGCCAGCGCCGCCTGCTCCAGGGCCCGGGCCGCCTCGTACCGAGGTGCGTTGAGTTCCTTGCAGGTGCGCCGCAGCACCCGGGCGCGCGGGTCCTCGGCGCGGTAGACGCGGTGGCCGAACCCCATCAGGCGATCGTGCCGGTCGAGGATGTCGCCGACGAGCTTGCGCGGATTGCCGGTGCGTTCGACCTCTTCGATCATCGGCAGCACCCGAGCCGGGGCGCCGCCGTGCAGCGGTCCGCTCATGGCCCCGATGGCGCCGGACATGGCCGCCGCGACGTCCGCGCCGGTCGAGGCGATGACCCGGGCGGTGAACGTCGAGGCGTTCATGCCGTGCTCGGCGGCGGATACGAAGTAGGCGTCGACCGCCTTGACGTGCTGGGGATCCGGCTCGCCACGCCATCGGGTCATGAACCGCTCGATGATCGAGGTGCACTGGTCGATGCGCGATTGCGGCACCGCCGGCTGGCCGATGCCCCGCGCGGACTGGGCCACGTAGGACAGCGCCATGACCGAGGCGCGGGCCAGCTGCTCGCGGGCCTCGTCGTCGCTGACGTCCAGCAGCGGACGGTAGCCCCAGACCGGCGCGAGCATGGACAGCGCGGCCTGCACATCCACCCGCACGTCGCCGGTGTGCACCGGGATGGGGAACGGCTCGGCCGGCGGCAGGCCCGGGCCGAACTTGCCGTCGACCAGCAGCGCCCACACGTTGCCGAACGTGACCGAACCGACCAGGTCTTCGATGTCGACGCCGCGATATCGCAGCGCCCCGCCGTCCTTGTCGGGTTCGGCGATCTCTGTCTCGAACGCGATGACGCCTTCTAGGCCGGGGCTGTAGTCGTCTGCCATGTCCGCCATTCTGCTCACACTCCGCTGGTGCGGTGAGCGCGAGGTGCGAAGATCGATCGAGTGAGTGATCCGGCCCGCCTTCGTCGCGACTACGGCAACGCCGAACTGGAGGACGACGCGGCGGCAATCGGTTGGTCCGAACAGCTGCGGCAGTGGTTCGACGAGGCGGTGGCCAGCCCGGCGATCGTCGAGCCGAACGCGATCCAGCTGGCCACCGTGGACGCCGCCGGGCACCCGTCCGTCCGCACCGTCCTGGTCAAGGCCCTGGATGCGGACGGCATCGTCTGGTACACGAACTACGCGTCGGCCAAGGGTCGCAATCTTGAGCAAAACCCTTACGCCGCAGCGGTTTTCGCGTGGTTACCGCTCGAGCGGCAGGTGCGCCTGTCCGGGCCGGTGACGCGGGTGGTCCGCGCCGAGACCGAGGCGTACTTCGCCACCCGCCCGCGGGGCTCGCAGGTCGCGGCCTGGGCGTCGCCGCAGTCGGACGTGATCGCGTCGCGAGCGTCGCTCGAGGAAGCGGTCCGCGAGATCGAGGCGCGCTTCGCCGGCCAGGACGTGCCGGCGCCGCCGAACTGGGGTGGCTACCGGCTGCGCCCCGACGTCGTCGAGTTCTGGCAGGGCCGCCACGACCGGCTGCACGACCGGTTGCGGCACCGCCGGGGCGCCGACGGGACCTGGACCGTCGAGCGGCTCGCCCCGTGAGCCGCACCGAATGACCGGGGCCGAAACCGACGCCGAGACGAGCGGGGTCGTCGACGACACCCCAGGCGGCGATCCGGCGGAACGGGCCCGGGGCGTCAGAGGCCTGCTGCGTCAGCACGCCGTCGACACCCGTCCGGTGCGCATCGTGCCGTACCGGCGGCTGCTCGTCGGGCAGGGCACGGCGTTCATCGGTTCGATGCTGACCCAGGTCGCGGTGCCGGTGCAGGTGTACGCGCTCTCGCACTCGTCGCTCTACGTCGGGTTGGTCGGTCTCGCCGGTCTGGCCCCCATCGTGATCTTCGGGCTGTACGGCGGTGCGATTGCGGACGCCGTCGACCGAGGGCGCCTGTACCTGTGGTCCTCGGTCGGCACCTGGCTGGTCACGTTGGCGCTGCTGATGCAGACGCTGCTGAACGTGCGCAGTGTGGGGCTGATCCTGGGCCTGGTGGTCGTCCAGTCGGGGGCGTTCGCGATGGCGTCGTCCGCGCGGGGCGCGATCATCCCGCGGATCGTGCCGAGCGAGCTGGTCCCGGCGGCCAACACCCTGAACTTCACGGTGGGCAACATCGGCCAGGTGCTCGGACCGCTCATCGCCGGCGTACTGGTGTCCCTGCATCACGGGTTCGAGTTCGCCTACGCGATCGACGCCTTGCTGTTCCTGGCCGCGTTGTACTCGGCGCTGCGCCTGCCCGCCATCCCGCCGGACGGCACCAGCGGTCGACCCGGACTGCGCTCGGTCGTCGAGGGGTTGCGATTCATCGCGTCCCGCCCGGTGCTGGTGATGTCGTTCGGCGTGGACATCGTGGCGATGGTGCTGGCCATGCCGCGCTCGCTCTACCCCGAGGTGGCCGACGAGCGCTTCCATGGCACGGTCGGTCCGCTGTACGCGGCGATCGCCATCGGCGCCGTGATCGCGGGCCTGTCCAGTGGCTGGATCGGGCGAGTGCGCCGGCAGGGGGTCGCGCTCACGGTGGCGATCGTCGGTTGGGGGGCTTGCGTCGCCATCTCGGGACTGGCCCATCAGCTATGGCTGGTCGTCGTGCTGCTGGCCCTGGCCGGGGCGGCCGACCTGGTCAGCGCCGTCTACCGCCAGACCATCCTGCAGACCTATGCCCCCGACGAGATGCGCGGACGCATGCAGGGCGTGTTCATCGCGGTCGTGGCCGGAGGTCCGCGACTGGGTGATCTGCGGGCCGGCGCGACCGCGGCCGCAACGACTGCCACGATCTCCTGGGTGGGCGGCGGTGTCGCCTGCATGGTCGTGGTGGTGGTCGCCGCGGTCGCAGTGAAACCGTTTTGGAGATACTCCACGCATGCCCCTGACCGGTAAGCAGTTCACGATCAAGGCGGGACAGCACGAGGTCACCGTCGTCGAGGTGGGCGGCGGGCTGCGCCGCTACACCCATGGCGGGGTGGACGTCCTGGCCCCGTACGGCGAGGAGGAACTACCCCCGAACGGCGCGGGGCAGGTGCTGATGCCGTGGCCGAACCGGCTGCGAGGCGGGCTGTACTCGTTCGGCGGGCGGACCTACCAGCTGCCGATCACCGAGGTGCCGCGCGGCAACGCCAACCACGGGCTGGCCCGGTGGACGCGCTGGTCCCCGGTGGCGATCGACCGGGCCGCCGTGACGCTGGCCTGCGACATCGTGCCGCAGACCGGCTGGCCGTTCGAGATCCGCGCCGAGCTGACCTACGCGCTGCACTCCGATCACGGGCTGGCCATCACGGCGGTGGCGCGCAATCACGGCCGGACCCCGGCGCCGTTCGGGGCGGGGTTCCATCCGTACTTCTCGACGCACGGCCACGCGCTGGACGAGGTGAGCGTGCACGTGCCGGCCGACCAGCGACTGGTCACCGACGAGGCGCAGCTGCCCGTCGGGGTGCAAGAGGTGGCCAAGACGCATTACGACCTGCGCCGGGGGCATCCGCTGAAGACGTTGCGGTTGGATGACACGTTCACGAATCTGTCCACAGTGGACGGACTGGCAACGGTCGAGGTGCGCACGCGCTCGGGGGGTGCGCAGCTGTGGTTCGACGCCGCGTTCGCGTACCTGCAGGTGTACACGCACGAGCGGCTGGGCGGTGGAGGGGCTCCCGCGGTGGCGGTGGAGCCAATGACCTGCCCGGCGGACGCGCTCAATTCCGGCGCCGGGCTGATCATCCTCGAACCTGGTCGAGTGTGGACAGGGAAGTGGGGCATCGCGCCACTCAGTGACGCGCCCGCTCGCCGATGAGCGGAGCTGACCGAGATCAGCCGAGCAGGTACCAGAGCAGCCAGCCGAGTACACCGTGGCAGTGGTGGTGATGGTGCATCTGGATCACCTCCGTCCTTAACCTCATCTATGCGGACGTTTCATCAAGATCAAACCACGCGCTGTGTACGGATAGCAAGAGGTCAAACACGGATAGTAAAAATGATCAGCGTGTGGTAGCTCGCGCGGGATCTCCGGGCAACTAGCGGGCCGCCGCCGGGCCTCGGCGCGGCGGCTACCGGGCGGCGGGGCGCAGCGGGCCGGCCGGGGCGATGCGGGCGAGGTCTGCGGCCAGGACGCGGGTCCGTTGCGCGCCGAGGATCTTCGTCCAGCCGTGGATGATGTCGGCGGCAGCGGCCTCGGCGGCGCGCGTGCAGTCCCACCCCTTGCGGGTGAGCACCACGAGCCGGGCGCGCGCATCGTCGGGATGCGCCTGGCGCTGCACGTAGCCCTTGCCGACCAGCTCGTCGACCAGTTGGCTGGCCGCCTGCTTGGTGACGCCGAGGTGGCCGGCCAGCTCGCTGACGGTCGCGCCGCCGTGCGAGAGCAGCACGAACGCGAAGCCGTGCGTCGGGCGGATGTCGTCGAAGCCGCGGGCCACCACGCCGGCGTGGATGCCGTCCACCAGGGCCGCGGACGTGGCGAGCAGCGACGCCATCAGGGCCTGGGCCTCGTCGTTCCGCACGGTACGAGCTTGACACGTCCGTCAAGTTGCTTGACTATATGGTCAAGTCGCTTGACTAATCTGAAGGAGTAACGATGCCTGTCATCCCGGCGGCCGACGCCGTCGTCCACGAGCTGCACGGCACCACGTTCGTCGCCTACGCGGCACCGTCGCGGGGCAGCGACGAGCTGTGCGCCTGGCGGGTCGAGATCCCGGCGGGCAGCGCCGGAACTCCGCACACCGTGACCCGCGAGCAGGTACTGTGCCTCGTCTCGGGCATCGCCCGCGTGACGCTCGGCGACGAGATCCGCACCGTCACCGCCGGCGACGTGATCGTCGTGCCGGCCGGGCCGGCGTTCTGCCTCGAGACGACCGCCGAGCCGGTCGTCGCCTGGGTCACCACGAGCGTCGGCCTGCAGGCCGAGCTGCCCGACGGCTCGACGATCGTCCCGCCCTGGACGCTCTGAATCCCGTTCAGTGGTGCGTTATCGCTCGAGTGGTGCGTTATAAGGCGCCACTCGACGGATAACGCACCACTCGACCGAGGGCGGGGTGGCGCCGGTCGACGGAGGGGCGGGGTGGCGCCGCGAGCCGAGACCCGCCCGGCGAGCTGTGAGGCGGCGAAGGGCGGCTCGGCCGGACCTCGGGGTCGGCCTAGCGTCGAGGCATGGTCACTGTCGACCACCGTCCGCTCGCCGGGCCTGCAGTCGTCGGAATGCCGGCCCGGCCAGCCAACCCGGCTCGGCCCATTTGGATGTTCGCGCGCGACGTGTGCGCGCTGGCCCGCCCGCAGTTCTGGCCGGTGTCGTTGCTGCCGTACTACACCGGATTCCTGCTTGCGACCCATCGTCTCGTCCCGACCGCCGACCAGTTGCCGCGCTTGCTGATCGGCGGTTTGGTCGCCGGACCGCTCGTGTGGCTGGCCGTGCTCGCGATCAACGACGCGTACGACCTGCCCGGCGACCTGCGCAACCCCCGCAAGGCCGGCACCCCGCTGACCACCGGACGCCTGACGCCACAGCTGGTCCGCCGGATCGCCGCAATATCAGCGGCAATCGCGGTCGCGGTGGCATCTACAGTCGGGCTGTATTTCGCGGTAGGGACGCTCATCGCGCTGACCCTGGGCTGGGCGTACAGCGCGCCGCCGATCCGGCTGAAGACCCGTCCCGGCGCCGATGTCGCCGCCAACGCCCTGGCGCTCGGCGCGCTCGGCCCGATGTCCGGATGGGCGGCGCTCGGCTCGCCGGCCGGCTTCCCGTGGGTGATGTGCGTGCAGGGCACGCTGGTTGGCGTCGCCCTGTACATCCCGACGACGCTGGCCGACTACCGGGCCGATGTGGCCAGCGGCTTCGACACGATCGCGGTGCGCCTCGGCCTGCGCCGCGCGTACGTCGTGGGCTACGCCGCCTGGGTCGCCGCTGCCGCGTGCTGCGTCGTCCTGGCCGCCACCGACACGATGATCCCGCGGCACATGCTCGGGTTCGAAGCCGTCATAGTGCCCGGACTGGTGGCCGCGTACCACCTGCTGCTCGGGCGTACCCAGACGTTCGCGCGAATCACGGCCGTGGCCTTCCTGTTCCTCATCCCGAGTGGGGTCTTCGCGCTGACCTACACCGGCGTGCTCGGCTGAGTGTCCGGCGCGGCACACTAGCGACATGAGCGAAAGCGATGACCTCTACGCCGGCGGGTTCGGCGGACCCGATCAGATCGACCCGTCCGAGTCGCTGACCGGCGACAACACCGAAGATCCATTGGACGCGGGCTATTCGCCGCCCGACCGCGAGCCCCGGGCCACGCGCTACGGCGACTCCGAGACGTCCGACCAGCGCCTCGCCGAGGAAGAGCCGGACACCGACGCGTCCGACGAGTGGTCCGACGACGAGCCCGACGCACGGGCCGGCCGGCTGGTCGCGCCCGACGAGGGGGCGCACGCCGACGAGGAGTCCGACGAGATCGCCGAGGACGTCGGCCGGGCCGGCTACGCGTCCAGTGCGGAGGAAGCCGCCATGCACGTCGAGGACGACGACCTCGCCTGATTCGAGGCCCGATCCGACGGCTGACCGGACGCCTGATCGGACGCTGATCCGAGCCTGCGCTGCGGCCAAAGAAGTAAGCCTACGACTGACCACCCGTAGTAATCAAGCCATTGCAATGTGTGCATTCGCTTGCTTTGATTTTGGCGAGATCAGGGTGCATCGCCCTTCATGATCCATGGGGAGCGAGATGGCGATTAGCACGGTCAGCGGCGGTGAAGTGCTGAACATGCAGCAGTTGATCGCTGAGCTCAACGGCATCATCAAAGAAGCGGTCGCCGACCTCGAGGACGCGCAGGCCGAATGCCAGCGCGCGGTCGAGGACGCCCGCCGGGTCGAGGCGATGGTGTCGTCGCTGCAGACGCTCGAACTCGATCATCAGACGCTGAGCGAGATCGGTGCGCTGGCTGACAGCTCCGGGCAGCGCCGCTCGGCCGCCGAGCAGCGGGCGGCGGCGGCCGAGGCGCGGCTGGCTCAGGCCCAGGCCGCGCTGCACGGCGTTCAGGGACGTCACGGTCTGATGGCCGAGGCGCACGCGGCAACCCCGCATCCGGCCGACCGAGCTTTCTACGAAGCCTGATTGCCGAGCCGGTACGAGAGCGAGGCCACGATGCTGATCCGCTACTGCTACGCGCGGCGCCGGCCGCTGGCGACGATCGGGGCCGCGCTGCTGCTGTGCGCGGCCGGGCTGATGATCGACCGGACGCCACCGGGGGCGCTCGCGGTCGCGCTGCTGGCCATCCCGCTCGGCACCGTGGTGTGGGCGCGCCCGCGCCGAGCCGAGCCGCCCGCGCCGGCCGTCCCCACGGGAATCTGGACGACCTACGACGACCGCTCCGCCGTCTGGGACGAGCGGGTGGGCGTTCAGGGCGGCGCGCTGCCCGGGTCGCAGCTGCTGGCCATCACCGGGGAAACCGCCGGCTGGTCGGCCACGATCGCCCTGCCGCCGGGCCAGCTGACGACCGGTCACGCGCTCGCGGCCACTGACCGGATCGCGTCGGCCTACAGCGTCTCGGCCGGCTCGATCGTCGTGGAACCGGCGCTGGGCGCCGAGCAGAACCGGGCCCGGCTGCTGGTGCTGACCACGAACCCGCTGCGTGCGATCCAGCCGTTCACCGGACCTCGCCTCGACCACGCGAGCGGCCGGTTGCCGATCGGCACCCACGCCGACGGCACCACCGCCTGGTGGCGGCTCTGGACGCCGGGCTCGGGCGTCTGCCACGGCCTGATCGCCGGCACCACGGGCAGCGGCAAGTCGGGACTGGTCAACCTGCTGTGCACGGAGATCCGGGTCTCGGGCGTGGCCGTGCTGTGGCTGGCCGATCCCGAACAAGGCGAATCCGTCCCGGACTGGCAAGACGCCGCCGACTGGTTCGCCGGCACGATCCCCGAGATCCGCCGGATGCTGCAGGCGGCCGAGCGGATCATGAACGGCCGCAAACGGCGGCGAGCCCGCCAGACCTGGATCGACGACCTGGGCCGGATCCGCCGAGGGCGGGGCCACTTCGATCCGACGCCCGGCGAACCGCAGCTCAACGTGATCATCGACGAGTCGCCGGACGTGCTGGCCGATCCGGAATGCCGGCGCATCGTCGCGCTGATCGGCAAGAAGGGCCGCAAGCTCGGCGTCTCGGTCACCGTCATCGCGCAGGTGCCGTCACTGGCCGAGCTGGGCGGCGACCTGACCATCCGGTCGATGCTGTCCTCGACGAACATCGTCATGTTCCGCACCTCGGACAAGCTGTCCAAGCAGATGGGCCTGCCGCAGGACCTGCCGGTGAACCCGGCCAACCTGCCCGAGGCCTGGCCGGACGGCACCTCGACCGCCGGCCTGGGCTACGTCGCGTCGGCCGGCGGGCGGCTGTCGCCGGTGCGCGTCCACTACGTCCAGGACCCTTACTACTGGGCGACCGCCCCGGTCGAGGTCGCCGCGCTGGAGCCGACCGCCGTCCAGGACGCCGGCGCGGCGTTCGCCACCTGGCGCGACCGGCGCGGCACCGGCCAGGACGAGCTCGAGGACGGACCGCTGCGCAGCGTGCCGGATCCGAACCAGGAACCCGAGCGGGAACCCGAATCGGCGCGGGAATCGGAACGCGCGCCGGCGCACGACGCGATCCTGACTGCGCTGACCCGGCGCGAGCGCGTGCACACCGGCGTGCTCGCCGCCGAGCTGGACATCCCGCTGCCCACGGCGTCGCAGACCCTGCATCGACTGGAGCGCCAGGGCCTGGCCCACCAGGTCCGCCCCGGCATCTGGACGCACGCCGCGCGCTCGGCCAGCGCCGGCTGACCCACGACGCGCTTTTGGCCGCCCGACGTCATATATGCGGTCGGGCGGCCAAAAGCGATCAACAGCGGCGCGCTACGAGGGGTCGGGCAGGCGCAGCGCGAGCAGGCCGACCAGCGCCGCGATCGCCGCCTGGATGCCGATCACCACGGTGAACGCGTGCCGCATGCCCCCGGCACCGTCGGCCAGCGACACGAACAGGGTGCCCAGCGACGCCACGCCCAGGGCCAGCGAGCCCTGCTGCATGGTCACCAGCACGCCGCTGCCGATGCCGGCCAGCCGTCCCGGCACGTCGGCCAGGATGATCCGGAAGAAGCCGACCAGGGCGAAGGCCTGCCCGATGCCGGCGACAGCCAGCGGCGCGGCCATCTCCAGGGTGCTGACGTGGGGCCACGACCCGTGCACCACGTCGATCAGCCAGAGCAGCCCGACCGTCTGCAGCGCAAGGCCGCCGACCACGACGCGGCGTCCGTGCCGGGCCAGCAGCCGCGGGGCCAGCAGCGTCCCGAGAAAGAAGGCCACTGCCATCGGGCTGATCGCCACGCCGGACTGCAACGCGCTCTCGTGCAGTCCACTCTGGACGGTCAGCGCGAAGACGAACATGAACGCGCCGAATCCCATGAAGAACGGGATCGCGATCGTCAGGCCGCGTCGCATCGACCGCAGGCCGACCAGCGACGGCGGCACGAGCGGAGTGCGGCCCGACCGCTCGGTGCGCCGCTCGACGATCACCATCGCCGTGGCGGCCACCGCCGAGATCGCGAGCAGCGCCCAGATCCAGGCCGGCCAGTGCAGCACCCGTCCCTCGGTGAGCGGGATCAGTAGCCCGACGATCGCGACGCCGAGCAGGGCGGTGCCGGGCAGGTCCACCGACGCCGGTTGCGGCGAGCGGGTGGCCGGCACGAAGCGGCGGGTCAGCAGCAGCACGGCGATACCGATCGGGACGTTCACCAGGAAGATCGGCCGCCACGACCAGCCGAAGATGTCGGCGTTGACGATTACGCCACCGAGC
>DASXYE010000433.1:0-18244 GCA_036502695.1 Jatrophihabitantaceae bacterium
GCCGCGTTGGCCGCCACGCCGGACGCGGTCTGGGTGTGCGCGGCGATGAACGATCGTGAGCGTGTGTTGGCGAGGTTGACGCCGAACGGGCGTCTGTCCGAGCGTGACTTCGTCGCCGAAGCGCTGCGCGGTGACTTCGACGTCCGGATGCTGCCCATCGATGCTCAGACCTTCCGCGCCGCGTACAACTCGATCGCGAACTCGACGCTGTGGTTCGTGCTGCACATGCTGTACGAGCCGGCCCGCACCCCGGTGTTCGACCAGACCTGGCGCCGGCAGTGGGCCGGCTACGTCCGCTACAACCGGGCCTTCGCCGAGGCGATCGCCGCCGAGGCGGCCGACAGCGCGACCGTGATGGTGCAGGACTACCACCTGCTGCTGGCCCCGCGGATGCTGCGCGAACTACGCCCGGACGTGCGCATCGGCCACTTCACGCACACCCCGTGGGCCCCGCCCGAGTACTTCCGGATGCTGCCCGACGACGTCGCGCACGACCTGCTCGACGGTCTGCTCGCCGCGCACCTCGTGGGTTTCCACACGGCGCGATGGGCGCGGTTGTTCGCCGACTGCTGCGCCGACCTGCTGGGCGAGCGGCCCGGTCCGGGGCTGTCGGTGTTCCCGCTCTCGACCGATGCCGACGAGCTGCGCGAGCGGGCCTACGAGCGCGACGTGAACCGGGCCCTGCGCGGCCTGCGCGAGACGGCGGACGACCGCACCGTCATCGGGCGCGTCGATCGCACCGAGCTGTCGAAGAACGTGCTGCGTGGCCTGCTCGCCTACCGCGAACTGTTGCGGACCCGCCCGGAATGGCACGGCCGCGTGGTGCACGTCGTCTACAACTACCCCTCGCGCGAGGACCTGCCCGAGTACCGCGAATACACCGCCGCCGTCGAGCGGCTGGCCCGCGAGATCGACGACGAGTTCAGCACCGACGACTGGACGCCGCTCGTGCTCGAGATCGCCGACGACTACCCGGGATCGCTGGCCGTGCTGCGCCGGTCGGACGTGATCTTCGTGAACCCCGTTCGGGACGGCATGAACCTCGTCGTGCTCGAAGGGATCGTGCTGGCCGAGGGAGATCCCGCGGTCGTGCTGTCCCGCGAGGCCGGCGCGGCCGACACGCTCGGCGAGGATGCCCTGCTGGTCAACCCGTTCGACGTGTCGCAGACCGCGGCCGCCCTGCACGAAGCCCTGGCGATGGACGGCGGCGAGCGGGCGGTCCGGGCCGCCCGGCTGCGCAAGAAGGCCGTCGCGTTGCCGCCGGCACCGTGGTTCCAGGCCCAGCTCGACGCGCTGGCCGAACTCAGCGGCAATGAGCGCGTGCGCGAAGAGCGTTAGCTCGACAGCGCCTGCAGCAGCGCCACCACGCCGGCCGGACCGTCCACCCGGACGTCGGCTGCCGCGGCCACCTCGGGTGCGGCCTCGGCCGAGGCCACCGCTACGCCGTAGGCGATGACGCCGGCCGTACGCAGCTCGGTCACTGCCTCGAAGGCCGGTACGTCACCGACGTCGTCGCCGATGAACAGCACGGCTGTAGGTTTCGCCTCGGCGACGAGCTGCCGCAAGGCGCCACCCTTGTCGTAGCCGGGCAGGCGCAGCTCCAGCACGCCGCGGCCCGGGTGCACGTCCAGTCCGAGTCGTTCGCCCAGCTCGGTGACCTCGTGGCGCACCGTGTCCAGCGCCGCTTCGGGGTCGGCGGCCTTGCGACCGTGCACGACCAGCGACAGCCGCTTGTCCTCGATCCACAACTGGGGGTCACCGGGGGCCACGACCGCCGGTAGCTCGGCGCGCAGGCGGTGCAGCTCGTCCGGCTCGGGCAGCGTCGTCAGGGCGCCGTCGTGCCAGCGCTCGGCGCCGTAGAGGCCCTCGACGACGATCCCCGGGATGGCGGCGTCCAGACCCCCGAGGCCTACCACCGTCTGCGCGTCCCGGCCGGTGATCACGGCGATCCGGGTGCCCCGCTCGGTGAGCGCGCGCAACGCCTCCACCGCGCCCGGCGCGGGTCGCGAATCGGCCGGATCCGGCACGATCGGGGCCAACGTCCCATCGAAGTCGACAGCCACCAGGCCGTGCTCGAGCGGGCCGCGTAGGGCCGCGACTAGGGCCGTTATGTCCGCCGTTGGGTTCACCACAGCCATCTTGCCCGGCCGCCGGACTCGGCTGACATGGCGGGCCGGCCCCCGGGATGGAAGAATTCGTCCCGTCATGGTGCGACGCGGGTACGAGATCGGCCGGCCTCGGCGCGTCCACCGTCGGAGGTCGAACTGACATGGCATCGCACCGCGTGACGCGGCGCAGCCTCGTGCTGCGATGGCTGCCCACGGTGTTCGTGGTGCTGGCCGTGATCGGCGGCGGGTTCGCGTTGTCCCGGTTCCACGGTCCGCGCCCGCACCTGGCCACGCCCTCGACCACGGTCAGCCCGGCCGCCCAGTTCAACCAGGCGCCCCCGGCCTCGCCGACCGTGGCCCACGCGCCCGCCACTCACGCCCGGACCTCCGCGGCACCGCCGCCACCCAAGCCGCCCAGCCCGTGCCGGACGAACACCGACGCCCAGCGCGTCATCGTCAGCATCGCCAAGCAGCATGCCTGGGTGTGCGCCGGCCCGAGACAGCTCAAGGACACCCCCGTCACGAGCGGGGCCACCGCCACCGGCGACGGCACGCCGCTCGGCACGTACCACCTCCAGGCAAAAGAGACCGATCGGATGCTCACCGTGCTCAGCGGCGAGTCCTTCCACGTCGACTACTGGATGCCCTACGACGGCGTCTACGGCTTCCACGACGCGTCCTGGCAGAAGTTCCCGTACGGCAGCTCGCAGTACCGCACCGACGGCTCGCACGGCTGCGTGCACTTTCCGCACGCGGTGATGGCCTGGCTCTACAACTGGGCCGACGTCGGTGCCACTGTCACCATCCAGAGCTAACAGCTGCAACACGGCGGCGGTGGGCCGCGTTTCCCTTACGTGGGTCATCACTCGGTTAGGTCGTCCGCCCGGCTGGTCAGGGGCCTGATCGGCGCCACCGTCATCGCGCTGGTCGCGGCGGGCGTGGCGTTCGCGGTGTCCCGGCCCGGTGCGCGGCCCCGGCTGGCCGCCGCCCCGTCGACGTTCACCACACCGTCGCTGACCAGCCCCGCCGTCCCGCCGGTATCGCGCAAGTCCCGGCCGCCGCTCACGACGACGCCGCGCACCACGCATCGCCCCGCGGCCGCGCCCAGCCCGTGCCGGACCAGCACCGACCCGCAGCGGGTGATCGTCAGCATCGCCAAGCAGCACGCCTGGATCTGCGCCGGCACCCACCAAGTCCGCGACTCGGCGGTGACCACCGGGATGACCTCGGCCGGCGGCACGCCCACCGGCACCTGGCACGTCCAGGCCAAGCAGACCGACCGCTGGCTGGCCTCCGGGGGCGAGTCGTACGAGGTCAAATATTGGATGCCCTACGACGGCGACTACGGCTTCCACGACGCGCTGTGGCAGAAGTTCCCGTTCGGTGGCCCGCAGTACCGCACGTCCGGGTCGCACGGCTGCGTGCACTTCCCGTTGACCACGATGGCCTGGCTCTACGGCTGGACGCAGGTCGGCGCCACCGTCACCGTCGCTGCCTAGCCGCGCCCCAGATTGTGGTTCGCTAGCACCGAATACCGTGGCGTCCGAACCACTATTGGCTGAGCCTCGGCCGACCCTCAGCTAGAGGTCGAGAGACACGTCGGCGGGGCAGCACGCCACTGTCGTAACCCTCGGGCAGAATCGCTGAGGCTGGACCGCGCACGACGAGAGGGGCCGACGGACCGTGGCATCTGGGGCATCCGACTCGTTTGTGCACCTGCACGTTCACACCGAGTACTCGATGCTCGACGGTGCCGCCCGGCTGGGCGAGCTGTTCACCGAGACGCAGCGGCTGGGCATGCCGGCCATCGCCATGACCGACCACGGCAACGTGTTCGGCGCCTACGACTTCTACAAGCAGGCCACCGCCGCGGACATCAAGCCGATCATCGGCATGGAGGCCTACCTCACCCCGAACACGTCACGGTTCGAGCGCACCCGGGTGCGGTGGGCCGAGGGCGGCGAGAACGACGTGTCCGGCGGCGGGGCGTTCACGCACATGACGCTGCTCGCCGAGAACACCACCGGCATGCACAACCTGTTCCGGCTCTCGTCGCGGTCGTCCCTCGAAGGGTTCTTCTACAAACCGCGCGCCGACCGGGAGCTGCTGTCGCAGTACGTCGACGGGTTGATCGGCACCACCGGCTGCCCGTCCGGTGAGATCCAGACCTGGCTGCGGATCGGTGACTACGACAAGGCGCGGGCGAGCGCCGCGGAGTTCCAGGACATCTTCGGCAAGGGCAACTTCTACCTCGAGCTGATGGACCACGGTCTGGAGATCGAGCTGAAGGTCCGCGACGGGCTGCTCCGCCTCGCGCGCGACCTCAACCTGCCGATGATCGCCACGAACGACCTGCACTACACGCACGCCAGTGACGCCGACGCGCACGAGGTGCTGCTGTGCGTGCAGTCGGGCAAGACGATGGCCGACCCGAAGCGGTTCAAGCTCGACGGCGGCGGCTACTACGTCAAGTCACCGGCCGAGATGCGCTCACTGTGGGCCGACAAGTACGACCTGCGCGAGGCCTGCGACAACACGCTGCTCGTCGCCGAGCGGTGCGAGGTCAAGTTCAGCGAGGGCAACTACATGCCCCGCTACCCGGTGCCCGACGGCGAGACCGAGGACTCGTGGTTCGTCAAGGAGGTCGAGAAGGGGCTGCTGCGCCGCTACCCGGGCGGCGTCACCGACGAGGTGCGCAAGCGGGCCGACTACGAGGTCGGCGTCATCCGGCAGATGGGCTTCCCGGGTTACTTCCTGGTGGTGGCCGACTTCATCAACTGGGCCAAGGAGCACGGCATCCGGGTGGGCCCGGGCCGCGGTAGTGGGGCCGGGTCGATCGCGGCCTACGCCATGCGCATCACCGACCTGGATCCGTTGCAGCACGGCCTGATCTTCGAGCGCTTCCTCAACCCCGACCGCGTCTCGATGCCCGACTTCGACGTCGACTTCGACGAGCGTGGTCGCGGCGATGTCATTCGCTACGTCAGCGACAAGTACGGCGACGACCGGGTCGCGCAGATCGTCACCTACGGCACCATCAAGGCCAAGCAGGCGGTCAAGGACGCGGCCCGGGTGCTGGGCTACCCGTTCTCGATGGGCGACAAGATCACCAAGGTCATGCCGCCCCCGGTGATGGGCAAGGACGTCCCGCTCAACAAGATCTTCGACACCACCCATGACCGCTACGGCGAGGGTGGCGAGTTTCGCGGGCTGTACGAGGCCGACCCCGAGGTCAAGCGCGTCGTCGACACCGCCAAGGGCCTGGAGGGCCTCAAGCGCCAGTGGGGCGTGCACGCCGCCGGCGTGATCATGTCCTCCGAGCCGCTGCTCGACCTGATCCCGATCATGAAGCGGGAACAGGACGGCGCGATCATCACGCAGTTCGACTACCCGACCTGCGAGAAGCTCGGCCTGATCAAGATGGACTTCCTCGGGCTGCGCAACCTGACGATCCTCGACGACGCGGTACGCAACATCGAGGCCAATCGCGGCGAGAAGATCGTGCTGGAGGAGTTGCCGCTGGACGACCGGGCCTCCTACGAACTGCTCACGCGCGGCGACACCCTCGGGGTGTTCCAGCTGGACGGTGGTCCGCTGCGCGCCCTGCTGCGCAGCATGCGCCCGGACAACTTCGGCGACATCTCCGCCGTCATCGCGCTGTACCGGCCCGGGCCGATGGGCGCCGACTCGCACAACAAGTACGCCAACCGCAAGAACGGCCGCGAGCAGGTCACCCCGATCCATCCCGAGCTGGCCGAGCCGCTCGCCGACATCCTGGACGAGTCCTACGGCCTGATCATCTACCAAGAGCAGGTCATGGCCATCGCGCAGAAGGTGGCCGGCTTCTCGCTCGGCGCCGCGGACCTGCTGCGCCGGGCGATGGGCAAGAAGAAGAAGGCCGAGCTGGACGCCCAGTACGAGGTGTTCAGCGCCGGCATGGCCGAACGCGGCTACTCGGCCGGCGCGATCAAGACGCTGTGGGATCTGCTCCTGCCGTTCTCCGACTATGCGTTCAACAAGGCGCACTCGGCGGCGTACGGGGTGATCTCCTACTGGACCGCCTACCTCAAGGCCAACTACCCGGCCGAGTACATGGCGGCGCTGCTCACCTCGATGAAGGACGACAAGGATCGTTCGGCGATCTACCTGGCCGAGTGCCGGCGCATGGGCATCAGCGTGCTGCCGCCGGACGTCAACTCCTCGGCCGCCGACTTCACCCCGACCGGTACGGACATCCGGTTCGGGTTGGGCGCGGTACGCAACGTCGGCGCCAACGTCGTCGCCTCGATCGTCGCCGCGCGCGAGGAACACGGCGCGTTCGCCGACTTCGCCGACTTCCTGCGCAAGGTCGACGCCGTGGTCTGCAACAAGCGAACGATTGAGGCGTTGATCAAGGCCGGCGCGTTCGACTCGCTGCAGCATCCCCGGCGCGGGCTCATGCACGTGTACGAGCCGGCCGTCGATGCCGTCGTCGACACGAAGCGCAACGAGGCGAAGGGCCAGTTCGACCTGTTCGGTTCGATGGACACGCCCGACGAGTCGACCGACATATTCGCCGTGCAGGTGCCTGACGGCGAGTGGGAGAAGGCGGTGCTGCTCGGCTTCGAGCGCGAGATGCTCGGCCTGTACGTGTCGGATCATCCGCTGTTCGGGGTCGAGCACATCCTGGCCAACGCGGCCGACCAGTCGATCGTCAGCCTGCTCACCGACGGCGCCGATGGGCAGAACGTAACGGTGGCCGGCATCCTCTCGTCGGTCAACCGGCGCATCACCAAGGCCGGCGCGCCGTGGGCCCAGACCGTGCTCGAAGATCTCGAGGGATCCGTCGAGGTGCTGTTCTTCCCGGCGACCTATCAGCAGGTGGGCATCAACATCGCCGAGGACGCCATCGTCGTGGTCAAAGGCCGGGCCGACGCCCGCGACGACACGATCAAGATCATCGCCAGCGACCTGATCATCCCGGATCTCAGCGACGGTCCGCGTGGTCCGGTAGTCGTACGCATGCCGACCGAGCGGTGCACGCCGCCGATGGTGAACCGGCTGCGCGAGGTGCTGTCGGCCCACCCGGGCACCACCGAGGTGCACCTGCGGCTGGTGCGCGGCGAGCGCGAGCAAGCCCTGCGCGTGGCCGACGGGTTCCGGGTCACGCCGTCGGCCGCCCTGATGGGCGACCTCAAGGCGCTACTCGGCCCACAAGCCGTCTCGGCCTGATGTCTGAAGCGCTCGGCAACTGGCGGGTTGAGCGGGCTCGCCACCTGGATGAGTTACTGCACGCCCACCAGTTGGTAGGCGGGCCAACGCGCGGCCGACGTTGGCGGACCGGAGCCTTGAACGGTGCGCTGGTTCTCCAACTAGCAGCCGAGTTTCAGGGATTCGCGCGTGACCTACACGATCTCGCTAGCGACGTCTTTGCCAACTGGACGGCATCTGGGAATGCTGCGCTCGAACGGGTTGTGCGGCTGCAGTTGACGAATTCCCGGTTCATTGACCGCGGCAATGCCCAGCCCGGTTCCATCGGCGCTGATTTTGGTCGGTTTGGCTTTCGCGTCTGGCCGGCACTCAGCGGCCGTGACGCCAACTCGGCTAGGTATCAAGCCGCTCTGGATCAGGTCAATCAGGCTCGTAACGCGATCGCACACGCCGACGATGCAAAGCTTGGTCAGCTGCGCGCCGCGGGGCTTCCGCTGACTCTGAGAACGTTTCGATCGTGGCGCCGCGACCTCGATCAGCTTGCGGGTACGCTGGATGTTGAGGTCGCCCACCATCTCGGGCGTCTATTCGGACAGGCGGAACCTTGGTGAGGTAGGCATGGCTGCCAGTGCACGACCCAAGCCAGGTGATCATGTCGTTGTGCCGTGGGGGCTCGACGAGGTGCCCGGCACCGTGCGCGATATCTACGGCCCACACGGTGCGCAGTTCGCCTTGGTCGCGATCGCGATTCAAGGCACTGCGGGGGAGACACTCGCGGAAGAGGATGTGTCGTTCCCTCTCAGCGAGATCCGTGTCGTAGCGGCTGCCTAGCACCCGGCTGAACTGACTCAGCACGATCGCGTCTGCTCAGTCATACGGGCTCGGCGACGCTGGTCGAGAGCTGATCCCAGGCGGCTTGCCGACCGGTGCGGACCGCTTCGCGGAGCACGTCTGGGCCTCGCTCGGTGCGGCCGATGTTGCCGCTGCCGCGTGGGGGCCGGATCTGAAGCACCGCCGGGTGCGATGCCAACAGGTGTTCTTCCTCGGCTCGGACGGCCTCGCGCTGCAGCCAGGGCTGGAGCGCTCCGGGGGCGTGGCGGGCGAACCACCGGGACAGGACGAGCCGCTCGGCCCGCGACGGAGCGGTGACGATCTCGTCGCTGCGCCGGGTGCGAAACGCGACGAGGTGCGTGGCCTGTTGAGCCAGCGCCGTCCGGATCGGCACCGACTCGCTCACGCCGGCGTCGACGTAGCGATGCCCGTCGATCTCGATCGGAGGTCCGGTCAGGAGCGGCATGGCCGTCGTCGCGCGGAGGGCAGCCTGCAGGCTGGCCTGATCGTGGATGCGGCTGTGTAGATCGACGGCCTGGCCGGTGCGGGCGTCGGTCGCGATCGGGTGGAACTCGACGGCGCTGTCCAGGATCTGCTCGAAGCCCATCGGCATGATCTCGGTGTAGACGGTGTGCACGAGAAACTTCGTGTCGACGACCGGCCGCCGGCGCAGGATCCGCCGCGGGTCGATGGTTCCCCGCATGATGCTCGGAGTCCACCAGGCGTGCATGGTGGACTCGGCGCGCCCGCACAACAGCCAGGCTCCGTTCAACGCTCCCGCCGAACTGCCGTAGACGGCATCGAACAACGGCAACAGCCCGAGCTGCTCGACCGCGATCGTCATGCCGGACGAGTAGGCACCACGGGAGCTTCCGCCTTCGATCAACAACACCAGGCGGGCCTCGTCGTCGCGATGCCCCGGAGTGCTTCCTCGTCGACCGCGTTCGCGCAGCAGTTGCAAGACGGCGTCTGTCATCGCTCGACCTTAACATCGTTTCGTATCGATGTTTCGTAACGCTGTTCACAATGGGCCACGGGATGCTACGGTCGGCCCATGCCACGGCCGAAGCAGCGCACCGAGGCCCTTCGCGAACGGGGGATTGCCAGCGCCCTGGCTCTGCTCGCTGAGGAGGGCGCCGCCGCGCTCACCACGCGCACGGTCGCGCACCGCGCCCAGGCCTCCGTCCCGGCGCTCTATGAGGTCTTCGGCGACAAGGCGGGCCTGATCCGCGAAGTCTTCTTCGAGGGATTCCGGATGCTCGGCGACGACCTGTCCGAGGTCGAGCCGACCGCGGACCCGCTCGAGGCGCTGCGCCGCCTGTGCGAGGCCTTTCGCCGGTTCGTCCTGGCCAACCCGGTCCTGGCCCAGGTGATGTTCTCCCGGCCGTTCGCCGACTTCGACCCCACGGTTGACGACAACAAGGCCGGCGCCAAGGTCAGCAAGACGTTCGACCGGCACGCCCGCGCCGCTGTCGACGCGGGCGTGCTCAGCGGTGACCCGATCGACATCGCCCACGTGTTCTTCGCGTTTGTCGAAGGCCTCGCCGGCGCGGAGAGCGCGCGACGCCTCGGCCGGTCGAAGCAGTCGGTCGAGCGTCGTTGGCGACTGGGCCTCGACGCCTTGATCAATGGCCTCAGCGCCTGACCGGTGCCGCGCGCGGGTGCTGGGTCAGACCGACTTCTGGTAGCCGTCGAACGCCCGGGTGGCGACCCAGGCCATCAGCACCGCGAGCCCGGCCAGGGCGGCCAGCCGCGGCCCGGCCGCACCCCAGTCGGGGCTGCCGGACAGGGCCTGCCGGCTGACCACGACCACCCAGTCGACCGGGTTGTAGCTGGCCACGTGCCGCACCCAGGCCGGCGACAGGCGGGTGTTCATAATCGCCGAGGACAGGAACGGCAACGGCAGGCTGATGAACTGGCTGATGCCGATCAGCGCCTCCTGTTGGCGAACGAGCAGCGCCACCGCGTTGGACAGCGCCGCGAAGATCACGGTCAGCAGTGACACCGCGACGAGCGTCAGCACGATGCCCGACGCCGCACCGTCGAACCGCGCACCGCAGGCGAAGGCGATCGCGAACACCGCCAGCGACTGGATGACCGTGGTGATCGACTGGTACACCAGCGTGGCCACCATCATCGCGCCGCGACTGACCGGCGAGGCCAGCAGCCGGTCCATGACCCCGCGGTTCATGTCCTCGATGTAGACCGTGCCGGCCCAGCCGCTGGAGAACAGCGACGTCATGACGATGACGCCGGGCGTGATGAACTCCAGGTAGGTACCGCCGGTGGCGAAGCCGGGGATGTCGACGACCGACTTGAACAGCTGGCCGAACAGCAGCAGCCACACGATCGGCTGCACGAGCGTGACCGCCATGTACCAGGGCTGGCGGATCAGCGCGCGCACCGAGCGCACGGTCAGGAAGCCCGAGTGGCGCACGAAGCGCCCGGGCACGGCAACGGCGGTCACGAGTGATCTCCTTCGAAACGGCGCCCGGCGTGGCGCAGGTAGACGTCGTCCAGCGACGGGCGGGCGATGGTGACCGACGCGACCGCCAGCCCGGCCTCGTCCAGCGCGGAGAGCAGGACGGGCACGGCGCGGCCGCCGAGATCGGCGCGGGCGTGCAGGGCCAGGCCGTCGGCCACCACACCGTCGAGGCCGGACATCTGCTCGATCAGTCGCTGGGCGGCGGCCGCCGTCTCGGAGTTGTCGAACTCGACGTGCACCGTGTCGCCGTGTAGTTCGCTCTTGAGCTCGTCCGGCGTGCCCTCGGCGACGATCCGCCCACGATCGACGATCGCCAGCCGATGGGCCAGGTGGTCGGCCTCATCCAGGTAGTGCGTGGTGAGCAGCACGGTCATCGCCTCGTCGGCGGCCAGCCGGGCGATCTCGGCCCACATGTCCGCGCGCGCCTCCGGATCCAGGCCGGTGGTCGGCTCGTCCAGGAACAGCACCTGCGGTCGGTGGATCAGGCCGATCGCGACGTCCAGCTTTCGGGCCATGCCGCCGGAGTAGGTCTTCACCAGGCGGTCGGCGGCGTCGCTGAGCCCGAACCGGTCGAACAGCTCGTCGGCGCGAGCGTGCGCGGCGCGCCGGCTCAGTCCCTGGATGCGCGCGGCCAGCACGAGGTTCTCGCGGCCGGTGGCCATCGGGTCGCTGCTCGGCTTCTGCGAGACCAGACCGATCGCGCGCCGGACCTGGTCCGGGTGCAGCGTCACGTCGACGCCGGCGACGCTGGCCCGCCCCGAGTCGGCGCGTGAGAGCGTGGTGAGGATCTTGACGGTGGTGGACTTGCCGGCGCCGTTCGGGCCGAGCAGCCCGAACACGGATCCGGCGGCTACCTGGACGGACAGTCCGTCCAGCGCGCGGACGGGCGGCTTGCCTCGTCCGCCGGGATAGGTCTTGACCAGCTCGCGCGCGTCGAGCGCGATCTCGGTGTCGACCGTGGGGGTGCGCAACAGCGCAGTCATGGTGGCTCCTTGCCGGTGATGGGGGAGCCGACCGCCTACCCTGAGATTGCGGCTCGGGCGGGTCCGGCGGATCGGCTCGGGTTTCGATGCCCGGCCCGGGTGTTGCCGCACCCGGGCGGGGTTACTCAGTTCGCGTGGTCTGGTGGCAGCAGCGCGCGGCCCTCCTCTCCGAGGTAGCGCACCGGGTCGGCGAAGATCTCCTCCATCGAGACGCCGTCCGAGCGCAGCTCGTGGATGCGTTGCCAGCTCTTCGTGCCGGGCATCGCGCCGGAGCCGATGTCTTGCCCCAGCCGCGTGACGAAGTCCAGCTCGGCGGTAAGCATGTGCACGCGGTAGATGCTCTCGATCAGGAACAGGTCGTGCAGCCCCTGCCCGCGAGCCGCCGTGTGCATCGCCTCGATGTGGTCGATCTCGGCGCGTAACCGGCCGGCCCGGGTCTCGAGCAGGGCGGCCACCTGGTCGGGCGGCAGCCCGGGCATGAGCGACAGGCCGGCTTCGAGCGAAGTGAATTCCCGGACCGGTGTCGACAGCAGTTCGGCCAGCCAGTCCTCGAACTCGGCCCGCCCGTCGTCGGTGATGGCGTAGACGGTGCGTTCGGGGCGGCGGCCGTCGCGGCTGGTCTCCTGGGCCTGGATCAGCCCGTGCTTGTGCAGCGAGTCGACGACCGAGTAGAGCGAACCGTAGTTGAGCTTGATGCTCTGCTCCTTGCCTCGCTCCTTCAGTGTCGTGGAGATCTCGTACGGGTGCATGGGGCGCTCGAGCAGGCAGCTGAGCACGCCCAGGGCCAGGGGATTGCCCACCCGACGTCGCGCCATCAGATACCTCCAGCTCGATTACTCGAAGTAGAGTATTCGATGCCGGCCATCTGATGTCAAGCCGCTCGGCGGACGGGGGCCAGTACCGTCGTTGGCGTGACCGTGCTTCCACCGCCGCCCGATCGCAACGGTCCTGACCGAGACGGGCCCGGCCGCGACGGTCCTGATCGCGGCGGCCCGGACGTCGGCGGATTCGAGCAGGGGACGCCGGGCAGCCGATGGGCCCTGGGTCGCTATCTGGTCGGCCGGGCGATCGGTGAGTACGTCAGCCGCGGGCTGCTGGTGTTCGCCCTGATCGTCGTCGGGCTGGCCGCCCTGGTGTGGTGGCTCGGACCGCACTGGCTGGCCGTGCTGATCGGCGTGTTCGCGCTGTGCGTGCTGCTGTTCCGGTGGGCCCTCGGGGCATTGTTGCGACGGGCCACCGGCGCCGGGTACTTCGGCCCGATGGAGGACCGGATGCGCCGGCTGGTCGCCGACACCCGCGGCGACGTGCGTACCGAGCTGCGGCGCATCGGCGTGCCGAGCCGCACGTGGACGTTGCCGCTGCTCGCCTGGCGGCTGATCCGGCGGCGGAAGCGGGCCGAGACGATGCGCCGGCTGCGCCAGTTCGACGTCGAGCGGGTGGTGCCCGGTGCCCGCCTGGATGAGCTGCACCTGATCGTGCAACAGGCGCGTCCGCCAGGTCAGGCCCGTCCGCCAGGTATGGCCTGACGCAAGATCACCCGATAAGTTCGCCTCGCCGGTAGTTCACTTCATCGGGGGGATCGCGTCATGCCTCGGTATCTGCGTGCCTTGCCCATCGTCACGTTGCTCGTCTGGGGTGTCGTCGCCGTGACGACACCGGCCCGGGCGGCGACCGGCCTGCCCTACGTGCACGGCACCCAGACGGTGCCGACGTACTCGTACGCGGACGCGATCCGCGAGAGCGTGTGGGTGCAGGCGCCGTTCGACTCCGACCACGACGGCAAGCCCGATCGGATCGCCGCCGACCTGGTGCGCCCGCGGGCGAACGTCCGGGTGCCGGTGATCATGGACGCCTCGCCGTACTACAGCTGCTGCGGGCGGGGCAACGAGAGCGAGGTCAAGACCTACGACGCGAACGGCGTGATCGTCAAGGAGCCGCTGTACTACGACAACTACTTCGTGCCGCGCGGCTACGCCTACGTCGCGGTCGACCTGGCCGGCACCAACCGCTCGACCGGATGCGGCGATGTCGGCGGCGCGGCCGAGGTGCAAAGCGCCAAGGCAGTGATCGACTGGCTGAACGGCCGGGCGAAGGCGTACTACGCCGATGGATCGCGCGCCGTCGCCACCGGATGGACGAACGGCAAGGTCGGCATGATCGGCAAGTCCTGGGACGGCACCATGGCCAACGGCGTGGCCGCCACCGGGGTGGCCGGGCTGAAGACGATCGTGCCCATCTCGGGGATCTCCAGCTGGTACGACTACACCCGCTTCGGCGGGGTGCTGCGCTCGCCGGGCTACGTCGACTTCCTCGACGAGACCGTGGGCGGACGGGACCCCGGCGTGTGTGACTCGGTGTATGCCGCCGATCAGGCCGCCAGCGACGACAGCACCGGCAACTTCAACTCGTTCTGGGCCGACCGCGACTACCGCCTCGATGCCCGCAACGTGCACGCCAGCGTGTTCGTGGTGCACGGCATCAACGACCAGAACGTCACCACGAACCAGTTCGGGCAGTGGTGGAACGAGCTGGCCGCCCGCGGGGTGCCGCGCAAGATCTGGCTGCACCAGGGCAGCCACGTCGACCCGTTCGACATGCGCCGCGCCGACTGGGTGAACGAGCTGCACCGGTGGTTCGACTACTGGTTGCAGGGGCTGCCCAACGGCGAGATGTTCGAGCCGCAGGCGTCCATCGAGCAGCCGTCCGGGCAGTGGGTGAACCAGCTGACCTGGCCGGCGCTCGGCGCGCATCCGGTGCGGGTCGCGCTCGGCAACGGCGACGGCACGACCGGGACCCTCGGCGGTCACGCCGGCGGCAGCCGCACGTTCACCGACGATCCGGCGCTGACCGAGGCGCAGGCGGTGGCCGATCCGAACACCGCGAAGGGCGGCCGGCTGGCGTTCCTGAGTGCCCCGCTGACCCATCCGGTGCGCATCTCCGGCTCGCCGTCGGTGACCCTGCGCGTGCAGGTGGACAGGCCGACGACCGAGCTGTCGGCGCGCCTGGTCGACTACGGCACGCAGCGGCGCGTCAACTACCTGGGCCCGGAGGAGGGCATCGTCACGCAGTCGACCGAGTCGTGCTGGGGCGAGTCCACCGCAGCCGACGACGCCTGCTACCTGGACACCGTCCAGGACTTCGTCACCAGCGACACCTTCATCACCGCCCGCGGCTGGCTGGACGCCGCGCACGACCAGTCGCTGACCCGGGTCACGCCGCTGCAGCCGGGTCGCTGGTACACGATCACCGTGCCGCTGGACACCTACGACCAGCTCGTCCCGAAGGGCCACGTGCTGGGCCTGGTGCTGACCCAGAGCGACAACGAGTACACGACGCCGAACCCGACCGGGGCCACCGTCAAGGTCGATCTGGCGGGCAGCCGGCTGACTCTGCCGATCGCCGGCCCGGGTCTGCCGCACGTGTCGAGCGTGCCGACGGTGTCGACGACCCGCACCCCGGCGTTCACCCCGCAGGCGCAGACCGACAAGCGGCGGCCGCGCTTCCAGTAGGAGCTCGATGAGCGTCCGGCCCCGTCCTGCGCCATGATGGCGGCGTGGCGACGGGGCTCGGACGCGGCGTGGTGCTGCGTGGCCAGGTCTGGCCGGGCGGGGCGGCCGAGCCGTTCGACGGCGTGGTCGTCGTCGACGGATCCGGCGTAGTCGACTACGCCGGGCCGGACCGCGATGTGCCGGAGCTGCCCGAGCTGAGCGGCTGGATCGGGCCCGGAGTCGTCGACGCGCACGTGCATCTCGCGTTCGGGTCGCTGGACGCCGCCCGCGCGGCCGGGGTGATCGGCGTGCGCGATCTGGGGGCACCCCTGGCGGCGGCGACGCAGTGGCGGCGGCCGGACGTCGCGATCGCCGGACCGATCGTGACCGCGCCCGGCGGCTACCCGAGCCAGTCCTGGGGCGCGGACGGGTTCGCGGCGTTCGCATCGTCGGCGGACGAAGCCCGCTCGGTGGTCGCGCAGTTGTGCGATGCCGGCGTCGATGTCGTCAAGGTGGCGCTCGAACCGGGGTCGGCCGGCTGGCCGGTGCCGTCGCCGGAGGTCGTCCGCGCAGTGGTCGAGGCCGCACACGACGCCGGGCGGGCCGTCGTGGCGCACGCGCTGCGGGTGCCAATGGTGCGGCGGGCCCTGGACGCCGGCGTGGACGAGCTGGCGCACACGCCGACCGAAGTGCTGCCCGAGGATGTGATCGAGCGGATCGCTACCGCCGGCGTGGCCGTCGTCTCGACCCTGCAGACGTTCTTCTGCGACGGGGACGGCGCCGGCGCGGCCGCGAACGCCGAGGCGCTGCACGAGGCCGGCGTCGTGCTGCGCTACGGCACCGACCTGGGCAACACCGGAACGGTGCCCGGCGTCGATCCGCGCGAGCTCGACCGGCTGGCCGACGCCGGGCTGGGCCGGCTCGGTGCGTTGCGGGCCGCGACGGAGGCCTCCGCGCGGGCGCCCGGGATCCGGCACCGCACCGGGCGGATCACCGCCGGCGAGCCGGCCGCGTTGGTGGTGCTGTCGGCCGACCCGATTGCCGAGCCCGAGGCCTGGCGGGCACCGGTGGCGGTCCTCGCCGACGGCGCTCTTCAGGTGTGCTGACAGACTGGACGGCGATGTCGACGAAAGAGATCAGCGCGGCTGACCCGCAGCCCACAGCCCAACCCGCGCCGCCCACCGCCGGGCGCTCGATGCCGTGGTTCAGCCCGCGTGACCTCGGCCCGGCGGCCGCCGTACTGGTGGTGCTGGCCGCGGTCGGGGCGCTGCTCGGCCTGTGGTGGCAGCACATCAGCCCGCGGACCAAGGGATTCGTCTACCTGCCGCACGCGGTCATCCCGGATGAGAAGGAGGCGTTCGTCGCCTCCGACGGGCGCTACCTGCTGATGACCGGGGCGGTCGGAATCGTCGTGGCGGTGGCGGCCTGGCTGTGGCGCTCGACCCGGGGGCCGGCCGTCGGGCTGGCGCTGGTGGTGGGCGGGCTGCTGGGCGCGCTGTTGACCGACTTCGTGGGCCGGCTCACCGGTGGCGGTCACGACGACGGCACGGTGAACGCGGTGATCACGTTGCCGATACGGGTCCACGCGCGGGGCTTGTTGCTGATCGAGCCGGCGCTGGCCGCCCTGGTGTACTCGGCGTGCGCCCTGTTCGCCAAGCGCGACGACCTCGGCGTGGACGAGTCGGGGTTGACCGAGGCGGCCGCCCTGGACGCGGCGCCGGGATTGCAGCACGTCGCGCCCGAGCCGGGGGAGTCGCTCGAATGGGCCACCCGCCGCATCGAGGTCACGCTCGACCGGGCGGTCGAGGGTGACGCGCGCTGGCTGCGCGCCTTCGTCCGCGGGCCCGACGGCTACAGCGAACTGACCGTGGAGCCCCTGGAATCGTCGCCCGGACCGGACGGCGGCGTGGTCTACGCGTTCGCCGTCGCCGACCTGCCGCCCGAGCGACCGGCCGAGGTCCTCGTGCAGTTGCGCCGCCCCCACGTGGACGCGCGCTCGCTGCCAGCCGGGCAATGGACGTTCACCGTGATCGAGGTAGCGGACGCTCCGTAGACTCAGACCGTGCTTCGCCGCATCGATCTGACGACCGCGACCGCCGATCCCCGGCGCGTGCTGCCGCGCGCCCGCGTCGACGTGCATACCGCCCTGGACGTCGTCACGCCGATCGTGGCCGACGTCGAGGCGCGGGGTTATGCGGCGGTTCGCGAGGCGACGCAGCGCTTCGACGGCGTGGACGTGGCCTCGCCTCGTGTCCCGGCCGCCGCCCTGGCCGAAGCCCTCGACGCCTTGGACCCGGCCGTGCGCGACGCGCTGGCCGAGTCGATCCGCCGCGCCCGCATCGTGCACGAAGCGCAGCGCCGCGACGACGTGGACGTCCAGGTCGTGCCCGGCGGCACCGTCACCGAGCGGTGGCTGCCCGTCGCCCGGGTCGGGCTGTACGTGCCGGGCGGGCTGGCCGTCTACCCGTCCAGCGTGGTGATGAACGTGATACCGGCCCAGGTGGCCGGCGTGGGCTCCATCGCCGTCTGCTCGCCGCCGCAGAAGGAATTCGGTGGCGCGCCGCATCCGACGATCCTGGCCGCGTGCGCGCTGCTCGGTGTCGACGAGGTGTACGCCGTCGGGGGAGCGCAGTCGATCGCCCTTATGGCATATGGCGATTCCGACCTCGGCATCGAGCCGGTGGATCTCGTCACCGGCCCGGGCAACATCTACGTGGCGGCGGCCAAGCGGCTGCTGCGCGGCGTGATCGGCATCGACGCCGAGGCCGGGCCGACCGAGATCGCCGTGCTCGCCGACGAGACGGCCGACCCGGTGCACGTGGCGGCCGACCTGATCAGCCAGGCCGAGCACGACCCGCTGGCTGCCTCCGTCCTGGTCACCGACTCGGTCGCGCTGGCCGACGCGGTCGACGTCGAGCATCGCGGCGGCGGCCAGGATGCTCGGGTGCGGCAGGCCGCCGAAGTCGGACTGCGGCGGCGAGCAGACCACCAACGACTCCACCCCGGCGGCCTGCGCCGGGACCACGTTCATCACCACGCTGGACGGGTAGACGGCCAGCCCTCCCGGGGCGTACAGCCCGACCCGGCGGACCGGCACGAACCGCTCGGTGACCGTGCCACCGTCGGTGACCTCGGTGACCACGTCGGCGCGGCGCTGGT
>DASXYE010000434.1:0-9248 GCA_036502695.1 Jatrophihabitantaceae bacterium
CAGGGCACCCTGGACGAGATCCTGGCCGCGTGCGCCAGCCGGCCACTGTCCACTATGGACGGTCCGGTGCTGGACGTTCTGCGCCTGGGCGCCTACCAGGCGCTGCGCACCCGCATCCCGGCGCACGCCGCAGTGGCCACCACGGTGGATCTGGCCCGGGCCACCGGCAACGGGCGCGCGTCCGGATTCGTCAACGCCGTACTGCGCCGGGTCACGGCGGCGACCTGGGACGAGTGGTGCGACCGGGTGAGCGTCGGAGCGCCCGCGCTGCACCGGCTGGCCGTGCGCACCGCCCATCCGGACTGGATCGCCGCGGCCTTCGCCGAAGCGCTGGACGGCGATCTGGCCGAGACCGAGGCGGCGCTGGCCGCCGACGACACCCGCCCGCAGACCCACCTCGTGGCGTGGCCCGGCCAGCTCGAGCGGGATGCGCTGGTGGCCGAGGCCGGCGGTACTCCCGGCCGCTGGTCGCCGTACGCCGTGCTCCTGGACGGCGGCGACCCGGGCGGGCTGGCCGCGATCCGGAGTCACCGCGCGGCCGTTCAGGACGAGGGCAGCCAGCTGTGCGCGCTCGCCCTGGCCAACGCCCGGCTCGACGGCGCCGACGAGCGGTGGCTGGACCTGTGCGCCGGGCCGGGCGGCAAGACGGCGTTGCTCGCCGCGCTGGCCGGTCCGCGCGGCGCCCGGGTCGTCGCGAATGAGCTGCACCCGCACCGGGCCGAGCTGGTCCGCCAGGCCACGTCGGCCTGGGACGTCGAGGTCCGGGTGGGCGATGCCCGGGCGCTGACCGACACCGGCTACGACCGGGTATTGCTGGACGCCCCGTGCACCGGGCTGGGTGCGCTGCGCCGGCGGCCCGAGGCTCGATGGCGGCGCGGCCCGGACGACGTGCCGGAGCTGGCGACCCTGCAGGGCGAGCTGCTGGCGGCGGCGCTGCGCCTCGTCCGCCCGGGCGGAATCGTGGCCTACGTGACCTGCTCGCCGCACCTGGCCGAGACCCGCGACGTCGTGGCGGAGGCGGACCGCGCCGAGCTGATCGACGCCCGGCCGGCGTTCCCCGGCGTCCCGCAGCTCGGGGCCGGCCCCACCGTGCAGCTGTGGCCGTACCGGCACGGCACCGACGCGATGTTCTGCGCACTACTGCGTCGGGTGTAACTGCGGACCGGTTACGTCCACTTGCCACCACCTTCGGGCACGATGTCGCCCGGAGGTGGTGGCGTGATCACGCAAGCAAGGGCCAGTCTGACGGCCAAGGACGTGCGGCTGATCGGAATCTGCGTCGTGGCCGGCGTGCTGTCCGGCGTCTTGCACTACGTCGGCGCGGGGGATATCGCGCCGTTCGTGGTGGCCGCGATTGCCCTGGCCGTGCTGGCCAGCCTGGTTGGGCGCAGCGTCGAGGCGTTGGGCGACCAGCTCAGCGCGGGCGCCACCGGCGTGGTGCAGAGCGCGCTGGGCAACCTGCCGGAGCTGTTCGTCACCCTGTTCGCCCTGCACGCCGGGCTGTACGAGGTGGTGCGCGCCACCATCGTCGGCTCCATCCTGGCCAACACCTTGCTGGTGCTGGGCCTCGCGTTCATCGTCGGCGGACTGCGCCACGGGACGCAGAAGTTCGGCACCGAGTCGGCCCGCAGCATCAGCCTGCTGCTCGTGCTGGCGGTGGGGGCGCTGCTCGTGCCGTCGCTGACCGCCCACCTGCACACCCCGGCGGCCGGCCACGAGCGCGGGCTGTCGATCATGGTCTCGATCGTGCTGCTGGCCCTGTTCGCGCTGTCGCTGCCGGCCGCGATCCGGCGTAGCGGCGGGGAATCGGGCGAGTCCGGCGAGGCGGCCGAGTCGGGCGCGGCCAAGGCGGGCGAGTGGCCGCTGGGACTGGCGATCGGGATGCTCGCGGCCAGCGGCGTCGCCGCGGCGTTCGTGTCGGACTGGTTCGTCGACGGGCTGACTCCGGCGATGGACAGCCTCGGCATCAGCCAGGCGTTCGCCGGCTTGGTGATCGTGGCCATCGCCGGCAACGCCGTCGAGAACGTCGTCGGCATCCAGCTGGCCGCCCGGAACCGATCCGACTACGCGCTGTCGGTGATCTTGCAGAGCCCGCTGCAGATCGCCCTGGTGCTGGCACCGATCATCGTGCTGGCCGCCCCGCTGGTCGGGGCCACGTTCACGCTCGTGCTGTCGCCGTTGCTGATCGCGGTGCTGGCGATCGCCGTCATCGTCACCGTGCTGGTGGTGCTCGACGGGGAGTCGACCTGGTTCGAGGGCGCGGCGCTGGTCGGCCTGTACGTCATGATCGCCGCCGGATTCTGGTGGGGCTGACCGCACTAGACTTCGGCCGTGACGTCGAACGGGCCGATGATCGCCCCCAGCATGCTGGCGGCGGACTTCGCGCACCTGGCCGATGAGGCCGCCGCGGTGGCCAACGCCGACTGGCTGCACCTCGACATGATGGACGCGCACTTCGTCCCGAACCTGACGATCGGCTTGCCGGTGGTGCAGAGCCTGCACAAGGCCACCGATCTGCCGCTGGACTGCCACCTCATGATCGACGACCCGGACCGCTGGGCGCCGGGCTACGCCGAGGCCGGCGCGGCGAATGTCACGTTCCACGTCGAAGCGGCGCACGACCCGGTGCAGACGGCCCGGGCGCTGCGATCGGCGGGGTCGATGGCCGGGCTGGCGATCGACCGGGACACGGCGCTGGATCCGTACCTGGATCTGTTGCCCGAGTTCGACACCTTGCTGATCATGACGATCAAGGCCGGCTTCGGCGGGCAGGCGTTCATCCCGGAGCTGCTGGCCAAAGTCCGCCAGGCCCGCCAGCACCGCCAGGCCGGGCACCTGCGGCTGCACATCGAGGTCGACGGCGGCATCGACTCCGACACCATCGTCGAGGCGGCGCAGGCGGGCGCGGACGTGTTCGTGGCCGGCACCGCCGTGTATGGCGCCGACGATCCGGGCAAGGCCGTCGAGGCTCTGCGCGAGCAGGCCCGCGCGGTCATGGGATGAGCACCGTGAGCACGGCCGAACGGGCGGCGATGCGGCGGGCCCGCGAGCTGGCCGACTCGGTGCGCGGGCGCACGAGCCCGAACCCGCCCGTCGGCGCGGTGATCCTGGACGGCGACGGCGCGCCGGTGGGGTCCGGCGCCACCCAACCGGCCGGTGGACCGCACGCCGAGGTCATGGCGCTGCGCGACGCCGGCGACCGGGCACAGGGCGGCACCGCCGTCGTCACGCTCGAACCGTGCGCGCACACCGGGCGCACCGGGCCGTGCACCGAGGCGCTGATCGCGGCCGGCATCGCCCGGGTGGTCTATGGGGTCGACGACCCCAACCCGCCGGCGGCCGGCGGCGCCGACGTGCTGCGCGAGGCCGGCGTGGACGTCGTCGCCGGGGTCGAGGCGGCCGAGGCGAGCGCCGGGGCATTGCGCCCGTGGCTGGACGCGCTGCGCACCGGCCGACCGTTCGTCACCTGGAAGCTGGCCAGCACGCTGGACGGCCGGGTGGCCGCCGCGGACCAGAGCGCGCGCTGGATCACCTCGCCCGAGGCGCGCGCCGACTCGCACGCGTTCCGGGCGATCGTCGACGCGATCGTCGTGGGCAGCGGCACCGTGCTGGCCGACGACCCGCACCTGACCGTCCGCGACGCCGACGACGAGCTGGCCGAACATCAGCCGCTGCGCGTCGTGCTGGACCGCCGGCACCGCGTGCATCAGAGCGCCCAGGTCCTCGACAGTGCCGCTGAGACGCTGCTGCTCGACACCGCCGTGCCCCGATTCGCCCTGAAGGCGCTGCACGACCGGGGTGTCCGGCACGTGCTGCTCGAGGGCGGGCCGACCCTGGCCGGCGCATTCGTCGAGGCCCGCTGCGTGGACGAGGTGATCGCCTACATCGCCCCCAAGCTGCTCGGCGCCGGGCCGGCCGCCCTGGGCGACGCGGGAATTTCCACCATCGCCGATGCGATCACACTGGAGGTCGATTCAGTGACCCGGGTCGGCGGCGACGTCAAGATCGTTGCGCGCCCGGTCTGGGCAGAAGGGGAGTAGCGGCCAGTGTTCACGGGCATCATCGAAGAGCTCGGCGAGGTCGTCGGCGTGGAGGCACGGGGCGACTCAGCCGTGCTGACCGTCCGCGCCGCCCTGGTGGCGACCGACGTACCGCACGGGGCGTCGATCGCGGTCAACGGAGTCTGCCTCACGGTGGTCGACGCCGACGGCGCACAACTCACGTTCGACGTCATGGCCGAGACGCTCAAGCGTTCGGTCGTCGGCACGTTGCGCGCCGGTCAGCAGGTCAACCTCGAACGCGCGGTGCGCGCCGACGGCCGCCTGGACGGGCACATCGTGCAGGGCCACGTCGACGGCACCGGCGTGATCGTGGCGCGCACCCCGGGCGATGCCTGGGATCTGGTCCGGTTCGGCCTGCCGGCCGAGCTCTCGCGGTACGTCGCGGAGAAGGGCTCGATCGCCGTGGACGGCGTCTCGCTCACCGTCACCGCCGTCGGCGACGACTGGTTCGAGGTGGGCCTGATCCCCGAGACGCTGCGGGCCACGACGCTCGGCACGAAACAGCCGGGCGATCCGGTGAACCTCGAGGTGGACGTCCTGGCCAAGTACGTGGCCCGGCTGGTCACGCGATGAGCGCTTGCGCGAAGAGCCTCGCCGCCGCGACGCGGCCGCGCCGGAGGCGCGTGCGGATCCTCGGATCCGCCCGAGCGTCAGCGAGTGGTGGTCCGTGGATTCGCGAAGGCGGGGTAGGGAAATGACAGTACGGCTGGATTCCATCGAACGGGCCATCGCCGACATCAAGTCGGGCAAGGCGGTGATCGTCGTCGACGACGAGGACCGCGAGAACGAGGGCGACCTGATCTTCGCCGCCGAGCTGGCCACGCCCGAGCTCGTGTCGTTCATGGTCCGCTACACGTCGGGCTACATCTGCGTGCCGATCACCGAGGGCGACGCCGACCGTCTCGATCTGCCGCCGATGTTCCGGGTGAACCAGGATCGCCGCGGCACCGCGTACACGGTCACCGTCGACGCGCGCGAGGGCATCTCGACGGGCATCTCGGCCTCCGACCGGGCACTGACCATGCGGCTGCTGGCCAACCCCGACGCCGGCCCCGAGGACCTGTCCCGGCCCGGCCACGTCGTCCCGCTGCGGGCGAAGGACGGCGGCGTGCTGCGGCGTCCGGGCCACACCGAGGCCGCGGTCGATCTGGCCGTGCTGGCCGGCTTGCGGCCCGCGGGCGTGCTGTGCGAGATGGTCTCGGAGAAGGACCCGATCGGCATGGCCCGCACCGACGAGCTGCGCGTGTTCGCCGACGAGCACGACTTGGCCCTGATCTCCATCGCCGATCTGATCGCCTACCGGCGGCGCTTCGACAAGCTGGTCACCCGCGAGGCGTCCGCGCGGGTGCCGTTGCGCTACGGCGAGTTCACCGCGGTGGGCTACCGCGCGTCCTACGACGAGCGCGAACACGTAGCGTTCGTGTTCGGCGACATCGGCGACGGCGAGGACGTCCTGGTCCGCGTGCACTCCGAATGCCTCACCGGCGACGTGTTCGGCTCGCTGCGCTGCGACTGCGGCCCGCAGCTGGACGCCGCCCTGGCCGCCGTGGCCCGCGAGGGACGTGGAGTCGTGCTGTACATCCGGGGCCACGAGGGCCGCGGTATCGGGCTGCTGCACAAGCTACAGGCCTACCAGCTGCAGGACTCCGGCTCCGACACCCTCGACGCCAACCTCGAACTGGGCCTGCCGGCCGATGCCCGCGACTACGGCACCGGCGCGCAGATCCTGTTCGACCTGGGGGTTCGCACGATGCGGCTGCTGACCAACAACCCGGCCAAGCGGGCCGGCCTGGAGGGCTACGGTCTGCGCGTCGTCGGACGGGTGCCACTGCCGGTGCACGCCAACCCGGAGAACCTGCGCTACCTGCAGACCAAGCGCGACCGCATGGGCCACGACCTGCAGATCGAGGAGATCGAGGAGCCGACGGCATGAGCGGTGAGGGCGCGCCGGCGCTGTCCACTGTGGACGGTGCCGCGGAACTGCGGGTGGCCGTCGTCGCCGCGCGGTGGCACGCCACCGTCATGGACGGCCTGCTCGACGGGGCCCGGCGGGCGCTCGCCGACTCGCAGGTGCGCGACGTCACCGAGCTGCGCGTGCCCGGCACGTTCGAGCTGCCGGTGGCCGCGGCCCGGCTGGCCGCCGTCGGTTTCGACGCGATCGTCGCGCTGGGCGTGGTGATCCGCGGCGGGACCCCGCACTTCGACTATGTCTGCTCAGCCGCCACGACGGGGTTGACCGACGTGGCGGTGCGCACGGGCGTCCCGATCGGATTCGGCGTGCTGACCTGCGACAACGACGAGCAGGCGCTGGACCGGGCGGGCCTGCCCGGGTCGAAGGAGGACAAGGGCTACGAGGCGACGGTGGCCGCACTGAGCACCGCCGTCGCGCTGCGCCCGTACGACCAGCCATGACCGCCGTTCCGCATGGCTCGCGACACTAGGGGCGTTAGCGGGATCGTCCTGGCCGCCGGGGCGGGCACCCGACTCGGCGGTCCGAAGGCCGAGTTGGTGGTGGCCGGGCAGCGGCTGGTCGACCGCGCGGTGGGCGAGCTGCGTCGAGCCGGGTGCGCCGAGGTGGTCGCCGTGGTGCGCGCCGGCACCTCGGTGGACGACGCCGTCGTGGTCGTCAACCCGGACCCCGATCGGGGGATGGGGTCGTCGCTGCGCCTCGGGCTGGCGGCGGCGTCCGGCGAGCGCGCGGTGATCGTGCTGGTCGACACGCCGGGCATCGGTGCCGACCAGGTGCGCAACGTGCTGGCCGTCGACGCCCCGTTCGTCGTCGCCCGCTACGGCACGCGGCGCGGCCACCCCGTCGCGATCGACCGTCCACTGTGGACGGAGGTGGCCGCGCTGGCCGAGGGCGATCAGGGCGCCCGGCCGTTCATGCGGGCGCATCCGGAACTCGTGACCGAGGTGGCCTGCGCCGGCGACCCGTCCGACATAGACACGCCGGAGGACCTCGCCGACTGGCCGCGCCCCACCCGTTGAACCGGTCGCCCGGTCGAGTGGTGCGTTTTCGGTCGAGTGGTGCGTTGTAACGCACCACTCGACGCGGAACGCACCACTCGCAGAAAACTGGGTGTGGGCGTTGCTTACCGTGTGCGCATGAGCCAGACCGAAAGCCCGGCTGACGACGTCGAGATCGCCGTGCCCACCGAGCCGGCGGAGAAGCGGGTGACCTGGGCCGAGCTGTTCTTCGACCTGGTATTCGTCTTCGCGGTCACCGAGGTCTCCTCGCTGCTGCACGAGCATCACGGGTGGGCCTGGGTGCTGCGCGCGGTGATCGTGTTCGTACCGCTGTACTGGTCGTGGGTCGGCATGTCGTTCCTGGCCAACGCCCAGGACCTGACCAATGCGTCCAGCCGGATCGGGATCTTCGCGGTCGGGCTGACCAGCCTGTTCATGGCGCTGGCCGTTCCCGAGGCCTACAGCGACCGAGGTGCGTTGTTCGGGTGCGCGTACATGGCGGCCCGGCTCGTGCTGGCCTACCTGATGTTTCGCCGGATTCCGATCGCGCTGAACCCGTTCGCGATCGGACTGTGCGTCAGCGGGCCACTGATCCTGGCCGGGGGATTCGTGCACGGCACGGCCCGGGTGGCGATCTGGGGCGCGGCGGCGTTGATCGATCTGTCGACGCCGACGGTGCTGCGCCGGCAGCTGCACGACATGCGCTTCGACCCGGGCCACCTGACCGAGCGATTCGGCCTGTTCCTGCTCATCGCGCTGGGCGAGTCGGTGGTCGACATCGGCGGTCCGGCCGCCGACGGCCACCTCAGCGCCGGCGTGCTGTGCGCGGTAGCAGCGGCGTTCGTGCTGGCCTGCGGGCTGTGGTGGGTGTACTTCCACTTCGCGGCCGACGCGATGCGCCACGCGCTGACCACGGCGCAGGTGCAGGCCTCGATCGCCCGGCACGTCATGACGTACGGGCACCTGGCGCTGATCGGTTCGGTGATCTCGATCGCGGTCGGGATGCGCGAGGCGGTCGCCCACCCCGGTGACCACCTGCCGTGGGGGGTGTGCGGGCTGCTGGTCGGCGGCTGCGCGATCTACCTCGCCACCTACGGCTACACCCGGTGGGCGATGTTCAAGCTGGTGTCGACGACCCGGCTCACCGCCGCCGCTGTGATGCTCGTCGTGTTGCCGATCGCCCCGCACGTGCCCAGCCTGGCCGCGCTGATCCTGGTGGCCGCCGTGCTGGTTGGGCTGAATGTCGTCGAGTACGTCCGGGTCAGGCGAGCGGGGTCGCTCTAGCCGAGCATCAGCCGCCGAGCGCGGCACGTCCCATGATCAAGAGGGAGAAGTGCCTGTCATAGCGACCACTTCTCCCTCTTGATCATGAGAATTCGACCTGGTTCGACGGGGTGCGACCGGCGTTAGTGGTCGCGGCTCGACCCGGCCAACGCCGCCAGGGCAGCGGGGAAGATCTCGGCCGGCGGGGTGACCAGGCCGGCGCCGACCTGCCCGGTGCCGGCCACCCGTCCGGCCATGCCGGTGTTGATCTGGGGCAGGATGCCGGTGCGCACCACCCGGGTCACGTCGATGCCGCACGGCGTGCCCCGGAAGTCCAGCACCGGGATCGAATACGCGGGATGCTCGGCCAGGGTGATCTCGTACATGCGCCGCGTCGTGGCCAGCGCGTCGGCCACGGAGCCGCCGACGAACCGGACGATGGCCGGCGCCGCCGCCATGGCGAACCCACCCAGCCCGGCCGTCTCGGTGATCGCCGAGTCGCCGATGTCGGGGTTGGCGTCGTCCGGCCCGAACGCGCCCAGGTACAGCCCGTCCGGCACGAGCGCCGGGCCGGTGAACCACTGCCCGCCGGTGCCGGCCACCTGGATGCCGAAGTCGGTGCCGTTACGGGCCATGGCCACGACCATCGTCGAGCCCGGGATGTTGCGGGCGGCGTCCAGGGTGAGCTTGCACGCCGGCATGGCCAGGTTGAGGAAGAAGTGGTCGTTGCCCGCGACGAACGCGGCTGCCTCGGCAACCTCCGACGACGGGAAGCCGCTGTCGATCAGGGCCGGCATCAGCTCGCGCAGCAGCATCAGCGTGCCGGCCCGGTTGCGGTTGTGCGCCTCGTCGCCCATCTGCAGCATCTGCGCCAGGATCGCCTTGATGTCGATCGGCCCGTGCGCGCGCACCGCCGCCTGCAGCATCGGCCCGAGCACGTCGGCCATCCAGCGCAGC
>DASXYE010000435.1:0-7241 GCA_036502695.1 Jatrophihabitantaceae bacterium
GATTCCCCCCTGTTGTCGCTGTTTGGCGCGGCAGACCGTCCCATGTCGTTAAGAGCGTGTCAAGCGCTACGTGCGGGTAGCACACATTCGCGTGTCCTCCGCAAGTGGTGACTTATCCGGGTGGCGCGCTACCAGTCAGGAGCTGCACTACTCGCAGCCATCGGTCAGCCACCACCTGGCCCGGCTCGACGCCGAGACGGGCGCCCAGCTGCTGCAGAAGGTCGGGCGCGGCATCCGGCTCGCGGCGCACGCCCGTGCAACAGGCGCCGTCCCGCAGGGTGTCATCGAGACATGATCACCAGACGGGCGTTCCTGGGCACCGCGGGCGTCGGCACGGCCGCGGCGCTCGCCGGCTGCACCAGCTCGTCGTCCGGTCGACCGTCGAGTCCGCCGACCACGCCGGGGTCGACCACCCCGGCGCCGTCCTCGGCGCCCTCGGGCGTCCGCACCTGGACCGAACTGCGGGCCAAGCTCGGCAACCGCCTGCTCCGGGCCACCGACCACGGCTACTCGACGGCCCGCGTCGACTACAACCCACGCTTCGACGGCAACCGTCCGGCCGGCATCGCCCAGGTCATCGGCCCGGCGGACGTGCAGGCCTGCGTCGAGTTCGCCGCGGCCACCCACACCCCGATCACCGCGCGCAGCGGCGGGCACAGCTACGCCGGCTACTCCAACGCCACCGGCGCGCTGATCGTCGACGTCGGGCATCTGTCCACAGTGGACGTTCGCAAGGACGGCACCGCCGTGGTCGGCGCGGGCGCCCGGCTGGGCGACGTCTACACCGCGCTGGCCGCCGCCGGGCGGTGCGTGCCGGGTGGCTCGTGCCCGACCGTGGGCATCGGCGGGTTGACCCTGGGCGGCGGCATCGGGTTGCTGGCCCGCAAGTTCGGGCTGACCTGCGACCACCTCGTGTCGGCGCGGGTCGTCACGGCCGACGCGGTGCTGCGGATGGCCAGCACGACGTCCGAGCCGGACCTGTATTGGGCGCTGCGCGGCGGGGGTGGCGGCAACCTGGGCGTCGTCACGTCGCTCACGTTCCGGACGGTGCCGGCGCCGGCCGTGACCGTGTTCTCGTTGCAGTTCCCGTCCGGGTCGGCGGCGTCGGTGCTCGGCCAGTGGCAGTCCTGGCTGAAGACCGCGCCGGACGAGCTGTTTGCCAACTGCATCGTGCACGGCAGCACGCCGGCGTCGTGCTCGGTCGGTGGCTGCTACGTCGGATCGCCGAGCCGGCTCAATCCGCTGCTGGATGCCCTGGTGCGGCAGGCCGGCGCGACACCGACCGGCCGCTACGTCGCGGCGAAAAGCTACCTCGATGCGATGCGCTACTTCGCCGGCTGCTCGCAGCTGACCAGCACCCAGTGCCGGCCGAACTGGGGCGGCGGCAACGGCACGCTCGGCCGCGAGTCGTTCGTCGCGACGTCCCGGATGGTCACCGCCCCGATGCGCGACCCGGGCACGGTCGTCGCGGCGATCACCGGCTCCGGGCTGGACGCGATCTTCGACAGCCTGGGCGGCGCGGTCGGACGGGTAGGCGCGGGCGCCACGGCGTTCCCCCATCGCGGCGCCATCGCCTCGGTGCAGCTCTACCACGGCGGGGCCGCGACGCAGCCCGTCACTGCGGTGCGCGACCGGTTGACGCCGCTGCTCGGCCAGCACGGCTACGTCAACTACATCGATCCGTCCATGCCGAACTGGGCCACCGCCTACTACGGCGCCAACCTGCCCCGGCTGCGGACGGTCGCCCAGCACTACGACCCGCACGCGGTGTTCGCCTTCGCGCAGGGCCTGACCCGCGCCTAGGCCCCGCGACGACAGTGCCGCGTAAGTCGGGCGAACTACGCTGCGAACGTTCGTGCCGAGCCGACCGAGGAGCCCCCGATGAGCAATCTCAGGTGTCACATCGCGATCTCGCTGGACGGCTTCGTCGCCGGCCCGAACCAAAGCGAGCAGAACCCGCTCGGTGAGGGAGGCGAGCACCTGCACGACTGGGTGTTCCCGCTCGCTGCCTGGCGCGAGGCCCACGGCGAGCAGGGCGGCGAGGTGAACGCGAGCACGCCGGTGGTCGAGCAGTCCAGGGCGAACATCGGCGCCGCGGTCATGGGCCGGAACATGTTCGGCCCGGTCGGCGGTGGCGACTGGGGCGACGGGCAGTGGACGGGCTGGTGGGGCGCCAACCCGCCGTACCACTACCCCGTGTTCGTCGTCACCCATCACCGGCGCGATCCGCTGGAGATGGACGGTGGGACCACGTTCCACTTCGTCACCGACGGCATCGAGTCCGCGCTCGACCAGGCGAAGAAGGCGGCCGGCGACCAGGACGTCATGCTCTGGGGCGGCGGCGACATCGCTCGGCAGTACCTGGCCGCGGGCCTGCTGGACGAGCTGGAGCTGCACGTCGTTCCGCTGTTGCTCGGTGGCGGTTCTCGGCTGCTCGACGACCTCGGGGACGCGCCGGTGCGACTCGAGCAGGTCCGGGCCGTCGAGGCGCCCGGCGTCACCCACCTCAAATACCGGGTCCTGCCGGGCTAGCCCCGGACCGTCCCGTCCCAGGTCCAGTCCGTCTGCCGCGGCCGGTCGCCCAGCGGGGCCCGGCCGCAGCAGTACAGCAGGACGTCGCCGGGCTCGCCGGCCGGAGCGTCGGGGAACAGCCGGGCCAGGACCGGCCCGGCCAGCGCGTCCGGTGGGCGCCACAACTCGTCGGGGTTCAGTCCGCGCACCAGGTCGTAGGTGTGGATCAGCGTCTCGACGATGCCCATCGCGGCGAACCCGGCCGGATCCGACAGCCCGTAGACGTGATGCCCGCGCACGCCGGGGTCGGCGGTCACGGCGACCCGGCGCAGCAGTTCGGCGTGGATGACGATCGCGTCGGTCAGCCGCGTCGGGTTCGCGTGCTCGTCGCTGGCCAACTCGGTACACACGTAGTCGTCAGCCCGCGCGTAGAGCACCTGCATCGCGTAGAAGTACAGGTCGTCGACCACGTGCAGCGCGGTCTTCCAGCACGTCCACTCGAGGTCGCCGGCCGGCAACTGGTGCCAGTCCCGGTCGGTGTGGGGCGCCAGCGCGGTGCGCGCCGCCGCGGCGGTTGCCGGCAACAGATCGGCCAGGTTGCTCATATCGCCAATTCAACCCGGGCGCGCACCTGCTATTCGTCGGCGGCCGACCGGGGGGTCGCCGCGGCCCCGAAGAAGTCGCCGCCCTTGCGCCGGGCGTCGTCGGTACCCCACGAGCGACGGCGCGGTACGGGCATCATCCGCGGAATGTGCTTGCGGCAATGGACGAACGCCTCGTCCACGGACACGACCACCCACCGTTCGGGCTGGCGGCCGCGCACCAGCTCGGCCGGCAGGTCGGCGACCTCGGCCCGCAGCGCCGCGTCCTCGACCACGCGGGCCGTGCCGTTCAAATGCAGCCCGATCAGGTCGTGCACGAAGTCGATCATGAGGATGCCGACGTGCGGGTTGTCGTGGATGTTGCCGAGGCTGGCCATCACCCCGTTGCCGCGGTACTCGGGATAGGCCACCGTGCGCCCGTCGATCACGTGGATGAACCCGGGACCGCCGGCCCGGAAGCTGGCGTCGCACTCGCCGGCGGCATCAGCGGTGGCGATGAACGCCATGTCCTGCCGGGCGACGAACTCGCGCATCGGCGGATTCAGGTGGTCGAGCACCTGGTCGCCGTAGAACCGCTCGGCCCGTTGGCGAGTGCCGTAGCGGCATTGCAGTTCGCGTTCGGCGGCGGTACCTGGGTGAGCTTGTTCGGGGTGGGTCGGCAGCACAGCGGTCACTCCCTCGGGGGTCAGCAGCGACAGGGCACGTCCCGCCAACGTGCTGCCGCCCCAGAGCATGAATCGGGTGACGTGGTGATGGACCGCAGTCAGCCTTTCACAGCGCGTCAACATCAGGGAAGAACCAATACCTGTCGGATTTCCCTCGCCAAGGGGTTCGCGGGCCGCGCCGGACGCGTTAGATTGGTGTGCGTACCGGCGCCCTCCCCGCCGGTGCGCGGGGGCCCGCGAGCGAGAAGGGACCCCTCGTGCCTGCACAGGCGCAGCTGATCCGACATAGCTGGGCGCTGGCCGAGCCTTCGGCTGATCGGGTCGCGCAGTACTTCTACGCTGCGCTGTTCAAACGCAATCCGGCGCTGCGTGATCTGTTCCCGCCGATGATGACCGTGCAGCGGATGCGGCTGCTGCGCGCTCTCGTGCGCATCGTCCAGGTCGTCGACCAGCCGGACCGCCTCGGCTCGTTCCTGCACGACCTGGGCCGGGACCACCGCAAGTTCGAGGTCAAGCCGGAGCACTACGACGACCTGGGCGCGGCGCTGGTCTACTCGCTCAAGCTGCACCTGCGCGAGGACTGGACGCCGGAGACCGAGCAGGCCTGGCTGGACGCATTCGCCGTGATCAAGCACGAGATGGTCGGGGCGGCCGAGGAGGCCGACGCCCTCGGGCCGCCGCACTACCAGGGCACGGTGGTCGACGTGACCCGTCCCGGCCCGGGGCTGGCGATCGTCCGGATCCGGCCCGAACCGCCGCTGGCCTACCTGCCCGGGCAGTACGTCAGCGTCGAGACACCGCGGCGGCCGCGGATGTGGCGGGCGATGTCCATGGCGAACCCGCCGTCCGAGGGCAGCGAGCTGGAGTTCCACGTCAAGACGGTGCCCGGCGGCTGGGTCAGCGGCAGCATCGTCAATGAGACCGAGGTGGGCGACGTGTGGCGGATCGGGCCGCCCATCGGCCTGCTCGGGCTGGTCGCGCACAGCGAACGCGACCTGCTGCTGATCGGCGGCGGGGTGGGCATCGCTCCGCTGCTGTCGATCATGCCGGAGCTGGAACGACGTTCGTCGTCGATCAAGCTGTCGCTGTTCCACGGGGTGCGGCACACCGACGAGCTGTACCTCAACGGCGCCCTGGACAAGCTGTGTACCCGCGATCCCAACCTGGAAGTACTCAAGGTCGTCTCGCGTGAGCCGGGCTACGACGGACTGCGCGGTTCGCTTCCGGATGTGGTGGCCAAGTATCGTGACTGGTCGGCCCACGACGTGGTGGTCAGCGGTTCCCCCAGCCTCATCCAGGCGACCGTTCGCACGCTCAGCTCGCATGGCGTGCCGCTTTCCCACATCTACTACGACTCGTACAGCATCGACTGAGGGTTCGCCTGTGCCATCACCCGAGCAATGCCCGATTGACCACAGCCGTATCGCTCCCAGCATCGTCCCGCCCAGCGGCGACGAGGTCGACCTGGACGAGGCCGTCGAGTTCATCGAGCTGTTCCACGCCGAGAACCCGGACGCCGGCGAGGTCGCCCGCCGCATCGCCTGGGCGCGCGCCGAGATCCTGACCACCGGCACGTACCACCACACCAGTGCCGAGCTGACCTGGGGTGCCCGGGTGGCCTGGCGCAACAGCGCGCGTTGCATCGGCCGGCTGTACTGGAACAGCCTGCGCGTCCGCGACCTGCGCAGCGTCCGCGACGCCGAATCGATCGCGATGCACTGCCGCCGGCACCTGCGCCTGGCCGGCAACGACGGCAAGATCCGCCCGGTCATCAGCATCTTCGCGCCGGACGCCCCCGACCAGCCGGCGCCGCGCATCTGGAACGACCAGCTCGTGCGCTACGCCGGTTACCGGCGGCTGCGCAACAAGACGCTCGGGGACCCGCGGTACCTGCAGTTCACCGAGACGGTGCGCCAGCTCGGCTGGGAGCCGCCGGCCCGGCCGAGCAACTTCGACGTGCTGCCGCTGGTCATCGAGACGCCCGATGAGGGCCCGCGGCTGTTCGACCTGGATCCGGTGGACGTGCTCGAGGTGCCCCTGTCGCATCCCGACCTGCCGTGGTTCGCGGGGCTGGGCCTGAAGTGGCACGCCGTCCCGGCCATCAGCAACATGCGGCTGGTCATCGGCGGCATCTCCTACCCGGCCGCGCCGTTCAACGGCTGGTACATGGGCACCGAGATCGGCGCCCGCAACCTGATCGACCCCGATCGTTACGACCTGGCCCCGAAGGTGGCGCAGCGGATGGGCCTGGACATGTCGTCCGAGCAGACGCTGTGGCGCGACCGGGCCGTCATCGAGATCAACCGCGCGGTGCTGCACTCGTTCGCCGCCGCCGACGTGACGATCACCGACCACCACACCGAGTCGCAGCGCTTCCTCACCCACCTGGAGAAGGAGGAGCGGGCCGGGCGCAACTGCCCGGCTGACTGGAGCTGGATCGTGCCGCCCATCTCGGGTGCGCTCACCCCGGTGTTCCACCGCTACTACGACACCGCCGATGCGCCGGGGCCGCAGTTCGTGAGCGATCCCGTCCCCGATCGGGCGACGGTCGCCGACGTCCAACCGCCGAGCGTCGCGCGATTCGCGATCAGCCGCGGCGGGGCGACCGCGCCCCGCACCGCCGGCACTTCCCGGGCGGGCGGAACGTCCCGTACCGGAGCCGCGTCCCGGGCCGGTGGCGCAACCGCTACCCGCGCCGGCGCAACCGCTGGACGAGCAGGACGATCAGCGCGCCCAGCACGGCACTGACCAGCAAGGCCAGGATCAACGGGGCGTGCACCTGCGGCCCGATGAACCGGATCGGCACCTTGCGCAGGTTCTCCAGCATGAAGATCACCAGCAGGATGACCGCGACGGCCGCAGCGACATGCTTGGGCTTGATCTTGCTGCGCCACCCACCGTCCGGCTCGTGCGGGACGGGCGGCTCGCCGCCGGGGGGATACGTCATGGCCAGTCCCTCCTGAGCCCTGCTCTTGTGCCCCGACATCTACACGACCCCGGCCGCCCAGTCGAGCACGCGCGCCGTATCAGCGGTGGACTACCGGCGTTGGGGGTTCCAGACGACCAGGGCGGTCGACGGGCGGGCGTGCAGCTCATCGTAGGCGTGCTGCAGTTCGGCCTGGAGTTCGACCACCCGGGCCCGCAGCGCGTCGACGTGCGCCTCGAGCTCGATGATCCGCTTGATGCCGGCCAGGTTGACGCCCTCGTCCTGCGACAGTCGCTGCACCTCGCGGAGCAACGCCACGTCGCGGGCCGAGTAGCGGCGCCCACCCCCGCCGGTGCGTCCGGGCGTGACGAGCCCGATCCGGTCGTACTGGCGCAGGGTCTGCGCGTGCATCCCGGCCAGCTCGGCGGCCACCGAGATGATGAAGACGGGAGCGTCCTCGGGCAGCTCGCGCGGTAGGCGGCGCTCAGCCATTGCCCTCACCCCGAGCGGCGGCCGCGCCCAGCGCGGCGGTGATGT
>DASXYE010000436.1:0-1893 GCA_036502695.1 Jatrophihabitantaceae bacterium
TGCGCGACGTTCGCCTTACCCTGCAAGGTGATTCACTTACCGACCAGTCGCCGTTGCGGGCGACGCCGGTCGGCGCGGCGACGTTCGCGGCCGTCGGGCCGAACCGGACCGTGTCCGTCACCTGGCGCGTGCGAGTTCCGCTCGGCGCGACGCCCGGGCGGTACGACGTCGTCGGCCGGGCCACGTACCGCACCGAGCGCGGGCAACAGAGCGCCCGCACCGTCGTGTCGAGCACGGTCGTCGCGCCGATCACTGCCCGGCTCGATCCGGACCACGTCACGCCGGCCGCCGGCGGTACCGCGACTTCGACGCTGACCGTCACCGACAACCTCGACCAGCCGATCGGGCTGAGCTGGGCCGCCGGCCCGGCACCGAACATCACCCTGCCCGGGCCGTCGACCACGCTGCTCCGACCGGGCGCAACGGCGACATCGGCGATCACGGTTGCGGCCGGCGAGGACGCTCTCGGCGTGACCACCGTGCCGATCCACCTGCGCCTGCAGGCGGCTGGGCAGACCGCGTACGGCGGCGCCCTCGGCCTCACCGTCTCGGTGCTGCTCAAGGACGGGCGGCTCTACCTGACCGGGAACAAGGTGCTGACCAAGGCGGGTGCGGCCTGGGCCGACTACGACCTCAGCTTCACCGCGATCCCTTACCAGACCGGCCATTCCGGCCAGTACGCGCAGGCCGGCTGGTTCTTCCGGGCCCAGGATCCGACCGTCGCGACCGGCGCGTGGAACTGGCCGGGCAGCGGCTACCTGTGGTTGCTGTCCAACAGTGGCGGGCCCGGCGTGCTGTCCAAGATCGTCCTGGTGAACGGCAACATCGCCTCGTCCACCACGACGACGTTGCCGTTCCCGATCACCGCCGGCACGCTCTACCAGTTGCGCACGGTGGTCCGCGGCAGCACGTTGCAGACCTACGTCAACGGCACGCTCGTCGACACCACCACCGACTCGACGTTCCCGACCGGGCGTGTCGGCTTCCGCGAGGATGGTGACGAGAGCGCCAGCTTCGGTCAGCTGCGGGTCACCGCGCCGGACGGCCAGCAATTGTTCGACGCCGACTTCACCGATCCCGCCGACCTGGGGCGGTTCGACGGCCTGAGCTGACGATCACCGGGCGACCGGCTACGTTCAGGTTCGGGGCCGGCGAAGGGTGGTCGACGCGTGGCGGTACGAGGCGAGGAGGCGCGCAGCCTCCTGCAGCGGCTGCTCGACGCCGTCGCCGACGACCTGCCAACGGACGTCACGGTACGGATCACCGGCGAGGGCCGACGATGTTGCCTCGAGGCATGGCGTAAACCCCAGGTGCACAAGGGAGTCGCAGTCCCGGCTGGTGAGGTCACGATCGTTGCGGCCCCGTTCGGGCTCGGGCCGTGGGTGCCGTTCCTGCCGCGCAAGACGGCCGCGCGACTGACTGCGGCCGACGCGCTCGAGCTGGTCCAGGACGTCGTATCGACGGCCAGCGGATGGCCCTGGCCCAGCATCACCGCCGCCGTGCACGCCGAGGCCGACGACTGCGGCGTCCGCGTGTGGCTGGAGGACTCCGCCGGCCGCATCGTCCCGTCCGCAGGCCCAGTGAGCCTCGACGCGATGTGAGGGCGCGCGCGCGACCGATCAGGCGCCGTGGTTGCGTCACCGGCGCTTTAGAACGGTGGCGGGTCGCTGGTGGTGTCGTGGGGTAGGTCGGGTGGATGACTTCGATAGACATGTTTGGTGGGGCTGATCCAGGTGGTGCTGCCGTCCTCGTCTCGCGTGGGGGTCCAGTCGGCTTGGTGTTTGCCGGTGTGGTGTCGTTCGCAGAGCGGCCCCATGTTCTTGCTGCTGGTGGATCCGCCTGCGCTGTAAGGGATTCGGTGATCGAGGTGGCAGCGGCGGGCCGGGCGTTCGC
>DASXYE010000437.1:0-17769 GCA_036502695.1 Jatrophihabitantaceae bacterium
CGGTTGACGCTCAGCAGCACCTGGCGCAGATCCTCGTTCACGGCGATCGGGGCGTCGGACACGGTGTCGACGCCGCCGGCGATGCCCGACTCGATCTGCCCGAGCGCGATCTTGTTGGCGACGAGCAACGTCGTCTCCAACCCGGTTCCACAGGCTTGCTGTACGTCATAGGCCGGCGTCGACGCGGCGAGTCGTGACCCGAGCACCGACTCGCGAGTCAGGTTGAAGTCCTTGCTGTGCTTGAGGACTGCGCCGGCCGCCACCTCGCCGAGACGCTCGTCCTGCAGGCCGAACCGAGCGATCAGGCCGTCGAGTGCTGCGGTGAGCATGTCCTGGTTGGAGGCCTGGGCGTAGGGCCCGTCGGCCCGGGCGAACGGGATGCGGTTGCCACCGACGACGGCGGCGCGGCGTGTGGACACGGGGTGTCCTCTCGAAGAATTGGCCGTTACGAGAGTTAACGTTATCTAGTACCGTCCGTAACGTGAAGCGGCCTGTGGCGAGGACAACGGCCGCGGTCACCGAGGTGGTCGGGGCGGTTCACGAGGCGATCGAGGAAATCTCGGCGTCGGCCGGACGACGTCCGCACAAGCCGGCCAAGGGCCACAAGGACGGGCGCAGCGCCCGCTGGGCCGAGCACCGCGCCGCCCGTCGGGCCGAGCTGATCGAGGCCGCGATGGCGGCGATCCGCGAGCACGGGCCGACCGTCGGCATGGACCAGATCGCTCGCGCCGCCAAGACCAGCAAGCCGGTCATCTACCGCTACTTCACCGACAAGGCCGACCTGTACCGGGCCATTGTCGCGCAGACCGCCGGCACGCTGCTGCAACGGATCGTGGCCGCCCTGGACGGCGTCTCCGACCCGCACGACGAGATGGCCGCCGGCGTCCAGGCGTTCTTGTCGATGCTCGACGAGGACCCCGACCTGTACCGGTTCGCGGTCAGCCATCCCGTCGACGACAGCGACGACGTGGTGCGCGACTACCAGAGCACCATCGCCGAGATCATCACCCAGCGGCTGCGCGGGCACCTGACCGCACACGGTCGCGACCCGGCCGCCGCCCGGCCCTGGGGCATCGCCACCGTCGGGTTCCTGCGGGCCGCCGGCGACTGGTGGATCGACCACCGCGAGGACATGTCGCGCGAGCAGCTGGGCGATTACCTGACGGCGCTGCTGTGGGGCGGCGCCGCCGGCGTCTACGCCATGGGCGGCGTCGAGCTGGACAACCGCCCACCGGAGTACCTGTTCCCGAAGCTCTGACCCCGGTTTCGTTCGTTGATCAAGAGGGGAAAGCGGTCGCTATAGCAGCCACTCTTCCCTCTTGATCACGAACCTAGGTCGGACGGAGGCGTGGTGACCGAACTGCAGGCGCACCTGGACGGGCGGTGGGCCGCCGTGCGGAACACGGCCCGCGAACTGCTCGACGATCCGCGGCTCGTACCGTCGCTGGGCTCGATCGACGAACAGCGCACTCGCACCTTCGACCGGCTGCGGATGCTGGCCGAGGTCGGCGTCTCGCGACTCGGCTTCCCCAAGCAGTACGGCGGCCTGGACGATCTGGGCGGCTCGATCACCGGATTCGAGATGCTGGCCCTGGGCGATCTGTCGTTGCTGGTCAAGGCCGGCGTGCAATTCGGGCTGTTCGGCGGCGCCATCCTGCACCTGGGCACGGCGCCGCACCACGAGCGGTACCTCGAGGACGTCATCTCGGTCGCGCTGCCCGGCTGCTTCGCCATGACCGAGACGGGACACGGTTCGGACGTCGCCGCGCTGCGCACCACGGCCACGTTCGACGACGGCGAGTTCGTCATCCGGACTCCGGACGACGACGCCCGCAAGGACTACATCGGCAACGCCGCCCGCGACGGCCACGCCGCGGTGGTCTTCGCCCAGCTGATCACCCGTGGCGAGCGGCAGGGCGTGCACGCGTTCGTCGTCCCGATCCGGTCGGCGGACGGGACGCCGGCGAAGGGCGTGCGCATCGAGGACTGCGGACCCAAGGCCGGCCTCAACGGCGTCGACAACGGGCGGCTGTGGTTCGACGAGGTGCGCATCCCGCGTGAGAACCTGCTCAACCGCTACGGCGACGTCGCCCCGGACGGCACGTACTCGACGCCGATCGAGAACCCGACCCGGCGCTTCTTCACCATGCTGGGCACGCTCATCCAGGGCCGGGTGAGCGTCGCCGGCGGCGCAGCGTCCGCGACGAAGGTGGCCCTGGCCATCGCCGTGCGATACGCCGAGGTACGGAAGCAGTTCGGAGCGCCGGGCCGCGACGTCGAGATCGTGCTGCTCGACTACTTGGCCCACCAGCGACGGTTGCTGCCGGCGCTGGCCCGGACGTATGCGCTGCACTTCGCCCAGGGCGAGCTGGTCGGGGCGCTGCACGACGACTTCGCCGACGACGAGCGGCGCCGGCCACTCGAGGCCCGGGCCGCCGCGATCAAGGCGGCGGCGACCTGGCACGCCACGGCCACGATCCAGGCGTGCCGCGAGGCGTGCGGCGGGGCCGGCTACCTGACCGAGAACCAGTTCGCCCGGCTGAAGGCCGACACCGACGTGTTCACGACGTTCGAGGGCGACAACACGGTGCTGTTGCAGCTGGTCGGCAAGGAGCTGCTGGGCGCGTACCGGTCGCAGTTCGGCGAGCTCGACTGGCTCGGCACGATCCGGTTCGTCGCCGAGCAGGCCACCGCGACGGTCGTCGAGCACACCGCCGCGCACCGGATCATCCAGCGACTGCTCGATGCCGCCCCCGGCCCGGACGCCGATCTGCGGGATCGGGCCTGGCACGTCGAGCTGTTCGAGTGGCGCGAGAAGCACCTGCTCGACACGGTGGCCCGCCGGCTGCGTCGCGCCGCCGACAGCGACGACCCGTTCGCGGTCTTCAACGCCACCCAGGACCACCTGCTGCGCGCCGCCCGCGCCCACGCCGACCGGCTGCTGCTCGAGGCGTTCCTGGCCGGCATCGACACGGCGCCGGATTCGACCAAGAAGCTGCTCGACGCCGTCTGCGACCTGTTCGTGCTGTCCACCGTGGAGGCCGACCGGGCCTGGTTCATCGAGCACGGCCGGCTGTCGACGCAGCGCAGCAAGGCGGTGATCACCCAGGTCGACGCGCTGTGCGCCGAGCTGCGCCCGCACGCGTCCACCCTGGTCGACGGCTTCGGCGTCCCGGACGCGTGCATCACCGCACCCATCGCGCGGTCGTAGGGTTGACGCCGTGACTGATGACGAACTCTGGACCGCGGTTGACGGCTACTTCGACGGGGCCCTGAGCCCGTCCGACCCGGCGCTCGAGGCAGCGCTCAAGGCGACCCAGGACGGCGGGCTGCCGAACATCCAGGTGAGCGCGGCGCAGGGCAAGCAGCTGAACCTGCTGGCCCGGGCGATCGGCGCGCGGCGCATCCTCGAGGTCGGGACGCTCGGCGGGTACAGCGCGATCTGGCTGGCTCGGGCGCTGCCCGCCGACGGGCAGCTGATCACCTGCGAGCTCGATCCGCACCACGCGGAGGTGGCCCGCGCCAACCTGGCCAACGCCGGGGTGGCCGATCGGGTCGACGTCCGCGTCGGGCCGGCCATCGAGACGCTGCCCCACTTGGCGGGGCCGTTCGACCTGGCGTTCATCGACGCCGACAAGCCGAGCAACGCCGACTACTTCGTCCACGCGCTGCGGATGGCCCGCCCCGGCGCGCTGATCATCGTCGACAACGTGGTGCGCGGCGGGCGCGTGCTCGATGCGAACGGCGACGGCGCCGCGCAGGGGGTGCGCCGCCTCGTCGACGTCGTGGCCGCCGAGCCGCGTGTATCCGCCACGACGATCCAGACGGTGGGCACCAAGGGCTACGACGGCTTCCTGCTGGCCCTCGTCACCGGCTGACCCCGCACGTCCCATCCGATCGTGCAACTTTCTGCGCCCTGACGCCGCAGAGAGTTGCACGATCGCGGCATTTTCGCGGGCGGTGTCGCCCGTTTACACATGGGTTACCTACGTCGCGTATGTTTGCCGCTGTCTCGCAGTGATGTATCGTCTTGATACATCACGCTGAGATAGCTGGAGGTACGCGATGCTCGAGATCGCCATCCTCGGGTTGCTCAACGAGAGTCCGATGCACGGGTACGAGCTGCGCAAGCGGCTGGCCGTGCTGCTCGGGGCGTTCCGGGCGTTCTCGTACGGATCGCTCTACCCCACGCTGCGGCGGCTGTCCGAAGCCGGGTGGATCACCGAGGAGGCCCCGGAGCTAGCAGTAGGCGCGCCGACGAAGTCGCGCCGCGGCAAGCGGGTCTACAAGCTGACCGCCGAGGGCAAGGAGCACTTCGCCGAGCTGCTCGCCGAGGTCGGCCCGGAGGCCTTCGACGACGAGGGTTTCGGGGCGCGGCTGGCGTTCTTCGCGCAGACGCGGTCCGAAGTGCGGCTGCGCATCCTCGAAGGACGCCGGCGTCGGGTCGAGGAACGCCGTGAAGGCATGCGTTCGGCGCTGGCCCGCACGCGGGAGCGAATGGATCGCTACACGCTGCGGCTGCAAGAACACGGGCTCGAGTCCGCGGATCGCGAGGTCCGCTGGCTCACCGAATTGATCGAAGACGAGAAGTCACCCAAGCCAAAGGAGGCGCCCTGATGGGCAACATTCGCGTCGGTATCGTCGGCGTCGGCAACTGCGCTGCGTCGCTCGTCCAGGGCGTGCACTACTACCGTGACGCCGACCCGACCCAGAAGGTCCCGGGTCTTATGCACGTGCAGTTCGGGCCGTACCACGTCCGCGACATCGAGTTCGTCACCGCGTTCGACGTGGACGCCAAGAAGGTCGGCCGGGATCTGTCCGAGGCCATCCTGGCCAGCGAGAACAACACGATCAAGCTCTGTGACGTGCCGCCGCTCGGCATCGCGGTGCAGCGCGGTCACACCCTGGACGGGCTCGGCAAGTACTACCAGGAGACGATCGAGGAGTCCGACGAGGAGCCGGTCGACGTCGTCGCGGCGCTGCGCGAGGCCCAGGTCGACGTGCTGATCTGCTACCTGCCGGTGGGCTCGGAGGACGCCGCGCGCTTCTACGCGCAGTGCGCCATCGACGCCGGGGTGGCCTTCGTCAACGCGCTGCCGGTGTTCATCGCCGGGACGCCGGAGTGGGCGAAGAAGTTCGAGGACGCTGGCGTGCCGATCATCGGCGACGACATCAAGTCGCAGGTCGGCGCCACCATCACGCACCGCGTGCTGGCCAAGCTGTTCGAAGACCGCGGCGTCGAACTGCAGCGCACCATGCAGCTGAACGTCGGCGGCAACATGGACTTCAAGAACATGCTCGAGCGCGACCGCCTGGAGTCGAAGAAGATCAGCAAGACCCAGTCCGTCACGTCGCAGGTCCCCGACCGGGATCTCGGCAAGCGCAACGTCCACATCGGACCGTCGGACTACGTGGCCTGGCTGGACGACCGCAAGTGGGCCTACGTCCGACTGGAGGGCAAGGCGTTCGGCGACGTGCCGCTGAACCTCGAGTACAAGCTCGAGGTCTGGGACTCGCCGAACTCGGCCGGCGTCATCATCGATGCCCTGCGCGCGGCGAAGATCGCCAAGGACCGCGGCATCGGTGGCCCGATCCTCTCGGCGTCGAGCTACTTCATGAAGTCGCCGCCGGTGCAGTACTTCGACGACGAGGCCCGCGACGCCGTAGAGAAGTTCATCAACGGCGACGTCGAGCGCTGACCCTCTGATCCGGTTTTGGCCGGATGGACCGCGTAGCGCGGCTCATCCGGCCAAAACCGTCTCTAGTTGACGCCCATTTCCCGGGGGAACGTCGAGATCGCCCTTAGCGGCATGGGCTGGCGCCGCAGGACGGCCCGCCACAACGTCGTCGGCGCCCGGGTGAATGCGTCGTCGAGCCGGCCCTCGACGACGTACCACGAGCCGGCATCCATCTCGTCGCTCAGCTGTCCGGGCGCCCACCCGGAATGGCCGGCGAACACGCGCATCCGGGTCGTCGATTCCTGGATGGTGGCCACGTCGCCGTCCAGGTCGACGGTGGCCATCCGGCCCGCGACGCGGCGCACGCCCGGACCGTCCTCGGCGTGCCGGCCCTTGAGCTGAGCCAGGCACAGCGCGCCGTCGGGCATGACCGGCCCGCCGCCGAAGATCACCGACGGCTCGCTGACGGCGTCCTGCCAATCCGGCAACACCGACCCGACCGGGGTGTGGCTCGGCCGGTTGAGCACCACACCCACCGTGCCGCCACCGTCGTGTTCGAGCAGGTAGACGACCGTGCGCGCGAACGTCGGTTCGTTCAGGGTCGTGCTGGCCACCAGCAGCCGCCCGGACGCGGGCGTGAGCCCCGTCCAGGCGCACGGGGTCTCCTGTTCGGCCGGCATGCGCCTATCTTGCCGAATACTCGGTCGGCGCGCGCCACTACGGTCAAGCACGTGCACGCCAACGGGCACCTGCGCGCAGCGCTGCGCCGCCCCGACTTCCGCCGGCTGTATGCCGTGCGGTTGCTGGGGCAGTTCGGCGACGGCGTGTTCCAGGCGTCGCTGGCCGGAGCGGTGCTGTTCAACCCCGAGCGGCAGGCCCACGCCGCGGACGTGGCGGCCGGCTTCGCCGTGGTGTTGCTGCCGTATTCGTTCGTCGGTCCGTTCGCCGGGGTGCTGCTCGACCGCTGGTGGCGCCAGCGGGTCCTCGTCGTGTCGAACATCCTGCGTGCGATCGGCGTCGCCGGGGTGGCCGGCGAGATCCTGGCCGGCCTGCACGGGCAGCCGTTCTACGCCAGCGCCCTGGTGGTGGTGTCGGTCAACCGGTTCTTCCTGTCCGCGCTGTCGACCGGGTTGCCGCACGTCGTGGACGGCAAGCAGCTGATCACCGCCAACGCGCTGTCGACCACGAGCGGCGCCATCGCCACCACCCTCGGCGCGGGCGCCGCGGTCGGAGTGCGGGGCGTCATCGGCGGGCACAACGCGGAGTACGCGGCCATCGCCCTGGCCGCGGCGTTGCCCTACCTCGCCTCGGCGTTCACCGCCCGGCCGTTCGCCCGCGACGCTCTCGGCCCGGACGACGTCGAGCGCAGCCACCGGCAGACTCTGGGCGACGTGGCCCGCGGTCTGGTCGCCGGCGGCCGGCACATCGCGGCCCGCAAGTCCGCCTTCTACGCGTTGCTCATGATCGGCTGCCATCGCTTCTGCTACGGCATCAGCACCGTGTGCGCGCTGCTCCTGTACCGCAACTACTTCACCGGCCACGGCATCTTCCGGGCCGGGCTGGCCGGCATCGGGCAGATCCTGGCGATGGTGGCCATCGGGTCGGGTATCGCCGCGGTGGTCACTCCGGGAGCGACGCGCCGGCTGGGCTTCGTCCGGTGGCCGGCGCTGCTACTCGCGATCGCGGCCGCCGCCGAGATCGGGCTGGGCCTGCCGTACACGATGCCGCTGTTGCTGCTCGCCGGCTTCGTACTCGGCTTCGCCGCCCAGGGCATCAAGATCTGCGTCGACACGCTCATCCAGCAGGTGGTCGATGACGACTACCGGGGACGGGTGTTCTCGCTGTACGACACCCTGTTCAACATCACGTTCGTCGGTGCCGCCGTGGCCACCGCGGTGTTGCTGCCCGACTCCGGCTACTCGCCCACGTCGATCGTCGTGATCGGTGTCGTCTACGCGCTGACCGGGCTGGCCTACCTGCGCTTCGCCGGGCGACTACCGCCGGTCGAGGCACCTCCGCCTGCGCCGGTCGATGTTACGAGTGCATCGAAATCTGCATCATAATGGTAGGCTGACCTGGCATCCTTGGGAGGTTCAGATGGCAAGTGTGCGGACCACCGTGACGGTGGATGAGACGCTGCTGGCGGACGCCGCCGAGCAGGCCGAGCGCGAGCAGACAAGTCGCGCACATGTGCTCGCGGTCTGGGTGCGCCTCGGGCATGAGTCCGTCCAGGCCGAAGCGTTGGGCGCCGCCTACGACCGGGCGTATGCCGAGCCGGATCCCGACGGACCACCGGCCCGCGTTCGTCGCAAGCGAGCGGCCCGCTTCGACGCGACCTGGCAGTAGTCAGGTGCCGTATCTACGCAGCCAAGTCGTCTTCGCCGATCTAGGTCACGGCGCAAAGCCTTGGGTAGTGGTTTCGAACAATCAACGCAACGCGTCCCGCAAGGGGGATTTCGTAGCTCTGCGCGTCACCACGTCGCCGATTCGCCACGAGCTGCCGACCATCGTCCGACTAGCTGCCGCTGACCGACCACTCGTTGGCGCCGTGCTCTGCGATGACCCCTACGTCTTGGACAACAACGAGGTTGAGCGGACGAGCGGCGCCTTGTCGCCGTCGACGATGAGTGCTGTCGACGAGGCTATCCGCATCGCACTAGCCGTCTGAACTACAGATGCGTCTGAGCTACTGCTGCTCAGCGGCCCACTTCTTGAGCTCGTCGACGGCCCGGTCGTGGCCGAGCGGACCGTGCTCCATGCGCAGGGCCAGCAGGTGCTGGTACGCCTGCCCGACCATCCGCCCGGGTTTGATGCCGAGGACGGCCATGATCTCGTTGCCGTCCAGGTCGGGGCGGATGGCGTCGAGCTCCTCCTGCTCGCGCAGCCGCTCGATGCGCTCCTCCAGGGCGTCGTAGGCCTGCTTCAGCGCCAACGCCTTGCGCTTGTTACGGGTGGTGCAGTCCGAGCGGACGAGCTTGTGCAGCCGGGGCAACAGCGGGCCGGCGTCCACGACGTAGCGGCGCACCGCCGAGTCGGTCCACTCGCCGCGTCCGTACCCGTAGAAGCGCAGGTGCAAGAACACGAGCTGGGCGACGTCCTCGACGAGGTCCTTCGAGTAGCGCAGCTCCTTCAGCCGAGTGCGCGCCATCCGGGCCCCGACCGCCTCGTGGTGGTGGAACGTCACTCGCCCGTCTGACTCGAAGCGCCGGGTGGCCGGCTTGCCGATGTCGTGCAGCAACGCCGCCCACCGCAAAACCAAGTCAGGAGCTCCTCCGCCGACCTTTTCCAGGTCGATGGCCTGGTCGAGCACCTGCAGGGTGTGCGCGTAGACGTCCTTGTGCTGGCCGTGCTCGTCGGCGGCCATGCGCAGCGCGGGCAGCTCGGGCAGGACATGGTCGGCCAGCCCGGTGTCGACGAGCAGCTGCAGGCCGGCGCGCGGGGCAGCGCCCAGCAACAGCTTGGACAGCTCGACCTGGACGCGCTCCACGCTGATCCGGGCGATCTCGCCGGCCATCGCCGTTATGGCCGCCTGCACCTCCGGTGCCACGGCGACCCGCAGCGTCGACACGAACCGCGCCGCCCGCAGCATCCGCAACGGATCGTCGGCGAAGGACTCCTCCGGGGTGGACGGGGTGCGCAGCACGCCCCGGGCCAGGTCGGCCAAGCCGCCGAACGGGTCGGTGAACGTCCGGTCGGGCACCGACAGGGCCATCGCGTTCATGGTGAAGTCGCGCCGTCGCAGGTCGTCCAGCAGCGAATCGCCGTACGCCACCTCGGGCTTGCGGCTTTGCCGGTCGTAGCGGTCGGCCCGGAACGTCGTGATCTCGCACTGGCGATCGCCGACCTGCACGCCGACCGTGCCGAACTCGATCCCGGTCGTCCAGGTCGTCCCGAGCGGCGTGACTATGCGCAACACGTCGTCGGGCCGGGCGTCGGTGGCGAAGTCCAGGTCGCTGTCCGGGCGGCCCATCAGCGCGTCGCGGACGGTGCCGCCGACCAGGTGCAGCTCGTGGCCGGCCTGGGTAAAGGCAGCACCCAACCGGGACGCTTCGTCCGGGACGGTGATCAGGTCGGCGGGCTCTCTCACGCTCATCGCGGGGCCACGCTACCGGCCGGCCGCTACCATCGGCGCATGTCCCGAGGCTCCAATTCGCCACGGCGCTCGGGCGGCAAGTCTCGACGGTCCCGCCAGGGACGGCCCGGGCGGGTCAAGCTCAAGCGCGTCGATGAGACGAGCGCCGGTGGTCTGGTCGTCGACCTGGACGGTGACGTGCCGCGCGGCGCGTTGATCGGCCGGGTCGACCGGCGCGGCCGGCTGCTGTGGTCGCTGCCGAAGGGGCACGTCGAAGCGGGCGAGACCGCCGAGCAGGCCGCGATCCGCGAGGTCCAGGAGGAAACCGGCATCAGCGGCGAGATCCTGGCCAGCCTCGGCACCATCGACTTCTGGTTCATCGCCGAGGGTCGTCGGGTACACAAGACGGTGCACCACTTCTTGCTGCGCGCCGTCGGCGGCGAGCTGTCCGACGCGGACATCGAGGTGACCGAGGTGGCCTGGGTGCCGCTTCCGGAGATCACCGGCCAGCTCGCCTACCCGGACGAACGCGGCTTGGTGGACGCGGCCGGCCGGCTGCTCGCGGAGAGCGCGTGAGATCTGGTCTGCGTGTCCTGCTGGCCGGCGCCGGAGCCGTCGCCGCGCTGGCCGTGGTGGCGCCGCCCCCGGCATCCGCCCAGCCCGGCCTGGGCGAGAACGCCGTCACCGTGGTGGTCCGGAACCTGGCGCCGAGCACGCCGGTCTACACCGCCAAGCCCAGCCCGCTGACGATCGTCCTGGCCCTGACCAACACCACCGACCAGGCGCTGTACAACGTCAACATCGGCGTCGACCGGGACGCGCCGGTGAGCCAGCAGAAGCAGCTCGAGCAGCTGATGGCCAAGCCGGCGCCCGGTCCCGAGCAGGGGCTGACGCAGCTGGATCCGCTCTCGGTCGGGACGCTGAACGCACACCAGACCCGGCAGGTGACCTACAAGACCACGACCAGCCAGATCAACGACCCCCACGGCATCTGCCTGTGCTTCCTGTCCGGCGGCGGCGTCTATCCGATCAACTTCACCGTCTCGGCCGCCCCTGACACCGACGCCGGCACGGTGCCGGTCGGCTTCGGGCAGACCTACCTGCCGGCGTTCAAGGACAAGCCGAAGCCGGTCCAGGTCAGCTGGGTGTGGCCGCTCATCGACCGTCCGCATCGCCTCGAGGACGGCGGCGTCTTCCTCGACGACGACCTGGCCACGTCGGTCGGCCCGAATGGGCGGCTGGATCGCGCGCTGAAGGTCGTCGAGCAGGTCGCCCCGAAGATCCATCTCACCCTGGTGATCGATCCGGAGCTGCTCGACGAGCTGGTCGCCATGTCGCAGCCGTATCTGGTGGAATCCGGTGGCAAGACCATTCAGGGCACGGGCACCGCAGCCGCCAAAGCCTGGCTGACCCGGCTGCAGTCGATCGTGACGTCGGTCCAGCAGATCAGCCTGACTCCGTACGCCGACCCCGACATCGACGCGCTGACCCGGGCCGGACTCCCGTGGCAGTCCACCTTCGGGCCGGACCAACAGACGAACGTGCAGAAGGCCCTCGGCACCCCGGCCGCGAGCGACGTCGCGTGGCCTCCGGGTGGCACGATCTCGCAGGCCGCGCTGCAGCAGGTGCTCAGCGGCGGTAGCAATACGTCGGTGGTCGTGCTGAACGACTCGGCCATGACCGGCGCGAGCCACCAGATCCCGCGGCCGGACGCGCTCGCGCCGTTGCCCGTGGCCTACGGCTCGCAAGGCACGGTGGCGGCCGTGACCGACAGCGCGGTGCAGACCTGGTCGGATCGCACGCTCAGCCCGAACGGCGGCGCGGGCGCACTGCCGCAGCTGACCGCCGAGCTGGCCGTGCGGGCCGCCGAGCAGCCGGGGCGATCGCATTACGTCGTGATCACCGCGCCGCGCTACGTCGATGCCGATCCGGCAGTGGCCAGCCACGCGCTGCTCGCGACGGGGCGCGCGTCCTGGTCGACGGCGCTGACGCTCAGCGAGGCCACCAAGCAGGTTCGTCCGGTCGACCACGGTCAGCTCGTCGAAGCCGGCAACGAGCAGCAGGTGCCGGCGGCGGCGCTGGCCACAGCCGCGATGGCCGCCCAGTTCAAGCAGTCGTTCAGCAACGCGCTGCCGAACAACCCGGACGCCGACCAGATCGTCGGCGGCTTGCCGGCGGCCATCCAGCGCACCGAGTCCGCGGCCTGGCGCGCCGACCCGGCCCGCGGCGCCGACTTCGCCCACCAGCTGGCCGAGAAGGTGCAGACCCTGCGCCGCGGCGTGTACATCCTGCGCCCGTCCGGAGGCAGCTACACCCTGGCGTCCAACGACGCCCCGCTGCCCATCACGGTCGTCAACACGCTGACCGTCGACATCCGGGTGCGGGTGAGCGTCACCACGTCCAACGGCGTGACCGGGTTCGACTCCAACAACGAGCGGGTGCAGGTCATCACCCGGGCGGCCTCGGCGCACAGCCCGACGCGCAGCACGCTGAAGATTCCCACGCATGTGCAGCGGGCCGGCACGTTCGAGGTCAACGCCGTGCTGCTCGCCCCAGACGGCACCCAGCTCGGCTCGCCGGTGCCGCTGTCCATCCACTGCACCGCCCTGGGCGTCATCGGAGTGGTCATCACCGCGGTGGCCGGCGGGATCCTCGTGCTGGCGCTGGCGTTCCGGCTGTTCCGGCGGATCCGCGCACGCAGCACCCGATCGGCGGCCGAGATGGCGCCGGCCACGCCCGCGGGGGCCAATCTGTGACCGACGACGTGCGCGATCCGGCCGAGGACGAGTGGAGCGAGCCGTCGCACTACGGCCGTGGCCTGATCACCTTCGAGCCACGGATGTTCACCGAAGACCCGTCCATGACCGGCGTCTTCATGCCGCTGTGGCAACACGCCTCCGAGGAGGAGTGGGAGCACGCCGAGGAGACGTGGAGCAGCACCACCTACGCCGGCCGGCGCAAACACCGCCCGGACACGACCACCAAGGCGCCGAGCACGCCGACCGAGCGGGGTGGGTTGCTGGCGTCCAGCCGGACGATGGCGATCGCCAGCCTGGCCAGCCGGGTCAGCGGCTTCCTGCGCAGCGTCGTGCTGGCCGCGGCGATCGGCACCGGGCTGGTCGGCGACGCGTACAACGGCGCCAACACGTTCCCCAACCAGGTGTACGAGCTGCTCGTCGGCGGCGTGCTGTCCAGCGTGCTCATCCCGCTGCTCGTGCACGCCGAGGAGCACGACGAGGACCGCGGCGAGGCGTACACCCAACGATTACTGTCCATCGCCACGGCGGTGCTCGGCGCGGCGACCGTGGTCGCAGTTGCGGCAGCACCACTGCTCGCGGCGGCATTCGTCAACAACCACTCCGAACGCCAGCTGACCACGGCCTTCGCCACGCTGTTGCTGCCCGAGATCTTCTTCTACGGGCTCGGCGCGATGTTCACCGCGATCCTGAACATCCGCAACGTGTACGGCCCCGGCGCCTGGGCCCCGGTGCTCAACAACGTGATCACCATCCTCGCCGTCGGGGTGTTCGCGCTGGTGCCCGGGCCGAAGACGTTGGTTCCGGCGAACATGACGAACACCCAGATCCTGGTGCTGGGCGTCGGTACCACGCTGGGCATCGCCGCGCAGGCCCTGGTGCTGTTGCCGGCCCTGCGCCGGACGGGGTTCCGGTGGAAGTGGCGGTTCCGGGCCGAGCGGCACGAGCGCGGCATGGGCGAAGCCGGCGCGCTGACCGGTTGGGTGGTCGGCTACGTGGTCGCCAGCCAGATCGGCGTCAGCGTCATCGTCAAGGTGGGCTTCAACCACAACGGTGTCGCCAACTTCACCTACGCCGACCTGCTGTTCCAGGTGCCGTACGGCATCCTCGGCGTCTCGCTGCTGACGGCGCTGATGCCGCGCATGTCCCGGGCCGCGGCGCGCGGCGACCGCGACGGGGTGATCGAGCACCTGAACCTCGGGGCCCGGCTCTCGGCGGTGGCGCTGGTACCGGTGACCATCGGCCTGATGGTGCTGGGCCCGTCGTTCACGCTGTCGATCTTCGTCGGCAAGGTCAGCCAGCACGACGCGCGGCTGATCGGTACGTCCTTGGCGCTGTCCGCGTTCGGGCTGTTGCCGTTCGCGCTGGTGATGCTGCAGATGCGGGTGTTCTACGCGATGCGCGACGCGAGGACCCCGACGATCATCAACATCGGCATGGTGGCCGTCAAGATCGTGCTGGTGCTGATCGCCGCCGAGACGCTGCACGGCGACCATGTGGTCGAGGCCCTGAACATCGCCACGTCGGCGTGCTACGTCGTCGGCGCGATCGTCGGGCATCAGCTGCTGGCCCGCCGCTACGGGCGGCTCGGGTTCAGCCGGGTCATCCGGACGATCGTGCGCATCGGCGTCGCCTCGGTGCTGGGCGGGGCGGCCGCGGTCGGCATGGTGCTGCTCGGTACGAGCATCGCGGGCCACGGCCGGACGGGGGCGCTGATCGGCGTGGTGGGCGGTGCCATCGCCGGGCTGATCGTGTTGGTGATCGCCGCCTGGCGGATGCGCATTCCCGAGGTCCGCGAGATCCTCGCAGCGGCCCGCCGTTGACCCGAGCCGGGCTCGCCGTTCGCCCCCCGCGCGCCGCGGAATGCTCGGGAATGCCAGGGCCCCTAGGATCGTTCCGTGGCCGTGACTAGCCCGCAGCACCGTAACGTCATCATCGTGGGCTCCGGCCCGGCCGGATACACGGCTGGGCTGTACACGGCCCGCGCCGATCTGAAGCCCCTGCTGTTCGAGGGTTCGCAGTTCGGCGGCGCCTTGATGAACACCACCGATGTCGAGAACTACCCGGGTTTCCCGGACGGGATCATGGGCCCGGACATCATGGCCAAGATGCGCGCCCAGGCCGAACGGTTCGGCGCCGAGATCGTCAGCGACGACGTGACCTCGGTCGACCTGACCGGCCCGGTCAAGGTCGTGCGCACGCACGATGCCGAGTACACGGCCGACGCCGTCATCCTGGCGATGGGTTCGGCGTATCGCCGGCTGGGCCTGGCCCGCGAGGACGAGCTGTCCGGGCACGGCGTCTCGTGGTGTGCCACCTGCGACGGATTCTTCTTCCGCGACAAGGACATTGCCGTGGTCGGCGGCGGCGACACCGCGATGGAGGAGGCCACCTTCCTCACCCGGTTCGCCAAGTCCGTGACGATCGTGCATCGCCGCGACGCGCTGCGCGCCAGCGCCATCATGGCCGACCGCGCCTTCAACGACGACAAGATCAACTGGGCGTGGAACTCGCAGGTCGTGGACATCCACGGCTCGGGCTCGGTCAGCGGCGTGCGGCTGCGCGACACCGCCACCGGCGACGAGCGCGACCTGGACGTGCAGGGCCTGTTCATCGCCGTCGGGCACGATCCGCGCAGCGACCTGGTCAAGGGCCAGATCGACCTGGACCCCGAGGGCTACATCCTCACGCACGAGGGCACCAAGACGAACCTCGACGGTGTCTTCGCCGCCGGCGACGTCGTCGACCACACCTACCGGCAGGCGGTCACCGCCGCCGGCACCGGCTGCCAGGCCGCACTGGACGCCGAGCGATTCCTCAGCCGACTGCACGACCTGGCCGGTGTTGTCGGCCCGGGCGGTGTCGCCGGCGTCACGGAATGACGACCCGGTACCCGCCGTTACACCACCGCATCCCAACCGATCAGGAGAAACCCATGGGTCAGAACACGAAGACCGTCACCGACGCAACGTTCGTCGACGAGGTCCTGCAGGCCGACGGACCGGTGCTGGTCGACTTCTGGGCCGAGTGGTGCGGGCCGTGCAAGATGGTCTCCCCGGTGCTGGACGAGATCGCCGGTGAGTACCCGGACAAGATCACCGTCGCCAAGGTGAACATCGACGAGAACCCGAGCATCGCTCGCGACTACCAGATCATGTCGATTCCGACGATGTCCGTCTTCGAGAAGGGCCAGGTCGTCAAGCAGATCATCGGCGCCCGCCCGAAGGCCGCCATCCTCAAGGAACTGTCCGACTTCATCTAATCCGGCCGAATCGGGTCTGCGCGGGCCCTCCAAAGAGCAGAGGGCCACGCAGACCCGAGCGCAAGCTCCTTCGTCGCGCGCGGCCGGGCTCTTCGCGTAAGCGCTCATCGCGCGGTTGGGCGGTCACTGAGAGTGGCCGCCTTTGTTTTGTCCAGGTAAGGCCAGACGCGCGGGTGACCCGCCGGTTCGGTATCCGCGCCGGGCTGGGGCACAATAGTTCACGGCCAGCTTCTTTCCGGCCGCCCCACAGTGCCACCGCCACTGACGCCGACTAGCTCCGTGAGGTATCTGGTTTCGATGCAGCCACTCAGTCGCGGCGCCAACGGGGACGCCGTCGCCGAGGTGCGGCGGGTACTCGCCGGACTCGGACTCATCGCCAACGTCGATCCGACCGTCGAGTCGAGCTACGACGAAGCGACCGAACTCGCGATCCGTCATTTCCAGCAACGGCGCGGCCTGACCGTCGACGGCATCGTCAGCGCCGAGACCTACACCGCGCTGTCCGGAGCCCGCTGGCGGCTCGGTGATCGGGTGTTGGCCCACAACGCGACCAACCTGGTGTTCGGCGACGACGTCGTCGCCCTGCAGGAACAGCTGCTCGAGATGGGCTACGACATCGTCCGGCCCGACGGCGTGTTCGGCCGCCGTACCGAGGCGGCGCTGCGTGCGTTCCAACGCGACTACGGGCTGACGCCGGACGGCATCTGCGGGCCGGCCACGCTGCGTGCCCTGCGCCAGCTCACCCGGCGGGTGATCGGCGGACGTCCGCAGCTGCTGCGCGAGCAGATGCAGGTGGCCGAGTCCGGACCCAGCCTGCTCGGCAAGCGGCTGGTGCTCGACCCGGGCCACGGCGGCGCCGACCGCGGCGTCGAAGCCGGCGGCGTCTGCGAGGCCGACCTCGCCTGGGATCTCGCCACTCGCCTCGAGGGCCGGCTCACCGCGCTGGGCGTCACCACCTGGCTGACTCGCGGGCCGTACAACGGCAAGACCGACGAGGAGCGGGCCGACTTCGCCAACGAGGTCGGTGCGGACGCCCTGCTGTCGCTGCACGTCGACGGCGCGTCGTCGCCGCTGGCCAACGGGGTGGCGGCCTACCACTACGGCGGACGCGAGTCGAGCTCCACGATCGGCGAGCGGCTGGCCGAGCTGGCCCAGCGCGAGATCGTCGCCCGCACCGGCATGCTGAACGCCCGGGTACACCCCAAGACCTGGACGCTGCTGCGCCTGACCCGGATGCCCACCGTCCGCATCGAGGTCGGCTACCTCACCTCGCCCATCGACCGGGCTCGGCTCGTCGACCCGGCGTTCCGCGACACCGTGGCCGAGGGGCTGCTGGTCGCCGTGCAGCGGTTGTACCTGCCCAAGGCGCAGGATCCGCCCACCGGCGTCATGCGCATCCCGGCCATCGCTAGCTGATTTGTCCCGCCTCTCGCGGATCTGCTTGTGGACCCACTCGCTGCGCTCGGGGTCCAACGCAGATTCGCACCGCGACTTCGTCGCGGGCCGCGTCGCGGCGGCGGGCTCTTCGCGCGAGCGCTCATCGCGTTCGTGGTTCCGTTAGCTCTGCTCACGTTCCGCTGTTGGCGCGAGCGCTCATCGCGTTCGTGGTCGCGTCTACAGCTGCGGTTTGGCCGCGATGAACAGGTAGCGGTTGAGGCTGAAGAAGTAGTCCTCGCCGAGGCTGGTCAGGTCGTCGACCCAGGCCTGGACGTCAGCCCCGGTCAGCCTGTCGCGGCCGGGCACGAAGCGGCTGATGAACCCGATCAGCCCGGCGCTGTAGGTGTTCGCGGCGTATCCGGCATTGAGCAGCGGGATCGTGCCGCGCTGCGTGACCGTGAACCCGGCGTCGACCAGCAGCCCGGTGAGCCGCCGCGGCAGATACGGATCGACCAGGTGCTCGTCCCACACCTCGAGCACACGACGCATCCGGGTTGCATCCGACGAGTGCCAGACGACCGAGTCCCAGTCGGTGTCGAGCACGAGCAGTCGCCCGCCCGGGCG
>DASXYE010000438.1:0-3334 GCA_036502695.1 Jatrophihabitantaceae bacterium
TTGGCCTTGGGCTTGATGGCCCCGGCGGACATCTTGTTGACGCGGCCGCGCCAGCCCCACGTGGCGGGCGCGTCCTGGATGGACGGGCGGTCCGGGACGAGCAGGTCCTCGGGGCGGGGCGTCTCGGCCGGGGCCTGTGGCTGCTGCCACGGGACCTGCCCGGGGGCGGTCGGCGCCGGCGGAGCGGCCGGCGGCGCGGGCGCCGCGGCCTCGGGTCTGGGCGAGCCGGGATACAGGTACGGCGGCGGGGCCGGCGCGGACGTCGTGTTCGGGGCCGGGGGGGCCGGTGGCGGCGCGGCGGGCGGCGGCCCGGCGGGAGCAGGCGCCGGGGCCGGGGCCGGCGGCGGAGCGGGCGGTAGCGCGTCGGCCCGGGGCGGCACCAGCCCGGCGCCGGCCGGCATCTCCGGCGCGGCCGCTGGGGCTGACGGCGCCGGCGGGACGGGCGGCGCGGACGGGTCGGCGGGCGCCGGTGCGTCGAAGTGCCGCGGTGCGGTGTACTCCGGGGCGGGCGGCGGCGGGGCCGGCGGGTAGTTACCTGCGCCGTCCGGGGGCGGCGCGTCGGCGTAGCCACTGGCGGTATAGGTGTGCGGCACCGTGTACTCGGTCGATTCGGCCGGATAACCCAGCCAGCTCGGCGTCGGCTCGGACGCGGCATCCGGCTCGGACCCGGCCGGTGGCTCGGCGGCGGGGCCGTTGCCGGATTCTTGCCACGCGTGGTTCGGCGCGGCCTCGTCCTGATCGGAATTCGACACGAGCCCTCCGGGTGTCGGCTGCTTCGGCGAGTCGGAGCCACTGTAGTCGGAGCAACACGCGCCGTGCGGGTAACGGTGCAGCCTGTTGCCCCTCACCGACGTCAACCCTAATCTGCCCCGTACACCCGGAATCGGTCCCATCACCCGGAAGGGCCCATGACTATGCCGTCTATCCCGATCCGCCGGCGCTTTCTGGCTGCCGGCACGGCAGTCGTCGCCGGAGTCGCGCTCGTCGCGATCCCGCTGACCCAGGCGGGCAGCGCTCCGTCGTCCACGTCCGTGCTGGGCGCCGACCTCGACCACATCCTGGCCGACCAGCGTTTCGCGGGCGGGCAGGTCGGCCTCGAGGTCCGCGACGCCACCACCGGCGACGTGCTGTACGAGCACAACGCCGAGAATCGGCTGCTGCCGGCATCCAACGCCAAGTTGCTGACCTCGACCGCCGCCATGGACGTGCTGGGCCCCGACTACCGGTTCACGACCAGCGTCTCGGGCACGCGGGCGCCGAGCCACGGTGTGCTGCGCGGCAACCTGTACCTGAAGGGCACCGGCGATCCGACCATGCTGGGGCCCGACTACGACGCGCTCGCGAAGTCGGTGGCCGCCGCCGGGGTGCACACCGTGGTGGGCAACCTGGTCGCCGACGACACGTACTTCGACGACGTCCGGCTGGCCCCGTTCTGGTCCTGGGACGACGAGCCGTACTACTACAACGCGCAGATCTCGGCGCTGACCGTGGCCCCGAACACCGACTACGACGCCGGCAACGTGATCGTGCACATCGCGCCCGGGGCGGCCGTTGGCAAGCCGGCGAAGGTCACCGTCGTGCCGGCCAACCACTACGTGCACCTGATCGGATCGGCCACCACCGGAGCCGCCGGGTCGAGTGACACCGCCGATGCGGTGCGCCGGCACGGCAACAACATCATCGACGTCAGCGGCAGCATCCCGGCCGGCTCGTCCGGCGAGGACATCTGGTGCACGGTGTGGGAGCCGACCCAGCTCGTCGCGTCGATCTTCCGGGATGCCCTGCGCGCGCACGGGGTTCGCGTCGTCGGTGGCACGTCCTACTCGAAGATGCCGACCAATACAGCCAGCCTGGCTGTACACCAGTCGATGACGCTCACCCAGCTGCTGACCCCGTTCCTCAAGCTGAGCAACAACATGCACGCCGAGCACCTGGTGAAGGCGATGGGCGAGAAGGTCAGCGGGGCGGGTACCTGGGATGCCGGCACGGCGGCAGTGCTCGACGACGTCGGCCACAACCTGGGCGTCGACACGTCGCAGGTGCAGCTGGTTGACGGCTCGGGCCTGTCGCGGGGCGATCTGGTGTCACCGCAGCAGCTCACCAACCTGCTGATCGCCGCGCGCGGCAAGCCGTGGTTCACCAGCTGGTACAACGCGCTGCCCATCGCCGGTAACCCGGACCGGTTCACCGGCGGGACGCTACGCAACCGGATGCGGAACACGCCGGCCGCGAACAACCTGCACGGCAAGACCGGGTCGATGACGGCGGTCAGCGCGCTGTCCGGGTACGTGACGGATGCCGCCGGCCAGCAGCTCGTGTTCTCGATGATCAGCAACAACTTCGTCGCCGGCGGCATCACGACCCTCGAGGACCAGGTGGGTGTGACGCTGGCCAGCTACGGCGGCAACGCAGCCGCAGTCTCGCCGTCGCAGGCCCCGGCCGCGCCCACCCCGTCGACCCCGTTGACGGCGGCCCAGCGTCGCGCTCGGCACCTGGAGTGCGTCTGCTGAGACGTCAACGGCTCACGAGTTGTCCGCGCTTTGATGCGTCAGGGCGTCGCGAAGCGCGGACAACTTCCAGGAAAGCGAAGAGCTAGCTGCGGCCGTCGAACAGGCTGGTGACCGAGCCGTCCTCGAATACCTCGACGATCGCCTGGGCGATCATCGGCGCGATGGACAGCACGGTCAGCTTGTCGAACGCGTGCTCGGGGCGCACCGGCAACGTGTTGGTGACGATGATCTCGCTGACCCGGCTGTTCTTGAGCCGATCGGTGGCCGGCGGCGAGAACACACCGTGCGTCGCGGCGATCACGACGTCGGTGGCGCCGTTGTCGAACAGCAGGTCGGCGGCCTGGGTGATCGAACCGCCGGTGTCGATCATGTCGTCGATCAGTAGGCAGGTGTGCCCGGCGACCTCGCCGACCACCCGATTGGCGACGACCTGGTTGGCGGTGTCCGGGTCGCGCGTCTTGTGCACGAACGCGATGGGGCGCCCGCCGAGGCGGTCGGCCCACTGCTCGGCGGCCCGGACGCGACCGGTGTCGGGCGAGACGACGATCAGGTCGTCGACCGGGTACTTCTGCTTGACGTAGTCGGCCATCAGCGGCAGGGCGAACAGGTGGTCGACCGGGCCGTCGAAGAAGCCCGGATTTGCGCGGTGTGCAGATCGACGGCCATCAGCCGGTCGGCGCCGGCAGTCTTGTAGAGGTCGGCGATCAGCCGGGCCGAGATGGGTTCCCGGCCGCGGTGCTTCTTGTCCTGCCGCGCATACGGGTAGAACGGTGCGACGACGGTGATCCGCTTGGCCGACGCGCGCTTGAGCGCGTCGACCAGGA
>DASXYE010000439.1:0-2567 GCA_036502695.1 Jatrophihabitantaceae bacterium
CACGTGGTGCACCTCGCGGCAATCGCCGGCCTCGACGATCAGCCCGACGTTGGTGCGCTGCCGGGTCCGCACGAGATGGTGGTGCACGGCCGCGGTCAGCAGCAGGGACGGGATCGGCGCGTGGTCCTGGTCGCACCCCCGGTCGGACAGGATGAGGATGCGCGCGCCGCCCTCGATCGCCTCCGAGCAGGCGCGGCGCACCCGTTCGATCGCGGCGGCCAGCGCCTCGGCCCCGCCGTGCACGCGGTACCGGCCGTCGATGAGCGTGCACCGGAACCCGGGCAGATCGCCGTCGGCGTTGATGTGCCAGATCTTGGCCAGCGCGTCGTTGTCGAGCACCGGATGCGGCACGACGACCTGGCGACACGACGCCGGCCCGGGCGCCAACAGGTTCTGCTCCGGACCGACCGCGCTGGCCATCGAGGTCACCATCTCCTCGCGGATGGCGTCCAGCGGCGGGTTCGTGACCTGGGCGAACAGCTCGGTGAAGTAGTCGTAGAGCAGGCGCGGCCGCTGCGACAGCCCGGCCAGCGGTGTGTCCGTACCCATGGATCCGAGCGGCTCGATGCCGGCACCGGCCATCGGCGCGAGCAGCACCCGCAGCTCTTCCTCGGTGTAGCCGAACACCTGCTGACGACGGGTCACCGACTCGTGCGAGAACACGACATGGTCGCGGGCCGGCAGGGTGTCGAGGTGCAGCCGGCCGGCGTGTAGCCATTCGCCGTAGGGATGTTCGGCCGCCAGCGACGCCTTGATCTCGTCGTCGTGGACGATACGCCCGCGTACGGTGTCGACCAGGAACATCCGCCCGGGCTGCAGACGTCCTTTCTCGACAACGCTTTCCGGGGCGATGTCGAGCACGCCGGACTCGCTGGCCAGCACGACCAGCCCGTCGGAGGTGCGCCACCACCGGCCGGGACGCAGGCCGTTGCGGTCGAGCACGGCGCCGATGACCGTGCCGTCGGTGAACGTGATGCTGGCCGGACCGTCCCACGGCTCCATCAAAGCCGCGTGGAACGCGTAGAAGTCACGCCGGGCCGGATCCATCGCGGTCGCGTTCTCCCACGCCTCCGGGATCATCATCAACACGGCGTGCGGCAGGCTGCGTCCGGCGAGGTGCAGCAGCTCGAGCACCTCGTCGAAGCTCGCGGAGTCGCTGGTGCCGGGCGTGCAGATGGGGAACAGCCGGTTCAGGTCGCCCGGCAGCACGTCGCTGGCCAGCTGGGCCTCGCGGGTGCGCATCCAGTTGCGGTTGCCCCGGATCGTGTTGATCTCGCCGTTGTGCGCGACGTAGCGGTACGGATGCGCGAGCGGCCAGGACGGGAACGTGTTGGTCGAGAACCGACTGTGCACCAAGGCAATCGCGCTGGTGAACCGCTCGTCGCCGAGATCCGGGAAGAACGTGCCGAGCTGCTCGGTGGTCAGCATGCCCTTGTAGACGATGGTTCTCGTCGACAACGACGGGAAATACAGCTCGACTGCGGATTCGCGGGCTCGGTGCTCGGCCACCTTGCGCAGGCAGTAGGCCCGCCGTTCGAGCTCCAGGCCGGACGCACCGCCGACGAACAGCTGCCGAAACGCCGGCATCACCGCGCGGGCGGTGGGACCGAGGCCGGCCGGCTCGATCGGGACGTCGCGCCAGCCCAGCACCTCCAGGCCTTCATCCCGCGCGACGCCCTCGACCAGGGCCATGGCGTCGGCGCGGGGCATCGGATCGACCGGCAGGAACACCAGGCCCACGGCGTAGTCGCCCGGGGCCGGCAGCTCGAACGGCACCACCGCGCGCAGGAACGCGTCGGGCACCTGCACGGTCACGCCGGCGCCGTCGCCGGATTCCGGCTCGGCGCCCGCCGCGCCCCGGTGCTCGAGGTTGCGCAGCGCGGTCAGCGCCTGCGCCACCATCGTGTGAGTGGGCCGGCCCTTCAGGTCGGCCAGCAACGCGACGCCGCACGCGTCGGATTCGAAGCGAGGGTCGTACAGCCCCTGCGCGGGCGGCACAGCACTGAACTCCACACGTTCTCCCCGTGGCCGCTGATGTCTGACAGGTTCCGGGACGGCATCGGCCCGCGAGGTTTGCGGTCAGATTACCGGCCGGTTTCCGGCATCCGGTACGCCGCGCCTGTGAGACATCTCAAGCCGCAGTACCACTGAACGGAGTGGCGTGGATCAGCCGAGCGGCCAGACGCACGCGTGCACGCCGCCATCGAGTGCGTTCTCTTGTCGAGCGCGGAGCTCAGCGGGCGTGCGGTGCGCGTCGAACAGGGCGGTCACGCAACGGTGGGCGTCGAAGATCGGCCGAGAGTACACATTCGGTGACGGTACGAGGTTGTTGTAGAACGTCGCCCCCTCGCACAGCGGGCCCAGCGCCCACAACCGCGATCGGGGATGACCGGACGCGTCGATCGGGTGCATCTCGCGGTCGACGTCGATGCCGGCCACGAGCCGACTGCCCGGCCGATGCGGGCGGATCAGCCCCTGCTCGGCCAGCGACCGCAGCAGCGGGCTGGCCGACGACGCCACGGCTGGCAGCCCGACGTGCGCCGCGACCACCCAGTCCACGGTGGCTG
>DASXYE010000440.1:0-7817 GCA_036502695.1 Jatrophihabitantaceae bacterium
GACACCCCGAGCGGGCGCAGTGCGTCGACGATGGCGTTGACCACCGCCGGGGTGGACGCGATGGTGCCGGCCTCACCAACCCCCTTTGCACCAAGGGGATTCGTCGTGGACGGGCTCACCGTCCGGTCCGTCACGAACGACGGCAGATCGGCCGCCGACGGCACCAGGTAGTCGACCAGCGTGCCGGTCGTCAGGTTGCCGTCGTCGTCGTAGACCGCCTCCTCGAACAACGCTTGTGCGATGCCCTGCGCCAACCCGCCGTGCACCTGGCCCTCGACGATCAGCGGGTTGATCACCTCGCCGATGTCGTCGACCGCCACGTAGGACCGGATCGTCACCCGGCCGGTCTCGGTGTCCACCTCGGTGGCGCATAGATGTGTCCCGTGCGGGAACGAGAAGCTCTCCGGGTCGAACGTCGCGTCGGCATCCAGCGAGGCCTCCATACCCTCGGGTAGGTCGTGCGCCGCGAACACGTTGAACGCGATCTCCTGGATCGTCTTGCCAGTGCCGGGCGCCCCGCGCACGCTGAACGTCCCGCCGGCGAACTCGATGTCGTCCTCGCTGGCTTCGAGCATGTGGGCGGCCACCCGGCGGGCCTTGTCGATCACCTTGCCCGCAGCGAGCACCACCGCGGTGCCGCCGACCGTGAGCGAGCGCGAGCCGTAGGTGTCCATGCCCTTCGGCGATGACTGGGTGTCGCCGTGGATGACCTCGACGTCTTCGAACGGCACGCCGAGCTGATCGGCCACGATCTGGCTCCACGCCGTCTCGTGCCCCTGGCCGTGCGCGCTGGATCCGGTGACGACCTCGACCGTGCCGGTGGCCAGCATCCGGATCGACGCGTGCTCCCAACCACCCGCCGCGTACAGCAGCGAGCCGAGGATCCGCGACGGGGCCAGCCCGCACATCTCGGTGAATGTCGAGATACCCAGGCCGAGCTGCACCGGGTCGTTCGCCGCGCGCCGCGACGCCTGTTCGGCCCGCAGGGCGTCCCAGCCGATCAGCTCGAGCGCCCGATCGGTGGCGGCCTCGTAGTTGCCGCTGTCGTAGGTCAGCCCGCAGACAGTCGTGAACGGGAACTCGTCGTGGGTGATCCAGTTGCGCCGGCGCAGCTCCATCGGATCCACACCGAGTTCGGCGGCGGCCTCGTCGACGATGCGCTCGATCGCGAACGTCGCCTCGGGCCGGCCGGCCCCGCGGTACGCGTCGGTGGGCGTCTTCGTGGTGAACACGCCGTCGCACACGAACCGGTACGCCGGGATCTTGTAGATGCCGTTGAACATGAACGCGCCGAGGATGGGAACGCCCGGCGAGACGAGCCGCAGGTAGGCGCCCATGTCGGCGAGCAGGTGCACGTCCAACCCGGTGAACCGGCCGTCCCTCGTCAGCGTCAGCGTGATGTCCTGGAGCTGGTCCCGCCCGTGGTGGGCGCTCATCATCGATTCCGACCGCGACTCGGTGTACTTCACCGGCTTGCCCAGCCGGCGGGCGACCAGCGTGGTCAGGAACTCCTCGGGCGTCACCTGCAGCTTGCCACCGAATCCGCCGCCGACGTCCGGGGCGATCACCCGCACCTTCTGCTCGGGGATGCCCAGCGACAGGGCGAGCATCGTCCGCAGGATGTGCGGCACCTGCGTCGACGACCACATCGTGACGCCCTCGCCGATCGGCTGCACCACCGTCGAGCGCGGCTCCATGAATGCCGGGATGAGCCGCTGCTGGCGGAACTGCCGATGCACCGTGATCTCGGCATCGCGCAGCGCGTCTTCGATCGGTCCGCCGGTGCCGGCCGCACCCGACTCGAACGCCCAGGTGAACGACTTGTTCGACGTCAGGTGCGAATGCACCAGCTCGGCGCCGTCGCGCACCGCCGCCGCCATGTCGAGCACCACCGGCAGCGGCTCGTAGTCGATGTCGATCGCTTCGAGGGCGTCCTCCGCCTCGGCCTTGGTGCGAGCCACGACCAGGGCCACCGCCTCGCCGGCGTGGTTGACCTGGTCGACGGCGATGCTCGGATGGCCCGGGTTGACCATGTCCTCGGTGACCGGCCAGGCGCACGGGATGGTGCCCTGCACGTCCTTGAAGTCCTGTCCGGAAAAGGCACCGATCACGCCCGGACGTCGCCGCGCCGACGACACGTCGACGTTCGCGATCCGGGCATGCGCCATGGGACTGCGCAGGATCGCCAGGTGCAGCATTCCCGGCAGGGTCAGGTTGTCGGTCCACGTGGTGCGACCGGTGACGAGGTGTGCGTCTTCCTTGCGCTTGCGGGCCTGACCGATCTCGGCCGGACGCTCGACGGTGGCGGTCATGACGTCGCCGCCGTCGTCTTCGCCGCAGCCTGGACGGCCCGCACGATGTTCTGGTAGCCGGTGCACCGGCACAGGTTGCCCTCGATGCCCTCACGCACTTCCGACTCGGACGGGTTCGGGTTGTCCCGCAGGAGGTCGCAGGCCGCCATGATCATCCCCGGCGTGCAGAAGCCGCACTGCAACGCGTGCTGGTCGTGGAACGCCTGCTGCAGCGGATGCAGCGTGCCGTCGGCGTCGGCCAATCCCTCGATGGTCGTGACGTCGCGGTCGTCGGCCTGCACGGCCAGCACCGAGCAGCTCTTGACGCTGCGCCCGTCGAGCAGGACGGTGCACGCGCCGCAGTTGCTGGTGTCGCAGCCGACGACGGTGCCGACCTTGCCGAGTCGCTCTCGCAGGTAGTGAACGAGCAGCATCCGGGGCTCGACGTCGTCTCGGTACGCCACCCCGTCGACGGTTACGCCGAGCTGAGTCATGGGGCCTCCTGCGCATGAAGTTGTGTGCTTCACTACACACAAGCCCTGCTCGCCACGGTTGGCAAGAGGCTGACCGATCTTGAGACGGTCAGGCCTGCTCGATCAATCGCACGAGTTCTTCGAGCGCGGCCAGGCTGTGCCCGGCCACCAGCCGGTCGATGTGCGGCAGCGCGGCCACCATGCCGCCGGTGACCGGCTCGTACCCTGGCTTGCCCCGGTGCGGGTTCACCCACACCACGGCGTGGGCCAACCGGGCGAGCCGGCCGACCTGATCACCGAGCAGCGCCGGATCGCCACGTTCCCACCCGTCCGAGCACAACACGACGACCGCACCCCGGGCGGCGCCGCGCTGACCCCACCCGTCCAGGAACGCCTTGAGCGACTCGCCCAGCCGGGTGCCGCCGCTCCAGTCCGGGATGGCCGCGCCGGCGGTGCGCAGGGCCGTGTCCGGATCGCGATGGCGTAGCTCGCGGGTCACCCGGGTGAGCCGGGTGCCCAGCGTGAACACCTCGACGTTGAACGGGGCGGCGCGCACCGCGGCGTGCGCGAACCGCAGCAACGCATCGGCGTAGGGCTCCATCGAGCCGCTGACGTCGGCGAGCAGCACGAGTCGGCGGGGCTTGCGGCGTCTCGCGCGGCGGGCCAACCGGCTCGGTTCGCCGCCGTCACGCAGCATCTGGCGGACCGTCCGCTCGAGGTCGACCGTACCCCGGGACGCCGGACCGTACCGCCGCGTACGGCGGCGTCCGACGCGGGGCTTCAACCGCGCGAGCAGCCGACGGACCTCGGCTCGCTCGGCGGCGCTCAGGGTGGTGACGTCCTTATGGCGCAGTACTTCCCGGCGGCTGGCCGTCGTCGTGGCCGCGCTCGCGTGGTCGTCGCCGCTCGGGTCGCCGGGATCGCCGTCGTCGGCCGGCACCGCGCGCAACCGGGTGACCGGCCGCATCGCGCGAGGCATCGGCCCGCCGCCGAAGTACGCGGCGAACGCGACGTCGTAGCGCGCGATGTCAGCCGGGTCGCCGCACAGGGTGAGCCGCCCGGCCCAGTACGTATCGACGGGTGAGGCCACGTCGAGGTGGTCGAGTGCGGCCGCCATGGCCTGGACGCGATCCGGCGTGGCCGGCACGCCGGCGTGGCGCAGCGTCCGGGCGAAGCCCACCACGACGTCGATCATCCGATAAGTTCCGCCAGGACGGTTTCCCGGACGCGCACCGCGTCCTCGTGGTACTTCAGCACGGCACCCAGCGTCGCGGCGGCGTTGTCCAGATCGAGCGCGCGCGCGCCGAGCAGGTGCAGCGCCTGCGCCCAGTCCAGCGACTCGGCTACCCCGGGCGGCTTGAGCAGATCCGCCTCGCGCAACCCGGCGGTGACCCGCGCGACGTCGTGGGCCAGCCGCTCGGCCACGTCGGGCAGCCGCCGCCGCAAGATCGCCACCTCGCGCTCGTACGACGGGTGGGCCAGCCAGTGGTAGAGGCAGCGCCGCTTCAGCGCGTCGTGCACCTCGCGAGTGCGGTTGGACGTCAGCACCACGAGCGGCGGAACGGCTGCCCGGATGGTGCCGATCTCGGGGATCGTCACGGCGTTGTCGGCCAGAACCTCCAGCAGGAACGCCTCGAACTCGTCGTCGGCCCGGTCGATCTCGTCGATGAGCAGCACCGACGGCGAGTGTTCGATGGCCTGCAGGATGGGCCGAGCGACGAGGAAGCGCCGGTCGTAGAGTGACCGCTCGAGCTCGTCGGGATCGCGGCCCTCCGCCGCGCGCAGGTGCAGTACCTGACGCGGGAAGTCCCAGTCGTACAAGGCTTGTGCGGCGTCGATGCCCTCGTAGCCCTGCAGCCGTACGAGCCGGGCCTCGAGCACTTCGGCCAGCGCGGTCGCCAGGCTGGTCTTGCCGACCCCGGCGTCGCCCTCGAGGAACAGCGGCCGGTGCATGCGCAGCGCCAGGTAGGCCGCGGTCGCCAGTCCTTCGTCGGGCAGGTACCCGGTGCGTTCCAAGGCCGCGCCCAGCGCGTCGGGGTCTTTCACGTGTCCAGTGTGCCGAATGTGCTCGCCCGCACCACCCTGGGCGCCGTCGTAGGCTCGACCCATGCCGCGCCGACCGACCCGAACCGTCCCCACCGTCGTCGTCCATGGCTGGCAGGGCAACGAGTCCGAGCACTGGCAGACCTGGCTGGCGGCCCAACTGACCGAGGCCGGCCGCGAGGTGCGCTACCCGGCACTGCCCGATCCGGACACCCCGCAACTCGCCGGCTGGCTAGCCGCGCTGGGCGCCGCGCTCGATGGTCTGCCTGATGACAGTTTCGACGTGGTGTGTCATTCGCTGGGTGCCGTGCTGTGGCTGCATCACGTGCAGGCCGGCGCCGGTCCCCGTCCCGGTCGGGTCGTGCTCGTGACCCCGCCGTCACCGCACGTGGACATCCCCGAACTGAAGCCGCTCCTGGACATCCCGTTCGAGATCGACCTGGTGCGCCACGCCGCCGATGGCACGGTGCTCGTCGGCACCGACAACGACCCGTACTGCCCCGAGGGCGCCGCCGTCGCGTACGGCCGGCCGCTCAAGATGCCCACCACGGTGATCCCCGGCGGTGGCCATCTCAACGTCGCCGCCGGTTACGGAGCCTGGCCGGCGATGCTCGACTGGTGCGGCCGCGACAACCTCGCGTTCATCGGCTAATGGCTGCCCCTTCATGATCAAGAGCGAGAAGTGGCGGCTATAGCAACCACTTCTCGCTCTTGATCATGGACGGAGCGATGCCCGTCAAAGTCGCGCCAGCTCGTCGCGACCGCGGCCGGTGATGCTCAGCACGAAGACCGATCGGGCCGACCGGGGCGATGGCTTGTCGTCAGATGCCGTCGAGCAGTGTGCTGTTCTGGAGCAGTTCGCCGACCTGTGCGTCGTCGCCGAGCAGGCTGTCCACGCCGGCTCCCGCCGCCCCGGCCGCCTCGTGGTACCAGCCCTTGACGGTCTGGTTCCACCCTTCGGCGAACTCCATGAATCCGGATTCGTCAGGCTCGCCCATCAGCGCCTCGTTCATCACGGCGCCTGGCCTGCACCTGCTCATGTGCCGCGAACGGTACAACCCGGCGCGTCCGATGAGAAGGGCTCAGTCCGCCCGAGGGATCTCGTCCAGCGCTTGGTACACCGGGATCCCCCGCTCGCGGGCGATCGCCACGTCCTGATCGGCTCCGCGCGACTCACCCGGCAGGCGCAGCACCGCGTCGCAGTGCTGCAGCAACCGCTCCGCAGTGGGATACATGACCTGCGCGGCCAGCGGGTCGGTCGGGCCGGCGGCGCCGGCGCTGTCCAGCACGGGCAGCGCCACCCATTCGCCGATCATCGGGACGTGCCCGGCCGCAAAGATGGGCCAGGCCGCCCGTTCGAGGCGCTTCAGGTTCTGCGCCATCCGGTCGGGATCGCCATCCGTGCCGGACGCGTAGGGGCCGGCGATCAGGATCATCATCGATTTGCTCACGCGACCAGAATAGCGCAGAATCGTGCAAGAACAGGAAGGAGTCGGCATGCTGGCCGCCGCGCGCAAGGACCACCTGCTGGAGCGGCTCAAGCGCGACGGGCGCCTCGTCGCGAAGGAGATCGCCGCCGAACTCGGGCTCTCGGAAGACAGCGTGCGCCGGGACCTGCGCGAGCTGGACGCCGCCGGACTGGCCGTACGGGTCTACGGCGGCGCCCTACCCGCCTCCCCGGCGGTCGCGGACTACGCCGCGCGCACGACGGTCGCCCCGCAGAGCAAGCGCCGGGTGGCGGCCGCCGCGGCGGCCCTCGTCGAGCCCGGCAGCACGGTGATCCTCGACGGCGGCACGACCGCTCGAGCGGTCGTCGACGCGCTCCCGACAGCGCTGGACTGCTCGATCATCACGCACAGCCCCACGATCGCGGCCGCCCTGCTCGACCACACGGCGTCGGTGTTCCTGATCGGCGGCACCCTGTTCAAACACTCCGCGGTCACCTGCGGCGCAGCGGCGGTCGAGGCGGCCGCGCAGGTCAGCGCCGACCTGTACTTCCTCGGCGTCACCGGCGTCCATCCGAGCGCGGGGCTGACGACCGGCGACCCGGACGAAGCCGCGATGAAACGCGCCCTCGCTGGGCGGGCCGCCGACACCTACGTGCTCGCCAGCAGCGAGAAGGTCGGCACGGCGTCCCGCTACGGGGTCCTGCCCCTCGACGCCGTCGCCGCGGTCATCACCGACGCCGATGCCGCCGACCCCACCCTGCAGGAACTGACCGGCCGAGGCATCAAGGTCATCGGGGCGAACTAACAGCCGGGCGATCAGGGGTTTCATGATCAAGAGCGAGAAGTGGCTGCTATAGCGACCACTTCTCCCTCTTGATCATGGACGTCCCGTGCTGATGCCGCTGCAGGAAGATCCGTACGCATACGAGATCTTCCTGCGCATACGGCCCTATGCGGCAGCCCGCGCAGGATGATCGCGTTCGGAAGCTGATCTTCCTGCGCCGCCCACGGCCCGCCGCGGCCGCCGCGCCACCCCGCGCCGCTCCCACGCTGGGGCCATGCTGGGCCGTTGACCTGAACTGCTGTTCAGCTGCCACTATGCGCGGGTGCCATCGCCGACCGCGCTGATCCCGACCGCGTATCGCGCGCTGCTGGTCGAGCGGCGCACCCGCCGGCTGCTCGGCGCGATGGGTGTGTCCTCGCTGGGCGACGGCATGAGCGCGGTGACGGTGGCCTGGCTGGCGATCCAGGTCGGGCCGGCCCGGCACGTCGGGGTCTACGTCGGCCTCGCGATGGCCGCCTACACGCTGCCCGGCGTGGTGGGCGCGCTGGCGTTCGCGCCGCTCCTGCGCCGGCGCAACGCCCGTTCGCTGGTGCTGGCCAACTGTGTGCTGCGGGCCGGATTCCTCGGTGCGATCGGGCTGTTGTGGGCGCTCGGGGCCCTGTCGCAGGCGGGGTACCTCGGCCTGCTGGCCGGGTCGTCGGCGATGGCGGCCTGGGGCAACGCCGGAAAGTACACGCTGCTGGCCGAGCTGGGTGGCGAGTCCGGGCGATTGGCCGCC
>DASXYE010000441.1:0-21476 GCA_036502695.1 Jatrophihabitantaceae bacterium
CCCGTTGAGTGGTGCGTTATCAGTCGAGTGGTGCGTTACAAGTCGCCACTCAACGAATAAGTCGCCACTCAACGAAAATGGGCCGGGACGAGCGTCGTGGGGGTACGCGCCGGTGGGCAAAAAAATTCGGTGCTCGCCCCGCGTCCGCTGTCCGTCGCCACCGGACGCGGGGGCACCTGACAGCAACGGTAGGTCGGTGCAAAGGGGCCCACAAGCATCCGGACGGTGTCAGCGTGCCATGTCACTGCTGTGCCAGGGCCGTGTTCACGCTTCGGCGTCGGGTGCGTCCTCTTCGAGGTCGAGCCGAGGAATCACCGGACCTGGGGCGCCGACGTTATGCGCGCGAAGCTCCCATTTCGACCCGTGCCGTAGTTCTGACCAGTGACAGTTCGCCAGCGGGGCGAGCACCGGGTTACGCGGGTCCAAGCCGAGCAGTGCCGCACACAGAGCCATAGCAGTTGCACTGTGCGTGACGATCACCGCGAGCTGGACGTCGTCGGGGATGTCGCCGAACGCGCTGCACGCCCGCTCGGCGACCTGCTCGCGCGTCTCGCCGCCGCGGCGGCTGACGTCCCGGCCGGCGATCCAGTCGTCGTACTCGTCGGGGTAGCGCTGGGCCACCTCGTCGCGGGTCAGCCCCTCCCAGTGCCCGAGCGAGCGCTCGCGCAGCCGCGGCTCGGCCAGCACCGGCAGGCCGGTGATCTCACCGAGCGGCGCCGCCGTCTGCATCGCTCGCTGGGCGTCCGAGGTCATGATCAGGTTCGGCCGCAGGGCCGCCACCAGCGCGGCCGCCTCGAACGCCTGCGCCTTGCCGACGTCGTCCAGCGGCGGATCGGCCTGGCCCTGGAAGCGGTGCTGCGCATTCCATTCGGTGCGCCCGTGCCGCAGCAGGAGCACCCGGCGTTTGGTCACCAGCCGGTTGCCCGTCACGGGGAGCTCGGCGTGAACTCGATGGCCGGACAGTCCTTCCACAGCTTCTCCAGGCCGTAGAAGACCCGTTCCTCGGCATGCTGGACGTGCACCACGATGTCGGCGTAGTCGAGCAGCACCCAACGACCGTCGCGCCGACCTTCGCGGCGCAGCGGCTTGACGCCTTGCGCGCGCAGCTTCTCCTCGACCGAGTCGACGATCGCGTCGACCTGGCGTTCGTTGCTGCCGGTCACGATCACGAACACGTCGGTGATGACGAGCCGTTCGCTGACGTCGATGAGGACGATGTCGGTGGCGAGCTTGTCGGCGGCGGCATTGGCGGCCACCAGGGCAAGCTCGCGGGCGGTATCCGTCGCGGTCACGTCGAAGAGCCTACGGTCCGGTAGAGACGGTGTTTCGCGATGTACTGCACCACCCCGTCCGGCACGAGGTACCAGATCGGCCGCCCGGCCGGTACACGTGCCCGTACCGCGCTGGACGAGATCGCCATGGCCGGCACGTCGACCAGGGTCACCGCGGCGGACGGCAGGTGCTTGTCGGTCAGCTCGTAGCCCTGACGGGTGACCCCGATGAACCGCGCCATCCGCAGCATCTCTTCGTGGTCGTGCCAGGACAGGATCTGCGACAGGGCATCCGCCCCGGTGATGAAGAACAGCTCGGCGCCGGCGCGCAGCTTGGCGATGTCGCGGATCGTGTCGATCGTGTAGGTCGGTCCGGGACGGTCGATGTCGACCCGGCTGACCCAGAACCGCGGGTTGGACGCCGTGGCGATCACGGTCATCAGATAGCGATGCTCGGCCGGGCTGACCTCACGCTCGGACTTCTGGTACGGCTCCCCCGTCGGGACGAAGATCACCTCGTCCAGCTCGAACTGGTCGGCCACCTCGCTGGCCGCGACCAGGTGGCCGTGATGGATCGGGTCGAACGTCCCGCCCATAATGCCCACCCGCCGAAACTCCATAGCCAAGGATGTTACGTACTCCGGCGTATCCAAGGTGCCCAGTGGTTCGGTTAGCCCCACCGCGAAGACCCGTGCTGGCGCCATCGAGATCGCGGCCGCGCCGAACCAGGCTTGCGGTATGACATCAATCCAGGCAAAGAGCAGCCTGCTGCGACGGATCGCCCAGGTCGCCGGCGCCATCCTCGCGGTGTACCTGGTGGGCCGCGGTGTCGGCGAGCTGTTCGTCATCCACTACGGCAATTCCGCCTCCTATGAGAAGGACTGGGGCGGTCCCTCGTTGGCGGGCGTGCTCGCCGTGCACAGCGGCCCAGCCGTGTTGATCATTGCCGGGTCGATCGCCTGGTGGCGGCGGCGGTCGCAATCGCGCGCTTCTCGTAGCGGCGACGCGACGTATGACCTGGCAGGCTGACCCCACCATGATCGACCAGACGCTGCCCCCGCCGACGCTGCCTCGCGCCGGTGGGAGGTGGCGCGCCTTCCTCCGCGCGCCCATCTCGAAACACACCTGGGCTTGCTTCCTGTACCTGGTCATCAGCGGACCGCTTGCCGTCGCCGGATTCATGTTCGTGGTGGGGTTCCTGGCGTTCGGCGTGTTCTCGGCGATCACCTTCGTCGGCTTGCCGCTGATCGGTTTCACCGTGGTGAGCGGTCGATGGTGGGCCCGCCTGCACCGGCGCCTGGCGCGGAAGATGGTCGGCGCGCGGGTCGAGGACCCCGCTCCGTTCCAGCGACGGCCCGGGCTGCTCGGCTGGCTCAGCGCGGCGCTGACCGATACCACCGGATGGCGGGCGCTGGTCTATCTCGTGCTGAAGTTCCCGCTAGCAGTTGTCGGGGCGTTCGGCGCGGCACTGTTCTGGGTCGAGGCGGTCATCACGTTCCTCTACCCGGTGTGGTGGAAGATCGGCGATCCGACGAACAAGGACTCGCACGGGCGCATCCACCATTCCGCGCTGCAGTTCGGCGACTTCTTCTTCGAGACGTGGCCGCGGGCGCTGATGGTGATGGTGGTGGGCTTCGTCGCACTGTTCCTGGCCCCGTGGCCGGTCCGCGCCGTCGTTGCCCTCGATGGCGTGCTGATGCGTTGGCTGATCGGGCCGCGCCGGTCCGACCGCGTCCGCGAACTCGAGGAGAAGCGCAGCCATGCTGTGGAAGATTCGGCAGCTGCGTTGCGCCGCATCGAGCGGGACCTGCACGACGGCACACAGGCCCGCCTCGTCGCGCTGGCCATGCGACTCGGCCAGGCCCGCGAGACGGATGATCCGGAAAGGTTGCGCGAGCTCGTCGGCAACGCCCACGACAACGCCAAGGACGCGATCGCCGAGCTGCGCGACCTCGTCCGCGGCATCCACCCGCCGGTGCTCGACCAGGGCCTGGACGCGGCGCTGGCCACGCTGGCCGCCCGCAGCGCGGTGCCCGTCGAGTTGCACACGCACGTGCCGCAGCGCCCGTCGCCAGCGATCGAGACCATCGCCTATTTCTGCGTCGCCGAGCTGATCACCAACATCGCCAAGCACAGCGGGGCCCGGCACGCCAACGTCCAGGCGTTCGAGCGGGACGCCCGGCTGCACCTCGAGGTACGCGACGACGGTCACGGCGGGGCGCGGATCGGCGCCGGGACAGGGCTGTCCGGACTGGACGAACGCGTGCGCACCGTCGACGGCGCGCTGACCGTGCACAGCCCGCCCGGCGGACCGACCGTCATCGCCGTCGAACTGCCTCTGGGGGGCTAGGACAACCATGAAGATCGTCATTGCCGAGGACGCCGCCATCCTGCGCGACGGGCTGATCCAGCTGCTGACCGACCGGGGCCACGAGGTCGCCGCCGCCGTCGGTGACGGGGACGCCCTGCGCGCCGCCGTCGCCGAGCACGATCCGGACGTCGCCGTCGTCGACATCCGGATGCCGCCGAGCTTCACCGACGAGGGGCTGCGCGCGGCCATCGCGATCCGGCGCGAGCGGCCCAACGTCGGGGTGCTCGTGTTCTCGCAATGGGTCGAAACCCGTTATGCCGCCGAGCTGCTGGCCACGTCCTCGTCCGGCGTGGGGTACCTGCTCAAGGACCGGGTGGCCGACGTGAGCGAGTTCGTCGAGGCGCTGACCCGGGTGGCCGCCGGCGGCACCGCCCTGGATCCCGAGGTCGTCAGCCAGCTGCTCGGGGCGAGCCGCCGCGGGGACGCCCTGGCCGCGCTGACTCCGCGTGAGCGCGAGGTGCTGGGCCTGATGGCCGAGGGCCGGTCGAACGTGGCGATCGCCCGGCAGCTCGTGGTCACCGAGCGGGCTGTCGAGAAGCACGTGGCCAACATCTTCACCAAGCTCGACCTGCCACCGTCCGGCGAGGATCACCGCCGGGTGCTCGCCGTGCTGCGCTATCTGGAGTCTTAATGGCATTGCCAGGTAATCGCGATTACAGTGTTGCGCATGACTGGGCAGCTCTCGTCGGAAGTCCGAATCGGGACGATCGAGCGCGAGCGCGCTGCGACTGACCTGGGCGAGCATCTGGCCGCCGGCCGGCTGAGCACCGACGAGTTCGACGAGCGGGTCCGGCGGGCCTACGCCGCCCGGACTGCGACCGAGCTCGAACCGCTGTTTCGCGACCTGCCCGACCTGCGGCCGGCGGCGACGCCCCGCCCGCGGCGAGACCTGCGACCGCTGTTCCTGGTGCTGGTGATCGCGGCCGTCGTCGCCTGGGTGGCGTTCCTGCACGTGCCGCCGTTCTTCATCTTCCCGTTGATGTGGTTCGCCTTCGCCGGCCGCCGCTTCGGCGGCCGGGGCGGTCGCGGCGGGTTCGGCGGGCCGCGCGGCCCGGGCCGCAGCTTTGTCGGCAACCGGTAGTAGCGGCGAACCACGTCCCCACGTACAATTTCTTGTACGCACACAGGGGAGCTGACGTGAAGACGATGACCTACTCCGAGTCGCGCGCGAAGTACGCCGAGACGCTCAACTCGGTCGTCGAGGATCGCGAGGAGATCGTGATCACGCGCGCCGGTCACGAGCCGGTCGTCATCGTCTCGCTCGACGACTACGAGTCGCTCAAAGAGACCGCCTATCTGCTGCGTAGCCCGGAGAACGCGCGCCGGCTGCTCACGTCCATCAATCGGCTGGAGTCCGGCGAAGGCGTTGGGCACGACCTCGCCGAATGAAATACGTCTGGGACGAGTCGGCGTGGGACGACTACGTCTGGTGGCAAGCCCAGGATCGCAAGGTGCTCAAGCGCATCAACCTGATCATCCGCGACATCGCCCGCAACGGAAACGAGGGCCTCGGCAAGCCCGAGCCACTCAAGCACGGATTCCAGGGCTACTGGTCGCGACGTATCACCGACGAGCACAGGTTGGTCTACAAGATCGTCGACGACGAGATCCGGATCGCCGCCTGCCGCTACCACTACGAACGATGATGCCCGGTCACTTCCCCTCCCGGCTGACCACATTTCGAGCCGGAATTTGGTCAGCCGGGAGGGGAAGTGCGAACAGCGGCCACCCGCTCCACCAGTGGATGCCGCGCATGAGGTGGGCGAACGCCACGCCTTCCGAGGACGGTTCGTCGCCGGGTCGGGCCGGCCGCCCGTCGCCGCGAGCGGCCTTCGAGTCGGGGAACAGCTTGTAGGCGACGTTCAGCACCGTGTCGACGGCCTTGGGCGCGACGGCGTAGGACAGCTCCCCCACGTTGCCCAGGGTGGTGCCCACCTTCTTGGGACGTCGCACGATGGCCCGGCCGATCATGTCGGCGGCGTCGGACGGCGTGATCGCCGGGAACCGGTCGTACATCTTGGTCGGGGCGATCATCGGGGTGCGCACCAGCGGCATGTGGATGGTCGTGATGTGCACGCCGTCGTCGATCACCTCGGACGCGATGCACCGCGAGAACGCGTCCAGCGCCGCCTTCGACGCCACGTAGGCCGAGAAGCGCGGCGTGTTCGTCTGCACGCCGATCGAGCTCACGTTGATGATGTGCCCACCTCGCCGGCCCTCACTGCCGCCCCGCATGGCCGGCAGCAATGACAGGATCAGCCTTACCGCACCGAAGTAGTTGAGCTGCATCGTCCGTTCGAAGTCGTGGAACCGGTCGTAGGACAGCCCGATCGAGCGGCGGATCGAGCGGCCGGCGTTGTTGATCAGGACGTCGACCCGGCCGTGCTGGTCGAGCACGTCCTTGGCCAGCCGCTCGACGTCGGCCACGTCGGCCAGATCGCAGCGGTGCACGTGCGCCGTGCCGTCGGCCGCCTCGATGTCGGCGCGGGTCTGCTCCAGCTTCTCCGGCGTGCGCGCGACGAGCAGCACCGTGCCGCCGGCGGCCCCCACCTTGAGCGCGGTCGCCCGGCCGATGCCCGATGACGCGCCGGTGATCAGCACGACCTTGCCCCGCACCGCCCGGCTCAGCGCGTGATCGCGGCCGCCCGGGCTGAACACCCGCTCCCAGTACTCCCAAAGATGCGCAGCATAGCTGGATATCGGGGGCACCTCGATGCCACTACCGGCCAGCGCGCGCTGGGCGTTCGTCGAGTCGAACCGGGTCGGGTAGTTCAGGTAGTGCAGCACCTGCCGGGGAATGCCCAGCTCGGCCAGGGCCAGCTCGACGGCGCGGTCGAGGAACGGCAGTCGCGGCAACGGGACGCGATCCAGCAGCCGGGTGTCGAGGCGCACAGCCACCGACGGCGCGCCGGCCGCCTTGGCGAACACCTTGGTCAGCTGCCCGACCGTCAGCGGATTCGGGTCGACGAGGTGGAACGCCTGACCGTCCAGCCCGTCGGCGTGGGCGATGTGGTCCATGGCCGCCGCCACGTAGTCGACCGGCACGAGGTTGATCGGGCCGCCCTCGAGCCCCACCCCGCGCAGCCAGGACGGCAGCACGCGAAGCCGTTGCAGGGTACGGAAGAAGTAGTACGGCCCGTCGATCTTGTCGATCTCGCCGGTCTGCGAATGCCCGACCACGGCGCCCGGCCGGTACACCCGCCACGGGATCGAGCACTCGCGCCGGACGACGGCCTCGGACTCGTGTTTCGTCTGGTAGTACGGGTTGTTGTCGACGTCCTGGGCCTCGTCGAACATGTCCTCGGTGAACGTCCCGCGATACAAGCCGGCCGCAGCGATGGACGAGGCCAAATGGAAGCAGCCCGCATCGAGCGCCTCGGCCAGGTGCACCGCGTGCCGGGTGCCTTCGACGTTCGCGACGTGCTGGCTGTCGGCGTCGGCGGTCAGGTCGTAGATCGCGGCCAGGTGGAAGAAATGGTCGATCGCCGGCAGGTCAGCGGGATCGACACCCAGGCGCTCGTCGCGCAGGTCGCCGAGCACCGGCACGATGCTGTCGTCGTCCACGCCCCAGCGGGCCCGCAACTCGTCGACCTTCTCGAGCGAACCGGGCCGGCACAGCACGTAGATCGTGCCGTCGCGTTCGAGCAGGCGGCCGACCAGGAACCGGCCGATGAAACCGGTCGCACCCGTCACGAAATAGTTCATGCCTCACGGTGTAACGCAATCACGCCGCCGGCGCTACCTCGAGCGCCGCTCGTCGTCCGAGCCGAGGTCGGCCGGCAGGATCGCGCCGACGCTCCGATCGGCGGGCAGGTAGGCCAGCTGGACGGCGGCTTGGTTGCCCGCCCGGCAGAGCATCCAGTGGGCGACATCGGTGCCACCGACCCGGATGCCGCGAGCCCGCAGCAGCGAGTCGAGGCAGGTGACGTACCCGCCAGGCATCCGACTGCGGATCGCGTTGGGGTCCGTGGTGTCGAACAGGCTCACGAGCACGTCGAGGTCCCCGAACCGGCGCGCAGTGGCTTGGATTTGGCCTGGTGCCGAGGGCCGCTTCGGGTTGTCGAGAAGGAAGGCGACCACCTCAGCACCGGTCATGGTGCGCCAGGCGGTGCGGCCATCGACCAGGTCGGGATGGTTGCGTTCCATCCGCGCCACGTGATCGGTGATGAACCTACGGGCCCACTCGTGCTCGACCCCGTCCCGGGCCGGGGCGGCGTGCGGGCGCACCTTCACGCTGCTCAGCCGACCGTGCTCGAACACGATGTCGGTCTCCTGGCCGGCTCCGGGACGCCGAGATAGAGCCAGAAGCGCGTGTCCGGCAGATCCGACAGCTGGGCCTTGCCGCCGATCCTCGTCTGCGAACCACTGCGCGAGATGGCGAACGAGCTGTCGCCGACCAGCTCGGCCATGTCCATCACGTCGAGCGGAGGTCCGAGCTGATCGGTGACCTCGTAGGGCGTCATGCCCGGTGAAACAGGCACGGGCGCGGCGGCCGTCTGGGGTGCCGGTCGAGGGGTCGGCCGGGGCGACTGTCGAGGAGCCGGCCGAAGCGATGCTTCGGGGCTGCTCCGACGCTTTCGCGACCACCACGCCATCTCGCAGTTATATCGCAGTTGCCGGATCCGCCCGTCGCCGATGAGGATCCCGGGTGTTCATCCGCACGGCGCGGTGATGCGGTCCAGATCGACGGTGGTCACGTAGCCGTAGAAGCCCTCAGCGGCATCGCGCGCGCAGGCCCGCGCCACGTTGCCGGGACGGATCGCGTAGTCGACGGCCAGCACGAACTTGCCGGCCCGGCGCAGTGCGCGCACCGAGTCCAGGTTCTCGGCGCAGAAGTCCTCGGTGCACCTCTCGTCGGTGGCCAGGTAGGACAGCTCCTCGACCCCCAGCCCGTCGATGGCCTCGGTGTAGCCGGGAAAGCGCTGCAGCTCCGGGGAGTTCTGCGGCACGATCTGGAACCCGGGCCGGCGCGCCTTGACGTAGGCACTGGCCCGGACGATCAGCTGCGCCATCCTGGCGCCCAAGGCGTCCCGCGTCTGTCCCGGCACGAGCTCGAGGTTGATCTCCTCGTACGCGTTGGGGACGTCCAGGTAGGCACCGTCGAACCCGGCGACCAGGGCCTGGTCGAGCCGGGCTGCACGACGTCGTGCCACCACTGCTCGTCCCAGTAGCGCACGAAATACTCGTCCGGCCAGTCGTTCCAGCGGTTGAGCTTCAGGCCCTGCACCCGCGAGTACTCGGGCCGGTAGTCCTCGATGGATCCGTCGAGCCGCCCGCCGGGATACCCGCTGAGCTGATACAGCCAGCCCGGCGGCACCGGCCCGGGACGGGTCGGCGCCGGATCGGTGCGGTCGCCCCCGCCGGAACTACAGCCCGCCAGCAGGGTCAGCGCGACGAAGGCGCCGGCCACCGCCCGTCTCAGCGAACCTGCCCGTCGCCGGTCACGATCCACTTCGTCGTGGTCAGCTCGGTGAGCCCCATCGGCCCCCGGGCGTGCATCTTCTGCGTCGAGATGCCGATCTCGGCGCCGAACCCGAACTCGCCACCGTCGGTGAACCGGGTCGAGGCGTTCACCATGACCGCGGCCGAATCCACCCGGGCGACGAACCGCCGGGCCGTGTCCAGGTCCCGCGTCACGATCGCCTCGGTATGCCCGGACGACCAGCGGCGGATGTGCGCGATGGCGTCGTCCACGTCGTCGACGACCCGGGCGGCCAGGTCGAGGGACAGGTACTCGGCGGCCCAGTCGTCGTCGGTGGCCGGCACGGCGCCCTGCGCGACGAAGGCGGCGTCGCCGTGCACCGTGACTCCCTTGTCCGACAGGGCTTTCTCGATGCGCGGCAGGAACTCGGCGGCCACAGCCCGGTGCACCAGCAGCGTCTCGGCGGCGTTGCACACGCTCGGCCGCGACGTCTTGGCGTTGACCACGATGCGCTCGGCCATGTCCAGGTCGGCCGCGGCGTCGACGTACACGTGGACGTTGCCCACGCCGGTCTCGATCACCGGCACGGTGGCGTTCTCGACCACGTAGTTGATCAGCCCCGCGCCGCCCCGCGGGATGACCAGGTCGACCAGCCCGCGGGCGTGCAGCAGCTCGCCGACACTCGACCGGTCGGTGCCCGGCACGAGCTGCACCGCGTCGCGCGGCAGGCCGGCCTTCTCGGCGGCGCCGGCCAGCACGTCGACCAGCGCGGTGTTCGACCGGTACGCCGACGCCGACCCGCGCAGCAGCACGGCGTTGCCGCTCTTGACCGCGAGGCCGGCGGCGTCGACCGTGACGTTCGGCCGCGCCTCGTACACGATCGCCAGCACCCCGATCGGGACTCGGACCTGCCTGATCTCCAAGCCGTTGGGCCGCGTGTAGCCGCGCACCACCTCGCCGACCGGATCCGGCAACGCGGCGATGTCGCGCAGCCCCTCGGCCATCGCGGCCACCCGCTGCGGCGTCAGCGCCAGCCGGTCGAGCAGCGCCTCGGACGTCCCGTCGGCCCGTCCGGCCTCGACATCGGCGGCGTTGGCGGCCAGCACGGTCTCGGTCGCCTCGACCACGGCGTCGGCCATGGCCCGCAAGGCCGCGTCCTTCTGCCCTCGGGAGAGCGGCCCCAGCTCGGCGGCGGCCTCGCGGGCCCGGGCCGCGGTCGCGCGGACGTCCGCGCCGACGTTGTCTTCCACCATCCGTCAAGGTTACGGCGGCGAATGTCTAGGCTTGCCGCCATGTCTTCGGCCGGGGCGACGATCGACGACGCCACCACGGTCGCGGCGCCGTCCGGCAGTGAGCCGCCGCCGACCGAACCGGCCACGTGGCAGCGCGTGCTGTCCCGGTGGTCACCGCTGATCGTGCCGCCGCTGCTGTACGCGATGACGGCGGCGTACTACTTCTCCCGGTTCCTGGCCCATCCGAGCCGCGGCGTACCCGGCGGCGCCGACGGCATCATCTACGCCTGGTACTTCGAATGGATCAAGCAGGCGTTCGTCCACCTGCACAACCCGTTCTTCACCGACGCCCTGAACGCCCCGGCCGGCGTGAACGTCATGTGGAACACGGCGGTCTTCGCGCTCGCGGTGGTCTGCATCCCGCTGACGGCGCTGATCGGGGCCGGGCCGACGGTCGGGCTGATGATGGTCCTGGCCCCGATCGCCTCGGCCAGCACGGCCTATTTCGTGCTGCGCCGGCTGACCGGCAAGTCGATCGGGCCGGCGCTGGCGGCCGCCCTGTACGGCTTCGGCCCGTACTTCGTCGGCCAGAACGGGCACCTGCACCTGACCATCGCCGTGTTCCCGCCGCTACTCCTGCTGCTCGGGCACGAGTTGCTCGTCGTGCAGGGCAAGAGCGCGCGCCGTACCGGGTTGTGGCTGGGCCTGGCCACCGGCATCCAGCTGCTGCTCTCCGAAGAGGTCGTGGTGCTCGGCGCGCTGGTGGCCGTGTTCGCGGTCGCCGCACTCGCGGCGCTGCACCCGCGCCAGGTCGCCGAGCGGGTACGGCATGCGGCCGTCGGCCTCGGGGTGGGCGCGGTGACCGCGGTCGTGATCGCCGGGATCCCGCTCGCCTACCAGTTCTACGGCAAGGCCGCGTTGCCACACGGCGTGGTGGCCAGCGGCCAGCGCCTCGACCTGGCCGGGATCGTGCGGCCCGGCGTACTGCAGTACTACGCCGGACACGACGACATCGCCGCGAACGCCACGTTCCCGGCCAACGGCGTGGAGAACACCGGCTACCTCGGCTGGCCGCTGCTGGTGCTGGCCCTCGGCATCTGCGCCTGGCTGATCGTGCGCCGCGAGCGAGCCGCCTACTGGTGGCTGATCACCGCGGTCGTCACCGTCGCGCTGAGCCTGGGCACGCCGATCGATGTGAACGGCCACCGCGTCGGCGGCGGCCCGTGGGGGCTGCTGCGCAAGCTGCCGCTGCTCGACGGCACCGTCGTGGTCCGGTTCACCCTCATCACCACGCTGCTCGTGGCGCTGATCCTGGCCTGGGGGCTGGCCCGGCTCCGCGGGCGCGCCTTCGCCGTCGGCGTGGTGGTCGTGGCAGCCGCGCTGATCCCGCTGCGGCCGGCCAACCGCTACGACGGGATCCTGGACTTCACCCCGCCGCGCTTCTTCACCACCTCGGCGGTGAAGGCGATCCCGTCCGGGTCCCGGGTGTACGTGATGCCCTACCTCGGCCGCCCGCAGCCCGCCGCCCGGGTCATGGCCTGGCAGCTGCGCACCCACCTTCGGTTCGACCTGATCGGCGGCTACAGCGTCTTCAACTACAACGGCCAGATGTCCTACGTCGCCGCGCTGCCGAAGTTCGCCTTCGTGCTCAGCGACGTCGGAACGTCCGGCACTCCGCCGAACGCCGCCGACCTGGCCGCGGGCCGGGCCTCGGTCGCCCCGAGCGGGGTTCGGGTCATCGTCATCACCGACCAGCAGCCGAACGAGGCACTCGTCGCGCAGACCGCGGCCCGGCTGACCGGGTGCCGACCTCGGCGGGTGGCCGACGTTACCCTTTGTGAGCTTCCACCCGAAGGGACCCCTCCACGATGACGCACAACGCACGCCGGGCCGTGGTGACCGGCGGCGCCGGTTTCCTGGGCTCGCACCTGTGCGAGCGCCTGCTCGACGACGGCTATCAGGTGCTGTGCCTGGACAACTTCGTCACCGGGACGCCGGCCAACGTGGCGCACCTCGCCGAACGGCCCGGGTTCCGCCTGGTGCGGGCGGATGTCACCAACTACGTCCACGTCGGCGATGAGGTCGACGCGGTGCTGCACCTCGCCTCGCCGGCCTCGCCGATCGACTACCTGAAGCTGCCGGTCGAGACGCTCAAGGTCGGCTCGATCGGGACGCTGCACACGCTCGGCCTGGCCCGGGAGAAGGGCGCCCGGTTCCTGCTGGCGTCGACGTCGGAGACCTACGGCGATCCGCAGGTGCACCCCCAGCCCGAGTCCTACTGGGGGCACGTCAACCCGGTCGGCCCGCGCGGTGTGTACGACGAGGCCAAGCGCTTCGCCGAGGCGATCACGATGGCCTACCACCGCAGCAAGGGCGTCGACACGGCGATCGTGCGGATCTTCAACACGTTCGGCGAGCGGATGCGTCCCGACGACGGACGGGCCATCCCGACGTTCATCACCCAGGCGCTGCGCGATGAACCGATGACGGTCGCCGGTGACGGTTCGCAGACCCGGTCGGTGTGCCACGTCGACGACCTGATCGAGGGCATCGTCGCGCTGCTGCACTCCGACCACCCGGGCCCGATGAACATCGGCAACCCGGCCGAGATGACCGTCCTCGAGATCGCCGAGCTGATCCGCGAGCTGACCGGGTCGCGGTCACAGATCCGGTTCGTGCCGCGCCCCACCGACGACCCCACCGTGCGCCAGCCCGACATCTCGCTGGCCCGAGCCGAGCTTGGCTGGGAACCGCGGATTTCGGTGGTCGACGGGCTCAAGCGCACGATCGAGTGGTTCCGCACCCGTCCCGAACTGGTGTCGTGAACGCGGGATGCCGACCGACCTACCGTTAGACTCGCCCGCCATGATGCTTTCGGTCTTGATGCCCGTCTACAACGAGGTCAACACCCTGACCGCGGCGGTCAAGGCCGTCCTCGACGTCGAGTACCAGTGCGACATGGAACTCGTGATCGTCGACGACGGCAGCACCGACGGCACCCGCGAGCTGTACGACGCGGTCCGGACCGACGAGCGCGTCCGCGTGCACCTGGCCCCGCACAATCAGGGCAAGGGCGCCGCGATCCGGACCGCGGCCGAGCTGGCCACTGGCGACTACGTGATCATCTGCGACGCCGACCTCGAGTACGCGCCGGCCGAGATCCCCCGGTTGCTCGCCCCGATCCTGCGCGACGAGGCGACCGTGGTCTACGGCACGCGGACGTTCAGCAGCCACAACTCGTACTCGTACTTCTACGTGCTCGGCAATCGCGGCGTGACGACGGCGGCCAACGTCTTGTTCAACTGCTACATCAGCGATCTCGAGACGTGCTTCAAGCTGCTCCCCCGCGCGCTGTACCGCAGCCTGGACATCCAGTCGGCCGGCTTCGGCATGGAGGCCGAGATCACCGGCAAGCTGCTGCGCCGGGGCGTGCGGCCCTACGAGATCCCGATCAGCTACCGGGCGCGCAGCCGCGAGGAGGGCAAGAAGCTCACCTGGCGCGACGGCGTCGAGGCGCTGTGGATCCTGATCCGCGAGCGCTTCCGCCCCGTCTCGTCCTGACGGTTTGGCCGGATGGACCGCGCTGGGCGGCTCATCCGGCCAAAAGCACTTACGTCAGGTCGTCGTCGACGAGGTTGGCGAAGCCGGTCTGCCCGCTCGGGTTGGGGTGATAGGACTCCATGATCGGGTTGGACAGCCCGTTGATCCACTCCGGGTTGTCGCACACCGCGTGCCCGGTGAACGCCGCCTCGGGGTTGACGACCGCGAAGCCGTGCGCCGAGGCGCGGGCGCTGATCGTGCTGTCCAGCAGATCGGCGGTCTGATTCAGCAGCGACTCGTCGCTCGGGCTGAAGAACGTCGCCGCGTTGCAGTCCTCGCCGTTGAAGATCCGCGGGTAGCCCACCACCACGACCTTGGCCGTCGTCGCGTGCGAGCGGATCGCGTTGTACAGCCCGTCCAGGCGTCCCGGCAGGGTGTTGCGGATGGTGTTCTGCGCGCCGGCCACCGCACTGTTGCAGTCGCCCAGCCAGGACGGTTCCGCGCACGTGGTGATCACCGACGAGAACCCGGCGTCGTTGCCGCCGACCTGCACGGTCACCCACCGGGTGCCGCTCGACAGCCCGGTCAGTTGGTTGTTCTGCACGTCGGCGGTCTGCGCGCCGCTGCACGCGTTGAACGTCAACGTGGCGCCGACGCGGGCGGCGTCGAGCACCGCGTAGGCGTCGGGCGAGCGGTAACACGAGCCGCTGTCGCTGTAGTAGGTGCGGCTGCCGACGCCTGAGGCGTAGGAGTCACCGAGCGCCGCGTACTGGCTGGCGGCCACCGCCGGACCGGCTAACGCGGTCATGCCGCCGAGCGCGGCGACAACCCCCACAACTGCGATTGCGACGGTGCGCAGACGAGCACTTTTCATGACGAGCCCCTTCCGACCGACCCGGAGGAACCTCCCGTAACGTAACTATGACGTGGGCCGGGCCAGAAGGAAAGACCGGACTTGCTTGAACAGTTCGTGACCGGGGCGTGACCGCGAGTCAGACAGTCAGCTGGTCAGAGCAGGACGAGATCGTCGCGGTGCACGACCTCGCGCCGGAACTCCGCGGGCAGGTCGTGGGTCTTACGTCCGAGCAGGGCCGGCAGGTCGGCCGAGTCGTAGCTGACCAGCCCACGTCCGACCACCGTGCCGGCGGTGTCGACCAACTCGACCGCATCGCCGGATTCGAAGTCGCCGGTGACCCGGGTGATGCCGGCCGGTAGCAGGGACGCCCGCCGGTCGACCACCGCCGTGACCGCGCCGTCGTCCAGCACCAGCTGGCCCTGTGGAGTCGTGGCGTGCCGCAGCCACAGCAGTCGGGACGCCGTCCGGTCGGCGGTGGCGGCAAACGCGGTACCACCTCGGCCGGCCAGGGCATCGCCGACCGACGCCGCCGCCGCGAGCAGGACCGGGATGCCCGAGCTGGTCGCGATGGTGGCCGCCTCGATCTTGGTGGCCATGCCGCCGGTGCCGACCCCGCTGCTCGTCCCCCGCAGCCGGACGCCGCTCAGCTCGGCGACGTCGCGCACCTCGGTGAGCGGGCGCGCCCCTGGGCGGCTCGGGTCGGCGGTGTACAGGCCGTCCACGTCGGACAGCAGCACCAGGGCGTCGGCGTGCACCAGGTGGGCCACCAGGGCGGCCAGCCGGTCGTTGTCGCCGAAGCGGATCTCGTGGGTGGCGACCGTGTCGTTCTCGTTCACGATCGGGATGACGCCCAGCGCCAGCAGCCGTTCGAGCGTCCGGCTGGCGTTGCGGTAGTGGCCGCGGCGGTGCAGGTCGTCGGCGGTCAGCAGCACCTGGCCGACGGTCAGCCCGTGCCGGCCGAACGAGGTGGCGTACCGCTCGGCGAGCAGCAGCTGGCCGACGCTGGCCGCCGCCTGCTGGGTGGCCAGGTCGCGGGGCCGGGCGCGCAGCCGCAACGGCGCGATGCCGGCAGCGATGGCCCCCGACGACACGAGCACCACCTGCCGGTTGGCGTCGCGGCGGGCGGCCAGCGCGTCGACCAGGGCATCGATGCGGGCCGGGTCGATCCGCCCGCGGGCGGTCAATGACGACGAGCCGACCTTGACGACAACCCGCTGCGCCTCGGCGACCGCCTGCCGGGTCATGCGTCGGCGTCCTCGTCTTCGTCTTCGGGGCGCTGCCGGCGGGCCCGCTTGGCGGCCCGCCGCTCGTCGGCCCGCACCCGGTCGTCGCGCTCGAGCCGGGCGTCGGTGCCGCGCCGGGTCGGCCGGAACTCGGCGTCCAGCTCGTCGGCCAGCGACGACGCCGGCTCGAAGTCGAACGTCACGGCGCCGATCGTCACGGCGGCCCCGCGCTCGGCGCCCAGCCGGGTCAGCTCCTCCTCGACGCCCAGTCGGGCCAGCCGATCGGCCAAGAAGCCGACGGCCTCGTCGTTGGAGAAGTCGGTCTGGCGCACCCACCGCTCGGGCTTGGTGCCGCGCACGACGAATCCCTCGCCGCCGGGCTTGACCGTGAAGCCGGCGTCGTCGACCGCGACGGGGCGCAGCACGGGGCGCGCTTCCGGCACCGGGCGGGCGGCCCGATCGGCCTCGACCTCGGCCGCCAGCGCGAACGCCAGCTCGCGCAGCCCGGCCCGGCTCACCGCCGACACCTCGAACACGCGCAGTCCACGCTTTTCCAGGTCCGGGCGGACGAGCGCCGCGAGGTCGGCGCCCTCAGGCACGTCGACCTTGTTCAGCGCGACCAGCCGGGGACGATCGAGCAGGTCGCCCAGCGTGCCCTCGTAGTGCGCGAGCTCGGCCTCGATGGCGTCCAGGTCGCTGACCGGATCCCGGCCGGGCTCGAGCGTGGCGCAGTCCAGGACGTGCAGCAGGACGGCGCAGCGCTCGATGTGGCGCAGGAAGTCCAGGCCGAGTCCCTTGCCCTCGGCGGCGCCCGGGATGAGCCCCGGCACGTCGGCCATGGTGAACGTCGAGTCGCCGGCGCTGACCACACCCAGGTTCGGCACCAGCGTGGTGAACGGGTAGTCGGCGATCTTGGGACGGGCCGCCGACAGGGCGGCGATCAGCGACGACTTGCCGGCGCTCGGGAAGCCCACCAGCCCGACGTCGGCCACGCTCTTCAGCTCGAGGACCAGCTCGCGTTCCTCGCCGGGCTCGCCGAGCAGGGCGAACCCGGGGGCGCGCCGGCGCGGCGAGGCCAGGGCGGCGTTACCCAGCCCGCCGCGGCCGCCCTGGGCCACGACGTACCGAGCGCCGACGCCGGCCAGGTCGACCAGCACCTCGCCGTCCTCGCCGAGCACGACCGTACCGTCCGGTACGGACAGCACGATGTCGCCACCGTCGGCCCCGTTGCGGTTGCTGCCGGCGCCCTGCTTGCCGTTGCCGGCCCGCTGGTGCGGGTGGTGGTGGAAGTCGAGCAGGGTGTGCACGTTGCGGTCGACGACCAGCGCGACGTCCCCGCCGCGGCCACCGTTGCCGCCGTCCGGACCGCCCAGCGGCTTGAACTTCTCGCGATGGATGGACGCGACGCCATGGCCGCCGTTGCCGGCGCGCACGTGCAGCACTACCCGGTCGATGAAGCTCGCCATCGGTGCCGCCTCCTCATCCCTCTCGCGATTGTGCAACGTCTGGCGTCGTGGCGACGCCGAGCGGCTCTGAACACAGTGAAAAGGGCGGGCGCCGGGATCTCCCCGGGCCCGCCCTTGTCGTCTGCTCGGGCCCGTTAGGCCTGCGGGGTCTCGGCGACGATGCTGACGGTCTTGCGGCCGCGCGACAGTCCGAACTGCACGCTGCCCTCGACCAGGGCGAACAGCGTGTCGTCGCCGCCGCGGCCGACGTTGGCGCCCGGGTGGAACTTGGTGCCGCGCTGCCGGATCAGGATCTCGCCGGCGTTCACGACCTGGCCGCCGAAGCGCTTGACGCCCAGGCGCTGCGCGTTCGAGTCGCGGCCGTTGCGCGAGCTGGACGCGCCCTTCTTGTGTGCCATGGCTACTTCTTCTTTCCGGCTGCGATTTGCGGTGACGCTATATCAGTGACTTTGAGCTGGGTGAGCTGCTGACGGTGGCCCATCCGCTTGTGGTACCCGGTCTTGTTCTTGAACTTGTGGATGCGGATCTTGGGGCCCTTGGTCTGCGCGACCACCTCGGCCTTGACGGCGACCTTGGCCAGCTTGTCCGCGTCGTGGGTCACGGCGCCGTCCTCCACGAGCAGGATGGCCGGCAGGGCCACCTCGTCCCCGGGAGCGGCGTCCAGCTTCTCGACGCTGATGGAGTCGCCGACGGCAACCTTGTATTGCTTACCGCCGGTCTTGACGATGGCGTACATCGCGGACTTCCACTCCTCGAGAAACGTTCGCAGGTTGCGCTCGGGCTTAGGTGAGACCACCGGGCGCGCACGCAATAGCGGCCCACCACCAGATGGGCCGTCGTCCAGGATACGGCACGCCCGCCGGGCCAGGCAAAGCGGCCCGGCGGGGTCGTCTCGCTAGTGAACGGCTTCGGCGGCCACGGGCGGTCCGGCCGGACGGCTGGCCGCGCGACGACGGCGGCGGGGCGCCGGAGCGGCCGGTTCGTCCCCGGCCGCAGGCGCGGTGGCGGCTGCGACCGACTCGGCGGCGGGCTCAGCCGCGGTGTCGGCAGCGTCGGCAGCGTCGGCAGCGTCGGCAGCGTCGGCGGCGTCGGCGGCGTCGGCCGGTTCGGCGGGCGGCGCGTCGTCGGCGGAGGCCTCATCCCCGTCGTGCGTGGCCACCTTCGCGATGGCCGCCATCGCATCGGCCGCGGCCTTGCGCTGCTCCTCGTTGAGCGCGGTCTCGGCGGCCTCGTGGTCGGGCGTCTTGGCGCGCTTGCCCTTGCGGCGCGAGGACTTCTCCTCGCCGTCGCCGGACCGGCGCTGCTCGACCGGCTCGGCGTGCAGCAACACACCCCGGCCGCCACACGTCGGGCAGGTCTCACTGAACGCTTCGAGCAAGCCCTCACCGACGCGCTTGCGGGTCATCTGCACCAGGCCGAGCGAGGTGACCTCGGCGACCTGGTGCTTGGTCCGGTCGCGGCCCAGGCACTCGGTGAGCCGGCGCAGCACCAGCTCGCGGTTCGACTCGAGCACCATGTCGATGAAGTCGATGACGACGATGCCGCCGACGTCGCGCAGTCGCAGCTGGCGCACGATCTCCTCGGCCGCCTCGAGGTTGTTGCGGGTGACCGTCTGCTCGAGGTTGCCGCCGGAGCCGACGAACTTGCCGGTGTTGACGTCGATGACCGTCATCGCCTCGGTGCGGTCGATGACCAGCGAGCCGCCGGAGGGCAGGTACACCTTGCGGTCCAGAGCCTTGGTGATCTGCTCGTCGACGCGTAGGTCGTGGAACAGGTCACCGTCGCCGGTGTGCTGGCTGATCCGGTCGTTCAGGTCCGGTGCGACATCCTTGACGTAGGTGGAGATCGTCTGCCAGGCGTCCGCGCCCGACACGATGAGCCGCTGGAAGTCCTCGTTGAACACGTCGCGCACGACACGGGTCGCGAGATCCGGTTCGCCGTAGACCAGCGTGGGCGCCGACTTGGGCTTGGCGGCCGCCTTCTCGATGACCTCCCACTGCGCCTTGAGCCGCTCGACGTCGTGCGTGAGGTCCTCTTCGCTCGCGCCCTCGGCGGCGGTCCGCACGATGACGCCGGCGTCCTCGGGAACGACCTTCTTCAGGATGGTCTTGAGCCGGTGCCGCTCGGTGTCGGGCAGCTTGCGGCTGATGCCGGTCATACCGGCGCCCGGGACGTACACGAGGAACCGGCCCGGCAGCGACACCTGGCTGGTCAGCCGCGCGCCCTTGTGCCCGATCGGGTCCTTGGTGACCTGGACGAGCACGGCGTCGCCCGGCGACAGCGCGTTCTCGATGGCGCGGGCCTTGCCCTCGAGCCCGGCGGCGTCCCAGTTGACCTCACCGGCGTAGAGCACGCCGTTGCGGCCCTTGCCGATGTCGATGAACGCGGCTTCCATACTGGGCAGTACGTTCTGCACCCGGCCGAGGTACACGTTGCCGACGTAGGACGTGGCCGATGCCCGCGTCACGTAGTGCTCGACCAGGATGTTGTCCTCGAGCACGGCGATCTGGGTGCGGTCGCCGTGCTGGCGCACCGCCATGACCCGGTCGACGGCCTCGCGCCGGGCCAGGAACTCGGCCTCGGTGAGGATGGGCGGACGGCGTCGGCCCGAGTCGCGGCCGTCGCGACGGCGCTGGCGCTTGGCCTCGAGCCGGGTCGAGCCCTTGACCGCGCGGACACCGTCGTCGCCGGTGTTCGCCTTGCCACGGGATTCGCGGACATGCACCACCGTGTTCGGCGGATCGTCTCCGGTCGGCTCGCCGTCCTCGCCGGACCCCGTCTTGCGGCGGCGCCGGCGCCGGCGGCGCGTTGAGCCAGTGGCCTCGCCGTCGTCCTCGTCGGCCTCGGCGTCGGGTTCGACGTCGGCTGCGGCGTCGGCGCTCACCTCGACGTCGCCGTCATCCTCTTCGTCGTCGGCATCGCCGTCATCGTCGGACGACTCGCGGGCCTTGCCGCCCCGGCCGCGGCGGCCCCGGCGGCGGCGCCGGCGCGCGCCGGATGCCTCCTCGGCGGCGGCCTCGCGCACCTCGTCGGGATCCTCGTCGACCTCGGCGGCCACGACCTCGGCCACCTCTTCCTCGACGACGACCGGCTCGGGGCGTGCGCTCCGGCGGCGGCGCGGCGCGGGGGCCGGCGCTTCGGTCGGGGCCACGAACAGCACCGCCTGGGCAGCGGCGGTGACAGCGGATGCCGCCGCGGCGGATTCGTCGGACGTCGCCGCGGAGCCGGCCGCGGAGTCGGCCTCAGCGTCGGCCGCGGCATTGGCCTCGGCGGACGGGGTCGTCGCCTTGCGTCGGCGAGATCGGGCCGGCGCCTTGGCCGGAGGCTCGGCGACCGCCAACAGGTCGTCAGTCCCGACCGCTTCGGCCGGGGCCGCCACCGGCTCGGGATCGGCAACGGGCGCGGGGGCCTTGGCCGCCTTCGCCACTCGCTTCGTCGCTCGTTTGCGTGGTGCGGGTGCCTCAGCGGCGGCGTCCGCGGACGCGGCCGGCTGATCCGGCTGATCCGGCGCGGCCTTCTTGGCCGGCGCCTTCTTGGCCGCCGCCTTGCGCGGCGCGCGGCGCGGTGTGGCCGGCGCGGCGTCCGCGGCCGGGGTCTCGCTCGCGGTCGCAGCGGCAGGGGTGTCTAAGTTGTCGGATTCGAGCATGTGCTCGGGTCACTCCATTTCGGCCTCCGGGCGCTGCTGCGGGGCCGAGTGGATCCGGTCCGAGCCGCGACCGCACAGAGGCGGTTGTGGCGAACCGCCGGGCGGGGCGGTCCGCGAAGTCTGCTAGCCACGGGGGTGGCTACGTTTTCGCTGCGTCCTAGGGACTACGGCGTCGTCTCGCGCGTCACCCGGTCGGCGGCGAGCGGATCTCCGATCGCGCCGGTTCCGGTCAGCGGCCCCTGCGCCAGGCGCACCGCGCGGTATCCCCAGCGTGGTGTTCCTCGGGCGAGGCCGGCGACGGTGCGCAACGCTGCGAGAACGTCGTCGGGTCGAACAGCTGGCGTTTCCAGCCGGACAACCAGGTCCAGTATCGCACGCCCCGGCCGATCACCGGCGCCGGACACGGATGCCGAGATAACCGGGCCCCGGGCATCGACGATCTTGCGGCC